>JAJYHR010000189.1 GCA_021784675.1 Actinomycetes bacterium
GGATCGCGCTGGGCACGATCGCCGAGGATGGCGAGCTGATCCTCGAAGCCGCGGCGTTGCCTCTCGTAGTCGAGGGAACAGTCGATCAGGATCTCGAGGCCCCTGGCGAGGCCGACCACGGCGCTTGGCGGAGTGCTGATCTCCCGGTTGGAGAAGATCACCGTCGCGAGCCTGCTCTCACGGGCCGGGCTGAAGGGCACCACCAGCAGGGATCGAAGCGGGGAGAAGCCGATTACATCGGCCTCGATACGGCCGGGGCCCCGGTCCCGGGGGGAGTCTGGCGAGGTGATGTCGGTAGCGTTCTCGAGGGTGACCAGATCACCCTCGCGGAGGATCTGCGGGGACACCTGGATACTCTCGATCAGATAGCGGCCATCGAGGTCGCGAGCGATCATCACGCCGATGGCGCCGGTGGCCACCGCCAACTCTTCAAGGTAGGCCTGCACGGCACGCTCACCGTTGGCCCCTAGCAATCCAAGACCCGACAGAATCGCCATTCGCACCCCTCAAGTCAGGCTATCGGCAGCAACTGCCGCTACCTTGAAATGTTCTAGCCCGTTTCGGCGAGGCGGTGCTTACGCCGACGTAGCGGGGTTATTTTACACCCTGGAGAGGGTTTTGCCAGGCATGGCGCCCCGGGAGAGCGGGGGATCGCTTGTCGCGTGCCCGCTAGGTTGATCGGCGTTATGAATCACGTGGTTCGAGTGCAGGGGCTGGCGGTGGTTCGCGGCGGCCGCGAGGTGTTCAGCGGATTGGATCTTGCCATCGGATCTGGTCAAAGGGTTGGCGTCCTGGGCCCGAACGGAGTCGGCAAGTCGACGCTCGCCGCGATTCTGGCCGCAAGGCTGCGACCGAGCGCAGGCAGCGTGGAGATCCTGGGTAGGACCGTGGGCAGGGTGGACATCCGTAGCGTCCGGTCCCAGATCGGGTTCTTCTCCGACGAACTCGCGCGACAGCTCGCTCCCGAGACCACGGCGGTCGAAGCGATAGCCATGGGGCGGTACGCCGGCCTGCGAGCCGCCTGGTTTCAACTGTCCGACCAAGAGAGGTTGAATGCGGCGGAGCTCTTGCGGGTGGTAGGCCTCTTCGACAAGCGGGACTCGCCGGTGTCGGAGTTCTCTTCCGGGCAACGGCAAAGGATACTGCTTGCTCGGGCCTTCTTCGGGTCTCCACGGCTGATCGTCCTTGACGAGCCGGCTTCCCACCTAGATTTTGGGGCCCGTGAGGATATGATCGGCTCGCTAGAGGCGTTGATGGCGCGGGACGGCGGTCCCGACGCCCTGCTGGTCGTCTCCCATCACACCGAGGAGATCCCAGCCTCGGTAAGCCACATCCTCCTGCTGGGGCCGGGCTTCTCGGTCTTCGGACCGAGGGAGGAGGTCCTTACGGCCGGGATGGTTTCGAAGGTGTATGGCAGGCCGGTCGCTCTCGCCAGCCTGCTGGGAAGGACCTTCGCGGTAGCCGAGCCGAGGCTACCCGATCCGCTCTAGCTCTTGCCGGTAGCGGATGCCGTTCTGCACGTAGAGCTCGACCGCGGGCTGGATCGCCCCCTCCGCCACTCGATTCGCGAACACCTTTGCCGGCACCCCAAGCGCCATGGAGTAGGAGGGAACCTCGGTGTCGTTGGAGACCACGGCGTTGGCTCCGACGATGGCGTGGCGCCGGACCCGAACCCGATGGAGCAGGATCGAACCGGAGCCGACTAGAACGTTGTCTTCGACAACGCACCCCTCGAGGTGGGCCAGGTGGCCGACAACGCACTCCGATCCGATCAGCGTCGGGAGCTCGGCGGTGGCGTGCACCACCGTTCCATCCTGCACCGAGGTCCGCTCGCCTACGACTATGGATCCGTAGTCGCCGCGCAGGACCGCCGCGGGCCAGATCGTCGAGTGGGGGCCGACGGTCACCGCGCCGATGATCACGGCGTCCGGGTGAATGAAGGCGGATGGGTCGATGGTGGGGACTCGGTTCCCCAATCGGTAGATCGGCATAGCGTTGAGCATAACAGCGGAGCGGCTGCGGCCTCCAGCCGATGCACCTGTGCGGCGGGCCGAAAAAGAGTTTATGCCGGCCCCTCAAGGGGGGGTAGTGGGACCGGCATGTAAAAACGCTACCTCGGTCTTGGCGGAAGCGGGGCTGAAAAACGGAGGTGAGGACTTTAGTCCCGGATCGGTGAGGAAGAAAGTCCGCCCGGGAGGAGAGGGCGGGGGTCTCTGGGGCAGGCGCTGCCGGCGGCGAGCACCCCACGCCATCACGGCTCTTCGGATAGGATCGTAGGCAGCGGTCCCGTGGAGGCAGGTTGAGATGATCCGTGATGCTGCAGAGAGGGTCCAGCGGTTGCTCGGGGCCGTTGACGATGGGTTGGGGAGCTTCGGGTACACCTCGCGGGTCCGGCGTGCAGCATCGCTGGTGGAGCTGCGGCGGATGGCCCGGATCCGAGCTCCCAAGGCTGTCTTTGACTACGTGGACGGGGCTGCGGAGAGAGAGGTAAGCCTCCGGTCATCGCGCAGCTCTTGGGATCGAGTCGAGTTTCATCCCCGCGTTCTGCGGGACGTTGCGGAGGTAGATACCAGCGTCACGGTCCTGGGCCGGCGGTACAGCCAACCCTTTGGGCTGGGTCCTACCGGTTTTACCAGGCTGATGCACACCGAAGGGGAGATCGCGGTCGCTAGGGCGGCTGCCGGATTGGGGGTGCCCTACGCGCTCTCGACGGTGGGAACCACCACTCCAGAGGAGCTCGCCGCTTCCGGAGCGATCACCGAGCCCTGGTTCCAGCTGTACCTGTGGAGGGACAGGGGCGCGAGCCGGGAGCTGGTCGAGCGGGCCAGAGAGGCGGGGTTCTACGCGCTAATCCTCACGCTCGACATGCCGGTCGCCGGAAACCGCCTTCGGGACGCCCGCAACGGACTGGCGATACCGCCCGTGGCCACTTGGTCTGCACTGGCCGAGGGGGCGCTCCATCCGATGTGGTGGATCGACGCGCTGGCCTCCGATCCAGTGCGCTTCGCCACCCTCTCGTCGCAGGGGGGCGGGGCGGCCGAGATCGCCAACCGGATGTTCGACCCTTCGATCACGCTCGAGGACGTGGAGTGGCTTCGGGGGTTGTGGGCCGGGCCGATCGTCGTCAAGGGGGCACTGGGCATCGATGATGTCGAGCTTCTCGCGGCGGTCGGCGTCGACGCGGTCGTGCTCTCCAACCATGGGGGAAGGCAGCTCGACCGGAGCCCGCTGCCGCTGTCACTGCTGAGACCGGTGCTGGATGCCGTCGGCGACCGGATGGAGGTGCTTCTGGACGGCGGGGTGATGAGCGGTGCGGATGCCGTAGCAGGGGTCGCACTGGGTGCGCGAATGGTCCTGGTCGGCCGCGCCTACCTCTACGGCTTGATGGCGGGCGGGTCGGTGGGGGTCGAGCGCGCGCTTGCGCTTCTTGCGGCGGAGACGCGGCGGACCATGCAACTCTTGGGGGCTAGGTCGGTAGCCGAGCTCGAGGGGATGGCAAGCTTTGAGCCGGCGGCGCTGCCGTAGGCGGGGAGGCGCGCGGCCCCGGAGGAGGGTAGCCGGGCTAGGCTGTGGCTGGGAATTCCCAGGTTAGCGATTTGGAGGTGGGAGTGGACCTCGATCTGCTGCGCCAGCGGTACCTTGGCGAGACGGCGGCGTCGGCCCGAGCCTTTCGGGAGGCAGCCCGGCTGATTCCGGGAGGTGTACAGGGAAACATCAAGTACTTCGATCCGCACCCACTCTCGTTCGCGTCGGCGGAGGGGTCGTGGCTCACCGACGCAGATGGGCGCCGGTACGTGGACTTCCTGCTCTCCTTTGGAGCGCTGGCGCTCGGCCATGGCCACGAGGTGGTGAGGCGGGCGATCGCGGAGGCGCTGGAGGGGTACGGTACGACGTCGTTCGGGATGCCGTACGAGCTCGAGCGCGTGATGGCGCGGAAGATCAGCGAGCGATTTCCGAGCATCGCCACGGTGCGCTTCACCAACTCCGGCCTGGAGGCGACGCTTCTTGCTATCCGGATCGCGCTGGCCGCGAGCGGGCGGACTCATATCGCCAAGTTCGACGGGCACTACCATGGGGGGCATGACCGGGTTCTGGTGAACACGACCGGCGGCCGGCGTCCGGGAGGTGGAGACCCGGTAGCCCATGCGGACTCGCTCGGGCTCGCCGCTTATCACCTGGAGCACACGGTTGTCCTTCCCTTCAACGATGTTGAGAGCTCCTCCCGGATCTTGAAGGGGCGAAGCGGCGAGGTCGGTGCGGTAGTTGTCGAGCCGGTTCAGGCGGGGTATATCGAACCTGAGCCGGGTTTCTTGAACGCTGTCAGGGCGCTTACCTCCGACCTCGGCATGGTTCTCATCTTTG
>JAJYHR010000132.1 GCA_021784675.1 Actinomycetes bacterium
CCCAGCGCGGGTTGATGATCTCGACCCCGTCTTCGGGAGCCCTCGACCACAACGCGGGAACGGCGTCGATCTCTCGCGCCAGCCGCTGCCCGACCGACTCGTAGTTCACGCGCCAGCCCTGAGCTATGCAGAAAAGTTGTGTTTGATGCCTCAAGGGTGACGAGACGGAAAGTGGCCGGGGAGCTTGGTCGGGCGGGATCTCCGGCTGAAATGTCATTGGTACAAAAATCTCAAGAAGGAGATCCCAGAACCCGTGACAATGCTATCGCCCGACTTCGCCCAGAACCCGCGCTCGCATGATGACCCGGCAGCGCTCATCACCGACGCGATCACCGAAGTGCTTCGAGCCCATGCCAGAAGGCTGATCGCCGCGGCACTGGAAACCGAGGTGGCATCGGTGGTCGCCGAGCTCAAGGCCGAGGGTGCCAGTGCCGTCCGCAACGGATACCTGCCCGAGCGAAGCGTGACCACCGCCATCGGCGACGTAAAGGTCAAGGTCCCCCGCATCAGGTCCAAAGACGGCGGTAGCGTCAACTTCACCTCCACCCTGGTCCCCAAGTACCTGCGGCGCTCCAAGTCCATCTCGGCCTGGGCGGCATACGCCTATCTCAAAGGCGTCTCCGAAGCCGACATGGCCGGTGTGCTCGAGGTGGTTCTCGGGGAGGGGGCCAAGAAGCTCACCCCGAGCGTGGTCTCCTCGCTCAAGAAGGAGTGGACGGCGGGCTTGGATGCCTGGGGCAGGCGGGATCTCCCTGGAACACGCTTCACCTACATCTATGCCGACGGGATCTACCAGCAGATACGGGGGGACAATCCCAAGCTGTGCGCGCTGGTGATCGTGGGAGTCGACGAGAGCGGCAAGAAGCACCTGGTGGCGCTCGAGGACGGAGTGCGCGAGTCCGCCCAGTCCTGGAAAGAGCTGCTCCTGGATCTGAGATCGCGAGGGATGAAAGCCCCTGCGCTTGCGGTCGGGGATGGGGCGCTTGGCTTCTGGGCGGCGCTCGACTCCATAGGCCCCCACGTAGGGGGTCTTGGGCAGCGGGGAGAAGGCCGCCTGCTCCTTTTTGAGCACGAGCTCGGGGAGAGCTCCCGAGCCGGAGCGCACCTCGGCGTTGATCTCCCTGTTGTAGGCATCGATGGCTTCTTTGAGGGCTGCGGTGCTTTCGTACCTGGCCACCAGGTTGGTCTCGCGCGAGCAGAGGTGCTCCTTTGCCACACGTACGGCTCGTTCGACGCCTCCCTTCGAAGCCGGATCGTAGGGAATGCATGTCCGCAGGGTGAATCCGTACGCGGCCGAGAACTTGACCATGGCGACGTTGATCACGGCGACGTTTGCGATGTGAGCCGTTGCGGCGGTCTTGGCGTTATCGGTGAGCAGGTTCACATGCGCATGCCGGAGGTTCCGGCATCAAAACGGTCAACGCGGCCTACACCAGCCAAGCATGTCCCGATCCAACGTGTGGGTATGTCTCTTCTGACAACCGGCACGGGGATACGTTTCACTGCCGTAACCCCTATTGGGACTGCAACTGGCAGGGCGATGCAGATCACGTAGCCTCCATGAACATCAAGTCAAGGATCGAAGATCACCAGATCGACCGGTTCGCCCCCTATGGGCAAGTGAAGAAGACCCTTGACGAGAGGTTCCTACGCCGAATGGAAAGCCGAAGCCCCCTCGTGGATGCCAAGGCTACCGCTCACGGCAGGACTCCAAGCGTACCACGACAACCCCAGTTGGACGTGGGAGGTGTGCAACCACCGACTCGTCTTAGTTCTGTCCCCGTGGATAGGGCAGAACACAAGAAGGCGGCTGGAGAGCGAAAACAAAAGAGGTGCATATAAATGCATAAGTATTTGGGAGCGGCTACCGACCACAGGACGAACAGGTAGAGAACCCCGCCAGCCACCGCAACCGCTACCTGCACCATCCCTACTCCCGAGCATCACGCGGCGGCACACCGCGCTGGCTACCACCACGCTACCCGCCTAGCCCCTCCTCGAACGCCACCTGCGGGTGGGCGTGCCGAGCGGCCTGCAGAGCCTCATCGGCCTCGAGGCTCTCGGCGGTATAGCGGCCGCCGCGGAGCCAGGAGGCCCAGGCCGCAGCGACGCAGGCGACGGCGGCAAAGGTGAAAGCCTCGGTCAAGCCGTGGCCGAATGCGGGAGAGATCAGGTCGGGAAAGAACTCCCTGCCGGTGAGGAAGCGGGCATTTGCCGCCGGCAGCGCGGAGAGCAGGCGCGGGCCGAGGATCTTCGCTATCGGGTTGTAGCCGAGGAAGGAGGCGAACAGGGTCGAGATCGGCGGGAGTCCGGAGATCGATCTCGCCACTGCCGCCGGGACGTGCTGGGCGGAGAGGCCGGTGTAGAGCGCCGAGCGAAGGTGGGACTGCAGCCCGTAGACCATCAGGCTGAAGAAGACACCGATCGACAGCACCATCGCCGAGTTCATGAAGGTCGACGCCATCCCCGATCCAACGCCCCGCTCGCGGGCCGGGATGCTGTTCATGATCCCGGCGCGGTTGGGGGAGGCGAACATCCCCATGGCCAGCCCGTTGATCAGGAGGAGAAGGCCAAAGTACGGGTACGAGAAGTTGACCGGCAACCGCTCTAGGCCCAGGAAGGAGAGGGCGGCCACCAGCATCCCGGTGGTGGCGAAGGGCCGAGCGCCGAAGCGGTCGGACAGCACTCCGGAGATCGGGCCCGCAACCAGGAACCCGACGGTGAGCGGCAGCAGGTAGATCCCCGCCCACAGCGGCGTCGCCGAATAGCTGAAGCCGTGCCGGGGAAGCCAGATCCCCTGCAGCCAGATGACCAGGATAAACATCAGCCCGCCACGCCCTAGCGCCGAGAGCAGGCTTGCCATGTTGCCGGCGGTAAAGGCCCGGATCTTGAAGAGGCGGACGTTGACCATCGGCTCCGCCACCTTGAGCTCGATGATCGCGAAGACAACAAGCATGGCGAGACCTCCGCCGATGGCGGCGTCGACTCCCGGGTTCGCCCATCCCATGGTTTGCCCGCCGTAGGGCTGGATGCCGTAGGTAATCCCGACCAGCACGGAGATCAGCCCAGCCCCGAAGGCGACGTTACCCAGCCAATCGATGCGGGCGGAGACCCGTTGGCCAAGATCGTGGAGGACCAGGTAGGCCCAGACCGTTCCCGCCAACCCGACCGGAACCGAGACCAGGAAGACCAGCCGCCAGGAGATAGGGGCGAGAATGCCGCCCAAGATCAGCCCGAGGAAGGTGCCGGTGATGCCGACGATGTTGTTGATGCCAAGCGCCATCCCGCGCTGGTTCGCCGGGAAGGCATCGGTGAGGATCGCCCCGCTGTTGGCAAAGATCAAGGCTCCCCCCACTCCCTGGAAGATCCGCATCACGATCAGCCAGAGGGCGCCATCGACGCCATGAAGGAAGGTGACCGACAGCGCCACCGAGAAGAGGGTGAAGATGGCGAACCCCAGGTTGTACATCCGTGCTCTGCCGTAGATGTCGCCCAGGCGGCCAAAGTTGACCACCATCACCGCGGTCACGACCATATACCCCATCAGGACCCAGAGGAAGTAGGAGGTGTTTCCCGGAGCGAGCGGGTTGAGCTTTATCCCGTTGAAGATCTCCGGCATCGATATCAGGGCGATCGACGCGTCGATGGTCGCCATCAGAACGCCGATGGTGGTGTTGGAGAGGACGATCCACTTGTAGCCGGGGTGCTCCCGGTACGTGACGCTTCTCGCCCTCATCGAGCGAATCGTTCCCGCCACCGGCCCTCCAAAAACTAGTTCGCATCGTCCCCGGCGCAGCTGCCCAACGCAACTGCTTGCAATGCACAACCAACTCTAGCCAGGATCCTGGCCTACCGCAACAACGCGGCCAGGCTCACCCGGCCTGGATCGAGCGTTTGGAGAGCCCGTACCAGAAGCCGGAGATCACCGTCTCGATGGAGCCGGCCCCGGCGGCACCCAGGGTAACGAAGAGCGGCGCGAAGTGCTCGGTCCGCGGGTGTGCCAGCCTGCCGCTGGGAGCGCGAGCGGAGAAGTCGACCAGCTGGTCGAGGTCCCCGGCCTCAAGCACCTCCCTGCCCCACTCGTCGAACTCCCTCGACCACGAGGGAACCTTCCCGCCCGGCCCTTCAACCTCGCCGAGCACGGCCAGATTGTGGGTAAAGAAGCCGGAGCCGATGATCAGCACGCCCTCGTCGCGAAGCGGAGCAAGCGCCGTCCCCATCGCCAGCAACTCCCGCGGGTCGAGCGACGGGAGCGAGAGCTGCATTATCGGTACCGCGGGTTCCGGGTACATGGCCATCAGCGGGACCCAGGCGCCGTGGTCGAGGCCGCGA
>JAJYHR010000158.1 GCA_021784675.1 Actinomycetes bacterium
CGAAGAGCACGGCACGGGAGCCCAGGGGCGGCATGCCGAAGGTGAGAACCAAGCCGTGGCCGGAGAGATCGGTGAGCACTGCCTCCCAGGAGAGCTGGTCGAGGCCGGCTACGTCGATCCGCACCGTTCTTCGCAGCGCGGCACCGATCAGGGTCCCGGCTGGGCGCATGGCGCTGCCCAGGATGATCTCGACACCGCGCAGCTGGCTCCGCTCGAAACTCCGTGGCAACCGGAAGTCGACCGCGCGGACCCTCTGCTGTTTCTGCTGCTCTTCCCCGCTCACGCTCAACTTCATCGGCTGATAAAGCGTGAACTGAAATAAGCCGCCGGCGGCCGCCGAAGATCAAGCGCCCTTCACTGCAGGATGAAGCTGGTGAACTCCACTCCGGTCACCGTGTCCCAGGGCTTTCGCCCTCGATGGAGCACGGTGTTGAAGGTGCTCGCCAGCGTCTGCTGCGCCCCCAGCCGGCCCACAGAGGGCGAGAGTTGCCCGAAGCTCATCGAGCCAAAGGCGAGGATCGCCGCGTTCTCGAGCTTATCCAAGTCCCCCCGGAGCACAGCGGTGGAGTCGCCGGGCTGGAGGATGAGGATCATGCTCACCTGGATCAGGTGGCCGTCGTCCAGGTTGGTGGTGAGCTGCGGCATCGAGTAGGTGACCGGTGGAGGCGGGACCTTGCTCGCCGGCCGCTTTGCCGAAGAGAGCAGCAGGTACCCACCCCCGCCGCCGGTGAGCAGGAGGGCGAGCAGGAGGAGCAGGAGGAGCTTCTTCCCCTTCTTCTTCCCCTTCTCCTTCTTCCCTTTTGGGGGTGCTTCCGTCTTCTCAGCCGTCTTGGCTGCCATCGTCCCTCCTTAGATGCGGCCGCTTGACCGGCTGTTCAAGATCACCACGTCTACTCTCCGGTTCATCGCCATGTTGGCCGGTGTGGTGTTGGGCACTACCGGGTGGGTATCGCCGTACCCGGTGGCGGCGAGGCGGCTGGAGGCGATCCCATCCACCTTTATCAAGCGTTCGAGAACCGTAACCGCCCTGATCGCCGAGAGTTCGAAGTTGGAGGTGTACGGCCCACCGACAATCGGGGCCGAATCGGTGTACCCCTCGATTACCAGGTCGTTACTGAGCGGCTTCACTACCTGGGCGATGGCGTCGACCACCTGGCTGCCGACCGGCCCGAGCGAGGCCGCGTCGGAGGAGAAGAAGACCTTGTCGGAGAGGAGGCGCACCACCACCCCGCGCTGCTCCACCACCACCTGCGCATCCTGGGCCAGGTTGGCCTGGGCGAGCGCCCGCGAGATCTGCTGGGCAATCTGCTGCGGGGAGGGCTGCCCCGCCCCCACCTGCGGGATCGAGATGCGCGGTGGCCCTGGCGTGATCCCCGGGTGGGAGGTCAGCGAGGAGTGCTGGAGGACGCCCGTTCCTCCCTGGATCACCGCCTGGAGCTGGACGGTCGAAAAGGACTGGAGGACACCGGTCTTGAACTCGTTGAACTTCTTTACGCTGATGCTGCTCATGGCGAAGAGGACGACAAAGAGCGCCAGGAGCAGGGTGATCATGTCCGCGTAGGTGAGCAGCCACCGCTCCGAGTTCTCCGGCTCCTCTTCATGGCTGGACCGCCGCGACACCGGTCAGGCCGCCTTTCTGCCGGCCTTGCCGCCTCCGGAGCGGTCTCCAGGGGAAAGGTAGGTGAGCAGCTGCTGCTCCAGGAGGCGAGGCGAGGCGCCGCCCTGGATGGCGAGGATGCCGTCGACCACCAGCCGTTTGGCCAGGTGCTCGTGCTCGGCAAGGTTGGTGAGCTTGTTGGAGATCGGGAGCCAGATCACGTTGGCGGTCATCACTCCCCAGAGGGTGGCGGTGAAGGCCGCCGAGATCGCCGGTCCCAGGGTGTTCGGGGACGAGAGGTTGGCGAGCACGTGGATCAGGCCCATCACCGTCCCCAGGATGCCAAGCGTAGGGGAGAACCCGGCCATGTCCCGGAAGAACTTGGCTCCCTGGCGATGCCGGGCGCGCATGGCGTCGATATCGGCCTCCAGGATCTCCTGGATCTTCTCCCCGTCGACACCGTCGACGACCAGCTGGACGCCGCTCTTCATAAAGGGATCCTTGATGCCCTTGGAGGCCGCCTCCAGGGCCAGCACACCCTCGCGGCGGGCCATCTCCGCGAAGCGGACCAGCGAGACCACCGTCTCGTCAGCGGTGACCGGCTTGGCAAGGATCGCCGCCTTGAGCGCCCCAATGACCCGGGAGACCTCCTTGAACCGGATTCCGGCGAGCGAGACGGCAACGGTGCCGCCGATGACCAGGAGGATCGCCGATGGCGCGATCAGCGTGGCGGGGTTTCCCCCGTCCATCACCATAGAGACGATAACGAAGATGAGGCCGAGGCCGATCCCAAGAGGAGTTGCGATATCCACGGCTACCCGTCCTCGCTATCGGGAGAGACTACCGATAGGGAGGGCCGGTCGCTAAGGCGGATCCGCGGGTGGAACACCTTCGCCTTGTACTCGATTACCTGCTCCACCACCTCATCGGCCGACTCCTTAACCAGGAAGATGGCCCCGGTGGTAAGCGTTATCACCGTGTCCGGTGTCTCCTCTACGCGCTCGATGAGGTCCGCGTTGAGGACAAGTGTCGATCCTGACAGTCGAGTTACCTCGATCAAAGTGCACCTCCCTTGTGCACTTGTAAGCATCGGCATCATGGCGGAGACACTGAAAGCCAACTTTGCGCAGGCTCGCGCGCCTTGGGCGACGGCAGAGCCGTCCCCGTGCGACTTGGCGCTGGGACGCCTCCAGCAAGGGCGGATACGGCTACCGAGAAGGCGCCGCAGCGCTCCGGCCTTCAGGCCGGGGGTGAAGCGGCGCTCGCCATTCCGGTCGGGCGTTGCCGGGATTCGATCTACCGGCGCAGCACTCCGGCGGGTGCTCCACCACCGACCTGGCGAAGCAGGACCCCGACCACAGCTTGCCGCCCCCCAGAAAAGGCGGTGAGGATCGGAAAACTCGGTGGGAAATCTGCGAGAGGAGGCGCCTCTTGGCGAGTTGACCAGCCGGAAGACGGCCACCTTGGGGTGGGAAGTTGACCAGGAGGCGGACCCGGTTGATTCTCCCTCGGACTCGGCCAGGGTGGCGTCGAAAATCTGGGTCTTCCGGCATGAATGTGGGTGATTGCGCCGGAGCGAACAGGTGGTTCTCCTCGTAGGACAGGGACTTCGACGGCGTGAGTAGGGCTGACGATCTGTACCCGTTTCACGCGTCTGGTGCGGAGCCCGTCGGACGTCCCCACCCCTGCCACCTTTCTGACTGAGGAGTTCCCGGTCTCAACGAGCCTGACGGCATCTCTCTTGAATGCTTCGTCGAACTGTCGACGCGGCTTTGGCCCCTCACCTCTGCTGACTTGAACTTCTCCCATCCTTACATTCTCCTCGATCTAAGGGAGAGCCGTGTCCTGTTCTGTGAGTAGGTTCACTCGGCAAGGCTGCGCTTCTCGCTTCCAGGCCAGGCGGTGGAGGTGCGCCACATCTACCACAAGTGGTCCTAGGTCTGGGTGCCCAAGGCCGGCTGGGTACGCTTCCGAAGGACTCGGGCGCCTCGTGGAGAGGTGCGGAATGCAACGTTCACGTACTTCCCCGGCTCGCGCTGGCAGGTCTCCTTCGGGATCGCTGGGCGAAATCCATCTGGCTCGTGCCGGCTCCCGGCACGAGCCAGCGCCGCCCGAGGTGCGGTGTACAGGACCCGAAAAGCCGGCCCGGATGTGGACGGGTGTTCACCTGCACAGCCTGCGGGCGCCAGGACCACGCCGGCCACAACGCCTCGGTGAACGTTGAGTGGCTGGCAGCGGAAAGGTTCGGGCAGCCGGGCAGCAGCATTGCCGCGGGACCCGCGGTGGACAGCACGGGCTGGCGCAAGCCGAGCCGGAGCCTGAAGGCCTCAGGCGGTTCCGTGAAGCGAGCAGGTGCAGTTCCCCGCGGGAGCAACGCCGAAAGCGGATTGGCGTGAGAAGCGCCACCAAATCCCCGTCCTTCAGCACGGGGAGGTGTCAAGCCAGCGGGGAGGTGTCAAGCCATCTGGACCAGGGCCTGGAGCACGGTTGCCGTGGTGGAGACCACTTTGGTGTTGGCCTGGTAGGCGGTCTGGGCTACCACCAGATCGGTGAGCTCCTGGCCGATGCTCACGTTCGACCCCTCGACGGCGCCGCCAACCAGGCCTCCCCGCCCGCCCAGGCCGGGAGCGCCCAGCTGGGCGGCTCCGGAGTTGAGCGAGGCGGCGTAGAGCAGGTTGCCCTGCTTGGCCAGGCCCTCCGGGTTGGCAAAGAGC
>JAJYHR010000074.1 GCA_021784675.1 Actinomycetes bacterium
TCATCGCAGCTCATAGCCACTATTTTAGCACAAGATGACCCATCAGGCCAGTTCAGATGCCATAGGCTGAGTCCGGACTCCCATTCCTTGACCCGACCTGGGAAGGGATTCTGACCCATGCTCCTAGGAGTTTGGGTCGCGAGCACACGGGTCGACGTCCGAACAGGGGCATCCGTGGGCGGGCTTACAGGCGGATGGTGTCGGGGATCCCTACCGCCAAGTTCCGGGACCGGCTCACATAAATGGGGTGCCCAGCACTGGCTGGGACCCCTCGACACTCAGTTCTCGTCCGAAGTGTCAGGCCACCACGCGGCGGCCTACATGATCGGCAGGCGCGGGCTCGGACAGCGAGCCAGGCGCGGGAGAAGGTGTGACTGGACCCGACCGGAGGATCGGGAACAGAGAGCTACCACCCCAGCCCGCAAGGGCACCGCCAGGCGGTCCACACCACCCGCTTTGCGGCGAGTTGGTCTGTCCAACTCAGCGACCAGGTTCACTGAGTAGCCTTACTCCGATGGGGCAATCTCGTGTTAGGTCACTTTCCAGATACTTATAAGTAGATTGCAGCCAAGCAATTCTACTTAACTTGTCAACCAGTGGCCGCTGACTGAGTTTGCTTGCGTCCAATCCCGCCCGCGTTGATGTCGCTAAGACTTGCCTTTGTTCGGTCAAGTCGAACTGAGGGCAACTCACAGCCATGTTGAGGGCTTGAGCAATAGTTTCTTGATCGATGTTGTCCGGTACGTCGCGATCGGTAGCGTACGGAGATGCTGCCCGCTCTGCAGCGAAGGCGAACGGCTCAAACAGTGCGAAAGCCAGATCGCCAGCAGCGTGCAAGAAGCCTGACGAGTCGTCTACATCAAAGTAACCCTCAAGAAGGTACACCTCTGCAGCCATCACGTGTAGCCCAGCGTTATGTAGGTCGCTGCCAAACCAATGAATACACTCCTGATCGATAACCGGCGACATCAGCATATTCTTGTAGGCCAGGATGGCGTTCTCACTCTGTCCCACCCAACCCAGTTGCCGCGCATGGTTCCGTCGCAGAACCAATGAACTGCTGCTCTTGAGCGCGGCGTCGATCAGTGTGAGTCCAACCTCGTCGTTCTTCTCTTCGTGCAATAATTCGAGTAGGAAGCCAATCTCCGTCAGAGTGTTGCTCGGGTCAGCGCCCTCTACGAACTGCATGGTCTCTAGGTCAACCCCGGCCCGACGGGCTAGCTCCTCTTTCGCTCGCGTACGGGTATCTGGCGACGCACTGCGCGACAGCCGCACAAGCAAGGACTGCTGCAACTTGTCGTTGAGAGGGAAGCGGGACACGGCATCTACGAGGATCGACTCGGCGAGTCCGGCCAACCCCAATGACGCTGCCCGTAAGCTGAGCCTGTTCAGGCCGTCGGGCGTCACATCAACGCCCGCGGTCAGATATCGCTCCGTCGCTTTGAGGAACGCTGTCACGTCAAGTTCCTGCGCCGATGCTTCAGCTGCCTCAAGCACTTGTAAGGGAAGCTCCTTAGATGCCGCAGCTCGTTGCAAAATCTGGATCAGTTCGATCGCAGACGTCCCCGCTAGCTCGATCGGAGCGTCGCTGTACCGCGCACGATACATCTCAAGCTGCAGGCGTGCCTCAGCGAGTTCTGAGCGCAGTGATGCATCCGTAGTCGCTCGACCGTGCGCAACAATGTCGCTCGGCAGTTCCGGTAACCAGTCGTGCACCGGACTATCGGGGTTCGGTGGCGCGCTATCGAACAAGGCGGCTATTGTGGCCTTTAGGTCGTTCGTGAGCGAACGCACGCCGGGGACTGTGCCCTCATACAGGAGAACCCGATACTGACTCAGATCAAAGGGGATCTCCGCGCTACGGCTGCGATCCATCATCAATATTGTACCGTTGCGCCGAAATGTGTGCCGCAAGCCGAGCTCGTAAAATACATTAGGATTCAAGTCGCTGAGGTCAGTGATAACGAGATCACTCTCCGCCAGCTGTTGAATGATCACTTTGGAGATGTTCCCCGGCAACAAGCTCTCATCAGCTCTGATGCACTCCATCCCCATGGCCTCGACTAGGTCGCGGACGGTCTCAAAAATCGCCTCAAAGTGCTCGTGATCATAAGTGCCGAGGGCCCTGATCGGCATGGCAACGAAGCAGCTGCGCGAACTCGTTGAGCTATTATCCATTGATCTAGTGTAGCACGTCAGCAATGGGTTGCGCTTGGGTACCGCCACCAGGCCATCCCGAAGGCGTCACCGAGCTGGGTCGATGCTCCGGCGCCGTGCTTGTGTCAGTGCTCCTGCCGGTCTAGCCGGGCACACGCCTGGATGGTCCCCCAGCTGCCGAATCGACGATCTAGCGTGACCAAGCTTCGTCAGTTCGCGGTAGTTGGCGGGGCACATATTGTCGGACTATCACGACCAGAGTCGGCCACTGGGGAAGGTGTCTACGGTGGAGACCTCATCCATCTGGGGCCCGGTCGCCTCGTCCCCCGAGTCCCATCCACTCGGGAGGTATCACCATGACCACCACATCGACAGCCATCGTCGTCTACGACCCAGAGCTTGGCGGTCCTGAACGCATAGCCCTCGCCGGGTACCTGGGCGGCTACCGGGGGTTCACCCGCGATGCCAATGCGCTGGATCGTCGTCAGTTCGTCGCCTTCTGCGATGAGCGCCACCTGGGTCTGTTCGAGGTTCGGCGGAGCGACATTGAGGCCTATGGACGGGAGCTGCAAGCTCGGGGTCGGGCAACGGCCACCGTCGGTCGCCGACTGTGTACCGTGACTGGGTTCTATCGCTACGCCTATGAGGAAGGCCTCATCGCTCACTCTCCGGCGGTCCATGTCCGTCGTCCTCGGGTCGACTACGAATCCCACAGAGGGGCATGGACCGAAACGAGGTGGGAGCACTCCTCGTAGCGGCCGGTCTCGGGACTGCAGTTGAGCATGCGCTGGTATCACCGCTGGCGCTGAACGGGTTGCGGGTCTCGGAAGCGCTAGGAGCATGGGTCAGAATCCCTTCCCAGGTCGGGTCAAGGAATGGGAGTCCGGACTCAGCCTATGGCATCTGAACTGGCCTGATGGGTCATCTTGTGCTAAAATAGTGGCTATGAGCTGCGATGATTCCACCACGGTACCGACTGAGGAGCAGGTTGTCCCTCGGGTCAAGACTCGGGTTCGTAGTGCCAAGACCTTCCGCTCCTATGACCAGGGTCAGATGCTCCTCATGCCTCCCTCCCTTGATGACTGGCTTCCAGGTGATCACAGTGCACGCTTTATCTCAGAGATCGTCGATGAGTGCTTGGATCTCTCTGGTATCTATGACTCCTACACCGAGGCCTCTGGTGCGCCACCGTATGACCCAACGATGATGTTAAAACTTCTCCTGTATGCCTACTCGACCGGAGTGACCTCCTCTCGGGAGATGGAGAGGAGATGTTGCGTTGATGTCGCCTTTCGATGGCTCAGTGCCAACACGACTCCTGACTATCGATCCCTGGCTCGGTTCCGTCGTCGCCACCAGGCGGCACTTGGTGATCTCTTCAACCAGGTACTGGTTCTGTGCTGCGAGGCGGGGCTCGTCAAGCTTGGCAGGATTGCCCTTGACGGGACCAAGCTTCGAGCCTCGGCGTCAAGACGCAAGTCCATGAGTTATGAACGTCTGGGGCCAAGGATTGAAGAGATCGAGGCCCAGGTAGCTGCGATGCTGGCAGAGGCTGAAGCTACCGACTCAGCAGAGGATGCGGCCTACGGGGTTGACAAGCGAGGTGATGAGATCCCCGAGGAGCTTCGTCGTCGCGAGACCCGGATCGCCAAGATGCGTCAAGCCAAGGAGGCTATCGAGGCTGAGGCCAAGGAGAGGGCTCGGACCAAAGCCGATGAGCGCGCTAAGGTCAGCACCGTTGCCAAGACCGAGGCCACCGGTGGTGATGATGCAAAGGGTGCCACCTCCACCGAGGCCACCCCTACGCCTCCCATCAACCCAAAGGCCCAACGCAGCTTCACCGATCCAGACTCACGCATGATGCGGACCAACGATGGGTTCCACTTCGCCTACAACGCCCAGGCTGTGGTGGATGAGTGCTCTCAGGTAATCGTGGCAACCAGGGTAACCCAAGCCGCCGGGGATGTAAACGAACTCATCCCTATGATCGAGGCGACTACGGCAAGTCTCAAAGCAGCCAACATCACCCGCTCCCCCCGGGTCTTCGTGGCCGATGCAGGCTACTGCTCGGAGGCCAACCTTACCCACATTGCCGAGTCGAACATCAACGCTCTCATCGCAACGGGACGCACGAGGCACGACGAACGAGTGAGCGATTCTCCACGAGGGAGGATCCCAAAGAACGCAACCAGAAGAGAGCGCATGGCCCGATCCCTTCGAACGAAACCTGGACGCATCGACTATGCCAGACGCAAAGCGATCGTCGAACCAGTCTTTGGACAGATGAAGGTGAAACAGAAAGCCGGCCACCTACGCCTTCGAGGACTACAAGGAGCCCAGACTGAATGGATGCTGCACTCAATCTGTCATAACCTGCGAAAGCTTGCCAATGCAAGAGCGGATGCCGGGATGGTAATGGTCTAGAACCCCTGGAATAGGCTCTCGATCGGGATCATCGACCCCGATTCAAGAAAGAAACCAAGGACTCAAGACCACAACTCCCGAATTGGGCAGATTTTGGGATCCCGGCACTGGATCTGGGAGGTGCTTCTGACTCACGCTCCTAGGGGCCGACATCGAGGCCCTCGGCCTCGAGCGCGGCCATCGAACGCTCACCAGTCTCAGCCAGATGCGGCATGAGAAACCCGACCACCGGAGTCTCTACAAAACCTGGAACGGTTCAAAGTGCCTGGGCGCATGCAACTTTCGCGAACAACGCAGAAGGGAAGACAGTCGCCGGAGGGGACCTCTCCTGCTCAAATGACGCTCCCGGAGACGACAGGGTCTGGGAGTGGCGCCGGATGTCAGCGCATTTCGAGTCGGCGATCTCGCGTCTCAGGCCGACTTCAGAACGACGCGCCAGAACGACGGCCGTCGCCATCCTGGACGCAGCGCAGATCGGCACCTATGGGATGCCGGTGCGAACGGTGCCCGAGATCGACGAATGGTGCGTCCTATCCTCTCGCCACTCGGCAGCCCGGCTGCAACTTCTGCACCTGCCCACCGCCAAGGAGGGCATCGATGGCATTCTGCGTGTCGGTGTGGTCGTCACGCCACAGATGGCCGTAGACCCGCTCCATGAAGGCGGCGTCGGTGTGACCGGCCCAGCGTGCCACCGTGAGACGATCGACCCCTGCCGCGATCCACAACGCTACGGCAGTGTGTCGGAGGGCATGAGGCGTTGGTTGTGGGTCTGCGATTCGGGCCTTCGTGACAGCCTCAGCCCATGTGCGATTTCGCCAGTTCCCCGGTGTCATGGCCCCTCCGTCTCGACCGGTGAACAGCCAGTCGTTCGGACCCAACCCTCGCTCGTCGATCATCGTCGCCACCCGCGTTCGAAGCGCCGGGGTGACCGTCGGGACGGTGCGCTCACCAGCAAAGGTCTTGGTTGCGTGGATCTGGCGTCGAACGTCGCTTCCGGATACGCTGCGCGGGACGCTCACGGCTGTCGCTCGGACGGTCACCTCTCCTGCGGCAAGGTTGAGGGCACACATCCTGAGCGCTGCCAGCTCGCCGATGCGAAGACCGGTGGCCGCGGCGAAGGGGACCACCAGCGCCCACCGAGGTGCCATCGCCTGCTCCAGGCGGGCCAGCTCGTCGACACTCAGGAAGCGGCGCTCCACCTGGGTCTGTCGGGGTGCCTTGATCGTGGCAGCAGGGCTGGCAGTGATCAGACCTTCGCTCACCGCGTCGGTGAGCAGCTTCTTCAGCGTCACCAGGCACCGGGTCACCGTTGCCGGTGCGAGCTCGCCCGACATGGCGACCGTCCACGCTGCGATATCGCTTCGACGCAGATCGCCCAAGCGAACCTCCCCGAAGTCCGGCTCGATCTGGCACGCCCAGATAGACAGCTCCCTCGCCCTGGTGCTCGATGTCACCTGGCGGGTGGATGACCACCGCTCCCACCACTGCGACAAGGTGAGCTTGCCCCCACTTGGGTCTCCGGTGCCGCCATGGCGTCGTTCGCGCAAGCGATCTTGGCGGTAGGCGTCGGCTTCGGAAGCGGTGTCGAAGTTCGCGGTGTGCCGCTTCCCGGAAGCGTCTCGCCAGTTGGCCTCGAACGTGACCGCACCACCGGTCCACTCGCGGCGACGAACACCCGATGGCAGCGGTCGGCGGCTCATGCGGCGCGGTCCCGGTTGCGCGGACGGCCACGGCAGGCTCCGCTCGATGCGAACGACACCGGGGCAACCGACTGCGATTCGAGCCAGGCCACGACGTCCCCGGGCCGGAAGCGCAGGCCCTTGCCGACCCGCACGAAGCGAATCCGGTGCTCGCTGGTGAGCCGGTACACGTAGTGCTTGCTGACGCCGAGATACCCGGCCAGGCGCTCCGCGTCCCACAGCTCCGGCAACTCAGACGAATCGTCCCTCATGCCCCCTGGGGACGGGCCGACCGATCCGGCCATGGTCGGACGAAGGAGTCGCTGGAGGGGATTCGCCACCACCAATGGTGGCGAAAGAGCCGCCGCCACTGCGACCTACCTGTTCTACACGCCGCCTGACCTGCACCTTTGTGGTGGGGCTAGCTGGAATCGAACCAGCGACCTCAGCATTATCAGTGCTGCGCTCTAACCGGCTGAGCTATAGCCCCGGGGAGTAACACCCTATCCGGTCGCTATCCTCTTCTCTGCCGACTCCCGCCGACGATCAGCTCGATCCCTCCTACCAGGTCGAGCACCAGATTGAAAATCCGCGCCGAGATGTAGCTCAGCACCGACGCGATCAGCACTAGAAAAACGCCAAGGCCGATAAAGACAAAGAGCACCTCCCAACCGATGATGTGGTAGGTCGAGGAGCCAATCAGCTGGTCGATCAGGCTGTTGGCCTTGCTCTCATAGCCGGAGATGCCGAACACCTCCCACAGGAACATCGCCGCGATGGTAACCACGATAAAAAAGAAGGAGCAGAAGAGCAGCGCCATCCGGAAGATCGATTGCGCCCCCACTCCAACCACGGTGATCTTGCCCTTAGCCGCTGCCGATTGCACCGTCCTCCCCCTGGTCAGCATGATCAACTTACCTCGGGTGTGTCCTGAACCACGCTAACCGACGAGATGGTCTCCTGGGGCTGCAGGCTCATCAGCTTGACCCCGGTGGCGTTGCGCCCCTGGTTGGAGATGCTGGAGACGCTCACCCTTATCGTCTGGCCCTGCGACGAGACCAGGAGGATTTCGTCGTTGCGGGTGACGAACTCCGCCGCTACCAGCACGCCCTTTCGCGCAGTCAGCTTGATCCCCTTGACGCCGCCACCGCCCCGGCGCTGGGCATTGAACCAGTTGAAGTTGGTACGCTTGCCGTAGCCGTTGGAGGTGACGAGGATGATCTCGGCCTCCTCGTCGACCATTCCGCCGCCGATGACCTCGTCCCCGCTATGGAGCCTCATCGCCCGGACCCCCGTGGTAGCCCGCCCGGTAGTCCGTACCTCGTCGATATTGAACCTGATCACGATGCCCTCTTTGGAGAAGACCACCGCATCCCTAGCGGACTCGACCTCGGCCACCTTGACCAGCTGATCACCATCGCGGAGGTCGATCGCGATCAACCCGTCTCGCCGGGAACGCTCGTACTCGCGCATCGCGGTCCGCTTGATCATCCCCTGGCTGGTGAGGAACACCAGGTCGTGATCGTCGGGGAACTCGTTTGCTCCCAGCACGGCGGCGATCTCCTCGCCGTCCTGGATCGGGATCAGGTTGACCAGCGCCGTCCCCCGCGCCGAACGCTCAAGCCGGGGGAGCTCAAACCCCCGCAGCTGGTAGACCTTGCCCCGTGACGAGAAGATCAGGATCCGAGAGAGCATCGACGACGGGATCGCGTGGCTGATCTCGTCCTCGGTCTTCACCCTGGCGCCCATGACACCCCGCCCACCCCGGTTCTGGGTCTTGAATGAGGATTCCGGGACCGCCTTGATATACCCCGACCTGGTGATCATCACGACCAGGCTGTCATCTTCGATCAGGTCCTCGGCGGAGAACTCGCCGGGATCGATGACGAACTGCGACCGGCGCGGCTGGATGAAGGGGGTGGCAGCCTCCTTCAGCTCGTCGGTCATAACCTGGCTCAACCGCCCGGGATTCCCGAGGATCTCCTCAAGCTCCCCGATGGTGTGTTGCAAACCACTGGCCTCCTCCTCTAGCTCGGCACGGCCGAGCCGGGTAAGCCTGCCAAGGGTCATATCGAGGATGTGGTTGGCCTGGAGCTCGGAGAAGGAGAACGGCGAAGCCATCAGCCGCTCCCGCGCCTCCGGCCGATCGGCCGACTCGCGAATTGCCGCGATCACCTGATCGAGCTGGTCTATACAGCGGAGCAACCCCTCGACGATGTGAAGCCGCTCGTTGGCCTTGCGAAGCCGGAACTCAGACCTCCGGGTCACCACCTCGCGCTGGTGCCCTACGTAGACCTGCAGCGCGCTCAGCAGGTTGAGATTTCGCGGTACCCCATCCACCAGCGCCAGCATGTTGATGGCGAAACTGCTCTGCAGGGGGGTCAGCCGGTAAAGGTTGTTCAGCACTACGTTCGGGTTGGCGTCGCGCTTGAGATCGATAATGAACCTGGTTTCGCCGCCCGAGGAGTAGTTCTGGACGTCGCGAATCCCCTCGATGAGCTTCTCCTCGACGAGGTGCTTGATCTTCTCCGAGATCTGCTCGATCGACGTCTGGAACGGGATCTCGGTCACCACGATCTGGGCCCCCGACTTCCCCTCCTGGATCTCAGCCACCGCCCTGAGCCTTACCGACCCCTTGCCGGTCCGGTAGGCGTCGAGGATCCCTTCCCGGCCAAGGATCAGGCCGCCGGTCGCGAAGTCGGGTCCGGGTACGAGCTTGATCAGATCTTCTACAGTGGCATCCGGGTTGGCGATGAGGTGAACGGTCGCCGCGACCACCTCGCCAAGGTTATGGGACGGGATCTGGGTGGCCATGCCGACCGCAATCCCCTGGCTGCCGTTGACCAGCAGGTTGGGAAAGCGGGACGGGAGAACGACCGGCTCCACGGTCTGCGAATCGTAGTTGGGCTGGAAGTCGACCGTCTCCTCGTCGATCCCGTTGAGAATCTGCAGCGAGATCGGCGCGAGCCGGCACTCGGTGTACCTGGAGGCGGCGGGTCCGGTCGACGGGTCCGGGGCTCCAAAGTTGCCATGCCCATCGATTAGCGGGTGGAGCAGCGAGAAGTCCTGGACCATGCGGGCAAGGGCGTCGTAGATCGCCGCATCCCCATGGGGGTGAAACCGGCTCATCACGTCCCCGACCACCTTGGCGCACTTGACGTGAGGACGGTCCGGGCGGTAGCCGCTGTCGTACATCGAATAGAGAATCCGCCGGTGAACCGGCTTCAGCCCGTCGCGGGCGTCGGGAAGGGCCCTAGAGATGATCACCGACATCGAATACTCGAGGAAGGATCTCTCCATCTCCTCCTGGAGCTCGACCAGCTCTATCTGGGTGTTCTGTGGTTCTTCAGGCATAATACTCCGGTTTAGAAATCCAGGAATCTAACGTCGTCGGCGTTCTGTTGGATGAACCGCCGCCGCATCTCCACATCGTCTCCCATCAGGACCGAGCAGACCTCGTCCGCGACGGACGCCTGCTCCACGGTGACCTGGAGGAGAGTCCTCTGGCCCACATCCAGAGTGGTGTCCCTGAGTTCGTCGAAGTCCATCTCGCCCAGTCCCTTCAGCCTCAAGAAGGGCTTCTTGTGGTTGGGATGGCTGCTGAGGAACTGCTGCCTCTCGACCTCGTTCTTGATGTACACCTTCTCCGTCCCCACCAGCGTCGAGTAAAGAGGCGGCTGGGCGGCGTAGACCATCCCGGCCTCCACCAGCAACCTCATCTGCCGGAAGAAAAAGGTGAGCAGCAGGGTGCGGATGTGGGACCCGTCAGGGTCGGCGTCGGCGAGGATGATCACCTTGTGGTAACGGACCTTGCTGATGTCGAACTCGTCCCCGACCCCAGCTCCGATGGCGGCGATAAGCGACTGGATCTCCTGATTGGCGAGCATCTTGTCCATCCGGGCACGCTCGACGTTGAGGATCTTTCCGCGGATCGGGAGTACCGCCTGGGTCTTTGGATCCCTTCCTTTGATGGTGGTGCCGCCAGCCGAGTTCCCTTCCACTATGAAGAGTTCGGACTCCGAAGGATCTTTCGAGGTGCAGTCGGTCAGCTTCCCGGGAAGTCCGGCTCCCTCGAGACCGGTCTTCCTCCGGGTCAGTTCGCGGGCCTGCCTAGCCGCCGCTCGAGCGCGCGCCGCCAGGATCGCCTTCTGGACGATCGACCCGGCCTCCCTCGGGTTCTCCTCGAACCACTCGGCCATCTTCTCGTTGGCAACCCGCTCCACCAGCGAGCGGACGGAGACGTTGCCGAGCTTCGCCTTGGTCTGCCCCTCGAACTGCGGGTTTACCAGCTTCACCGAGACGATGGCGGTCAAGCCCTCCCTGATGTCCTCCCCGGCCAGGTTGTCGTCCTTCTCCTTGAGCAGCCCCTTTGCCCGCGCATACCGGTTGATAACCTGGGTCATCGCCTTCCTGAACCCCTCGGTGTGGGTTCCCCCCTCCTCGGTGGCGATCCCGTTGGCAAAGGAGTGTACCGCCTCGTAGTACCCGGTATTCCAAGAGAAGGCCACCTCGACCTCCTGATCGGTCTCCGAGAAGAAGAAGTAGCCGATCTTCCTGATCAACGGGTCCTTCGGCTCGTTGAGGTACTTGACAAAGTCGACGATTCCACCCTCGTAGTGGTAGGCGACGCTGGTTTCCTTCCCCGGACGCTCGTCGAAGAACTGGACAGTAAGCCCCCGGTTCAAGAACGCGATTATCTGCAGCCTCTCCAGCACCCGTGCGGCCTGGAACTCGACCTCTTCGAAGATCTCCGGATCAGGCAGGAAGGTTACCGTAGTTCCCCGCCTGCCCTTCTTCGCCGTCCCCAGCTGCTTCAGCGGCCCGGTTGGGTGACCTCCACCGGTGAACTCCATCTCGTAGTGGAGCCCGTCTCGATCGACCTCCAGGAGAAGCCGCTTAGACAGGGCGTTGACCACCGAAACGCCAACGCCGTGAAGCCCTCCGCTTACCTTGTACCCGCTGCTTCCAAACTTCCCGCCGGCGTTCAGCTGGGTCAACACCACCTCAGCAGCCGACTTGGACGGGTCAGAGGAGTGGGGGTCCACCGGTATCCCCCTCCCGTCGTCAACCACGCGGCAACCTCCGTCGGCTAGCAGGGTGACCTCGATCTGAGTGCACTCGCCAGCCATGGCCTCGTCCACCGAGTTGTCGACTACTTCCCAGATCAGGTGGTGGAGACCGCTCGGACCAGTGGATCCGATGTACATTCCTGGCCTCAGCCTTACGTGTTCCAAGCCCTCCAGGACAACGATGTCCTTAGCTGTGTAGCCGGAAACCCCTTCTGCCGTCAAGTAATGCCCCTTTTCCGTCACGAGAAGCTGCGATTGCCGCCCAAGAATTACTCATTCAAATCTAGTTGAGCACCACGGCTGCCGAACACACCCACTTTGAGCTGGACAAGCTGCTGGTAACCTCCTCGCTTTAACGCCTCTCTCAGCACCCCTAGGCGCAGTTTTACCGCCATCTCCCCGCTCCTGTGGACACCGAGCACGACGGTGGAGCTCGAGACGTCCACCAACTCCAGGAGCGAGAAGAGCTCCTCGCCCAAGCATTCGTTGATCAAAATCCGGATCGCCTCCCCATCCTCCTCGGGGAGGATGTCGACTTCGCGAAGGATCCGCTTCACCACGGCGCCGATGGCGGCTGGCCGGTATGGCGGGCGGGCATCAGGCACCTTGTACATCTAGCGCCCCCTGCTTTACCTCAATGGTCCGCATATCCACCCCTACGTCAGGAACCGTGGTGTGAGAGATCAGGATCTGGTACTGCGGAAGCCCGGCTAGCAGCCGCTCCACCCGGTCCTCGTCTAACTCTGAGAAGACGTCATCGAGGATGACTACCGGGGTCTCCTGCAAGCGCGCTTCGATCAGGTTGGCGGCCGCCAACCTCAATGAGTAGGCGACGGAACGGGCTTGCCCCTGCGAGCCGAAGCTCCGCATCGGCTGCCCCTCGATCAAGAGTGCCAGGTCGTCGCGATGGCAGCCGACGCTGGTAGTTCCCTTGCGAATATCTTCGCTTCGCGTCCTCAGTAGGTGCTCAAGGCAGCTGCCCTCCCAGCTTCTCCGGTAACTGATCGATATCCTCTCCTCTCCGCTCGACAGCCGCCGGTGGATGGAGCGGGCCAGCGGTTCAAGCTCTCTCACCACCAACTCCCGCTCTCTGGCAACCTGCTCCGATACCTCTGCATAGCGGCTATCGAAGACATCCAAGGTAGTGACGTCGGGGTTGGAACTGCGGATAAGCGACTGGCGCTGCCTCAGCAGCCGCTCCGCGCCGGCGATCAGAGCGGAGTATCCAGGCGAGATGTACGCGCCGATCTCGTCGAGAAATTCGCGGCGAAGGCCGGGAGCTCCGCGGGACAGCTCGACATCGCCGGGGATGAAGGCGATCACCGGAAAGCGGTCGAACTCCTTTCTCCCCTTGATGATCCGGTTGTTCAGCCGTACCCGGTCCGGGTCGGTTTTGGAGAAGAGATGGACGATGTCGGCGCGACGATCACCGGAAAGCCGGAACTCGGCTCCGAGCCGGGCATACTCTTCGGTGCCACTGATTAGTGAGCCCAACTCGCTGGTACGAAAGGACCGGTGCGAGAGCGCGGCGTACGCCGCTTCCAGCAGGTTGGTCTTTCCCTGGCCGTTCTTGCCGACGATCAGGGTTATCCCCGGATCGATATCGATTTCAAACCGGGAGAGGTTGCGGAATCCGCTCGCTTTCAGGCTCTCGATGATCATCTAGCCAAGAGGGGTTACGACTTCTGAACGATCGGCATCAGCAGGTAAATGTACGCTCTTGAATCCGAGTTGGTGATGCAAGCGGCGCGGTTGGGTTCCTGGAACTCGATCCGCACCACGTCGGTCTCGACTCCGTCGATCCCCTCGGCGAAAAGATCCGGGTCAAACCCGATCGAGAACTCGAGGTCGGAGAAGTTGACGTCGATAACCTCGTGGACCTGGCCAATCTGGGGTATCTTGACGCTGAGCTCGCAGTTGTTGTCGCTGATACTCATCCTGAGCACGCACGAGTTACGCGCCTCCTTGGCCATCCTCCGCAACGTCCGCAGCGAGTGCTGCAGCTGGAGCTTGTCGGCAAGAAGGACCCGGTGATAGGTAACATCTGTGAGCCTCCGGTAGTCCCGAAAGGGCTCATCGATCAGCCTGGTAACCAGCTTGGTGTCGCCGATGGAGAACATGGCCTCGTGCCGACCGATGCGAACTCTGAGTCCTTCCCCGTCCGAGTTCGACGAGAGCAGCCGCTCCAACTCCCGCACCGCCCGTGTCGGGATCACCACCTCGCGCTGGTCGGCCTCCATCATCACGTCGAGGCCGGTGACATCGCGCAGAGCCAGCCGGATGCCGTCGGTAGCGACCAGCCGCAGCCCCTCCCCCGTCGACGCGAAGAGCATTCCGGAGTAGACCAGATCCCGCCCCTCGTCGCGGCTTCCAGCCACCGCCACTTGGTGGATGCCTCTTGCCAGCTCGCCACCTTGCACGGTAACCTCGTTACCCTCCGGCAACGGCATGGTCGGAGACTCGAACTCAGTGAGCAGGTTTAGCGACACCTCTGCGCGACCAGACCTGAACGCCACCACGGACTCGTCAACCAGGACCTCTACCATCTCGTCCTGCATCGACTTGACCAGATCGAGAGCGAGCGACGCCGGCGTGGTAAAGCTGGTCTCGACACCCGTGTAGGGGATTACCGATTGGATCGACATGTCGGATTCGCGACCCTCGAGCTGGAGCCACCCGTTGCTGCCCGTCCACTTGATTCCAGATACCGAGGACCTGGAGCTCAATGCCCGCGACGCTGACTGCAGGGCATCGGCCAGCTGTTCCCTGTTGCATTGGAATTTCACAGGATCGCCCTTTCTATAGATGTAGATCTAGTAGAGATAGTAGAGGTTGTGGATTGTGGAGAAAAGGACTAAATAGCAGCTCGAGGCGGTATGTTTTAATCACAGGCCACCCCGGGTTTGCCGAGACGTGTGTGTAACGGTGGTGGTTAAGAAGATAGCCGGATCTCCTGGTGGCCGCCTCTGTGGATAGAGCCGCCGATGTCCACAGGACCGTACACACCTTTTTGCCACCGGCATACGGAAAGACCTGCATCCCTCGGATCACCGCGGTGCCCTGAGCGACTTGAATAGCTTGTCGACCTGCTCGAAGGTCTCGATAGAGGAGTTCATCATCAGCTGCACCCGCTGCACTCCGTGCATTACCGTGGTGTGATCCTTGCCACCGAACGCCCTGCCTATCTGCGGGTAGCTCAGCTCGGTGAGTTCGCGCATCACGTACATGGCGACCTGGCGAGCGGTCGCGATCGGGCGCTTTCGGGAGTTTCCGGTAATCTCCTCGGGTTTTACGCCGAAGAGTGCGGCCGTAGCCGCAATCACCTCTTGAGGGCTCCGGGATAGGTGGCCCGGACGGTTGCTGACCAGGTCCGAGAGGACGGTCTCGGCAAGGTTTAGCGATATCGGGATCCCGTTCAGCGAGGAGTAGGCGGCAAGGCGGGTCAGGGCCCCTTCGAGCTCGCGAATGTTCTCGGTGATCGAGGTGGCGATGAACTCGATCACCTCCTCTGGTATCTGGACGTGGGCGTCCTCCGACTTCCGCTTCAGGATCGCCGAGCGGGTTTCCAGATCCGGGGTCTGGATATCGGTTGTCAGCCCCATGGCAAAGCGGGACTTCAACCGGTCCTCGAGCGTAGCCAAGGAGCGCGGCGGGCGATCTGAGGTCAACACGATCTGGGCGTGGCCGTTGTAGAGGAAGTTGAAGGTGTGGAAGAACTCCTCCTGGATCGCCTCTTTGTTCTCCAGGAACTGGATGTCGTCGACCAGCAGGACGTCGCACTGGCGATACCTGGTCTTGAATTCAGATGTTTTGTTGGTCTTGATCGCGTCTACGAACTCGTTCAGGAAGGTCTCGGTGGAGACGTACTTGACGTAGCGCTCTGGGTAGTTCTCGCGCACGTAGTTGCCGATGGCGTGGAGGAGGTGGGTCTTCCCTAATCCGGCATCCCCGTGGATGAAGAGGGGGTTGTAGGAGTTCGCCGGCGTCTCCGCCACCGACAGGGAGGCGGCGTGGGCAAACCGGTTGGAGGATCCGATCACGAAGGCGTCGAAGGTGTATCTCGGATCCATTGGTGACGAGAGCATGGAGTTGGCCTGGGCAGGGCTGCGGTCGGGTGCCAGCAGAAGCTGGGATATGTTTCTGGTTGGTTCCGGACTCAGCTGCTCTTGGGGCCTGGCCTCTGACCTTACCCTCACTTTGACCGGCACTTCGCGCCCAAGGGCGCGCTCGAACATCTCCGCGAGGACCTCGCGATACCTAGTATCGAGGCGTTCCTTGGCAAGTGGAGACGGCGTTGTGAGGACCACCTCGTCGGCGCTGATGGTCTGTGGCGAGATGGTGATGAACCAGGTACGCCACGCGCCCTCCCCTACGTAGGAACGGAACTCCTCGGAGATGCTCTCCCAGACTGCCGGTTGGTCCAATCTGATCCTCCTCAATCCACAAGGTTTTCCCTTCCTGTGGAGAACAGCCTGTGGATAACCTCTCAGGGCGGACGTAACGCCTTATCATAGATGAGGCGCTTCCAGCGCGGATGCGAACAAGTCCAAAAAGTTTCCGGGTGAATCAATCGAAAAATCGGCGACCGGGGAAGTACAGCGGATACCCTTCTCCGGCTAGCCTGTCATGGCTGGTATCGCAGGATCATGGAGAAGCGATGAAGAGAACTTTTCAACCCAACAATCGCCGGAGGGCCAGGAAGCACGGCTTCCGGGCGAGGATGTCGACCAGGGCCGGACGGGCCATTCTCGCAGCCCGTCGGTTGAAGGGTCGCGCGCGCCTCTCAGCGTGAGGTGACCCGGTTAGGGAGGATTACCCGTGCTGACGACTTCGTGTCCTTGCGCAAGCGGGGAAGGCGGCAACACGGGGAGTCGTTGAGTTTCGTCTTCCTGCACGACGAGCAGGAAGAGGTGAGGTTAGCGTTCGCGTTCTCCCGCAAGAGCGGTATTGCGGTGATGCGCAACCTCGCG
This sequence comes from Actinomycetes bacterium, assembly GCA_021784675.1. GTDB lineage: Bacteria > Actinomycetota > Acidimicrobiia > Acidimicrobiales > Acidimicrobiaceae > JAKARV01. Next base: position 16,300 of record JAJYHR010000074.1, read on the forward strand.
AGGCGCAGGGTGAAGGAAGCCTTCAGGTCGGCAAGCATCCCGCCAGGGATGTACCTGGTGCTGGCGAACCGGAAACTTAAGGATATATCGTTTGCAGACATAGTTGCCGATGTCACTAGGCTAACCAGTCGTTATTAGCTCTTGACCGAAGGGTCTTCAATTGGCAGGCAAGAGAGCCAACATTGTTCAAAATGCGCTCGTGGGCGCGGTGAAGGCGTATCAAAAGCTTCGCAGTGGCCGCCCCTCCCCTTGCCGTTACCTGCCGAGCTGTTCCCAGTACACCATCGAGGCCGTCGCAACGCACGGCGCGGTGAAGGGCGTATGGCTCGGGATGAGAAGGATAGCTCGTTGCAATCCCTTGGGAGGAAGCGGCTACGATCCGGTTCCGGAGCGGCGCGCGTCCGGAGAAGATGTCGACTCGCGTAGAGGTTTGAACTAGATGAGCATTCTCGCCGAGATTTTTCGTCCTGTCTTCGACTTGCTGGCTGGGATCATCACCTTTTGGTACTCCCTGATTCCCAGCTATGGAGTCGCGATAGCCCTGCTCACTGTGACGGTGATGGTGGTGCTCTCACCGCTCACCATCAAGAGCACCAAGTCGATGCTGCAGATGCAGGCTTTGCAGCCCAAGTTGAAGGAGTTGCAGAAGCAGCATAAGGGCGATCGGCAGGCTATGGCCGAAGCGCAGTCGGCGCTCTTCAAGGAGCACAAGGTCTCCCCAGCCGGTGGATGCCTTCCGATGCTGCTTCAGTTCCCACTGCTGATCGTGATGTACGACGTCATCAGGGGGCTAACCAAGACCCTTCAGACCAAGCACGGGCTTATCGCTACCCCGCAGTACATCGTCCACTCGAGCCTGCTCTACAAGCATCTGGTCGCCGACCGCGGGGTGATGCAGTTTCTCGGCCTTAACCTGACGGTGACGCCACTTCACTATCATGGCGGCTTCTTCTCGGCACTCCCCTACTACCTACTGGTGATCGTGTCGGTGGGTCTGCAGTACCTGCAGATCCAGCAGATCATCTCCAAGAACCCGACGGCCGCCGCAGCGAACCCGATGGCGTCGAAGACCCAGCAGTACTCCACGCTTCTCTTCGGCCTCATCTACCTTGACGTTCCCGCGGGTGTGGTCATCTACTTCTTGGTATCCGGCCTGTTCCGCATCGTCCAGCAGGAGCTGATGTGGAGGCACGATCCGGTACTCCGGGCTCACTCGTTCGAGGCCAGGCGCAAGGCGTCAGAGCGATCGACCCAGGTCATCGAGGCCAAGGAGGTGGAGCCGAAGGAGGCGGGACCGGCCCGAGGGATCCTCGGGAAGCTGCTCGGTCTGAAGGCCGCGGCGGTATCGCCAGAGTCAAATCCGCCGGCACTTCCGCCGAGGCCCGCTCGGCCAGCGGCCAAGCGGCCGAGCAATCGGCGCAAACGCCGGCGCTAGGCCGAAGTGGGCGGCTTGAGAATATCTGATTTACCGTTTTAAAAGGAGCGTTCTTTCTGTATGGAGTGGGTTGAGACTACGGGCAGGGATGTTGAGGAGGCAAAGGAGGCCGCACTTGATATCCTTGGCGTAGACGACAGCGAAGTTGAGTTCGAGATCGTCGAAGAGGGAAGGCCAAGCTTTCTGGGTTTCGGGCGGCGTCCGGCGCGCATCCGGGCCAGGCTGCGTCCCCGGTTTCCCGCGCCCAAGCGGGATAGAAGGCAGCGGAGAACCGGCAAGGACCATCAGGGTGCCGGCGACAGGGAACTCCGTACGAGGGCTGGGAACAGGAACACAGGCGTAGAGGCAAAGGAGCCGGCAGTGAATGAGCAGGTTGAGGCGAGGGCGGAGTCCGAAGGGGAGGCTGTTGCGATTCCCTCTCGTGTGGAGCTTGCGAACATCGCACAGACCTTTCTCGCAGGGGTGATGCACGAGTTCGGGGTCGCTGGCGAGGTCAAGGTGGGGAGCCTGGACGACACCTCCATGGACCTCGAGGTCGAGGGCGAGAACCTTGGGGTTCTCGTCGGCAGCCGTGGATCGGTGTTGATGGCACTCCAGGAGATCACCAAGTCTGTGGTCCAGGCGAGTGCCGGCGAGGCTGCCGGCCGGGTTGGCGTGGACATCTCGGGCTACAAACTCCGCCGCAAGGAGGCGCTCAGCCGGTTCACCGTCGAGCAGGCCAACATGGTGCTAGCCGACGGCCGCGAGGTTGCTTTCGAGGTGATGGCTGCGCCGGACCGAAAGATCGTCCACGATGTGGTCGCGGAGATCGCTGGGGTGGGTTCACGCTCGGAGGGTGAGGAGCCGCATCGTTACGTCGTTCTCTACCCATCGTCTGAATCGACTGCGAGCGAGGCGGATGTATCGGGAGAAGCTGCGCCGATCGATTCTTAGGGCGCAAGCCATCGGCTTTATCGGCGATGATATCGAGCTGATCGAGCGGCACAGTGAGCGCTTTGCGGAGGTGTGCCAGTCCTACTGGGATGGCCCAGGGTCGGGGGCTGATCTGGGAAGCGGCGGAGGGGTTCCGGCCTTTGTGATCGCCGAGCTGATCGAGGATATCTCGCTCCTCCTTATAGAGACCATGGAGAAACGGGCGGCGTTCCTGCGCGAGGAGGTTGCCGAACTCGGCCTCTCCAACCGGCTGCGGGTGTACTGCGGACGTGGTGAGGACGCTGGCAGGGAGCCTGAGTTTCGCGAACGGTTCGCTCTGGTAACCGCTCGTGGGTTCGGACCGCCCTCTCCGACCGTCGAGATCGGATCGGCGCTGCTCGCGCTTGGTGGCGTGATGGTCGTCTCTGAACCTCCGAACTCCGATGGGAGCCGTTGGCAGCCGGAAGTGCTGGCTGAGCTGGGGCTCGGCAAGTTGGCCGTTGTCGAGAGGGAGTTCAGCTTTGCCGTTTTTGAGAAGGTGGATCGCATAGGCGACAGGTATCCAAGACGAAGCGGCGTACCTTTCAAGCGGCCGCTGTTCTAGAGTTCTGATCCCGGTTGCGGTGGTGAGGTATCGGCAAGGGCAGTGCTTCCTTCCAGGTTCCGTGTTAGTTGCGTGGCCCGCTTATCGGTCCGGGCGGCCGCCTGGAGCCGGGTGGCGGCGTTCAAGCAGCCGGGGGTCACTCCCCTACCTGCGTTGACGCGGTGCCGCCGTGCCGGGGGAAGACGCTCCTTCGCGGGGCGGTTCTAGCTGGCAGGCCCGTTGCCATTGGGGGTATCCACAGGGTTTTGCACACCTGTGCACAACGATCAAGTACAGGGTTCAGTGAACCATCACTTAAGGTTGAAATTGAGGGTCAATGATCAGGGATGCGATCCGGTGGAGATCGGAGAGATCGGCGAAGTGGATCCTCAGTTGGCCTCCCCCACTCTTCTTCATCTCGATCAAGGTCTTGGTCTCCAGGGTGTCCTCCAGGAGATGCTCGATCTCGATGACCGCCGCGGGCTGGGGTGTCCTGATCGTTGGCTCGCTGCGCGATGGCGGGG
>JAJYHR010000016.1 GCA_021784675.1 Actinomycetes bacterium
CACGCTTCCACTGGGTGCAACCCCCCTCGACTTCGCCTACGCCATCCACACCGAGGTGGGCCACCGGTGCATCGGCGCCAAGCTCAACGGTCGGCTGGTGCCGCTCGACTCGACGCTGCGCTCCGGGGACACCGTGGAGATAGTCTCCTCCCGGTCGCCGCAGGCCGGCCCCTCCCGTGACTGGGTGAATATTGTCGTCACGCCGCGGGCCCGGTCGAAGATCCGGCAGTGGTTTACGCGCGAGCGCAGGGAGGAGTACGTAGAGGCTGGTCGCGATGAGCTCGCGAAGGCGTTCCGGCGCGAGAACCTCCCGGTGAACTCGCACCTCTCGCAGGCGGGGTTGGTTGAGTTAGCCAAGCGGAGCGGGTTCCACGATCCAGAGGGGCTTCTGGTCGCCGTTGGCGAGGGTCACGTTTCTGCGAAGTCGATCGCCCAACGCGTCTCCCGCGCTGAGATGGAGGCGGCCGGATACTCGCCAGCGGTTCCGATCTTCAAACCCCGGAAGTTCGCTGCTGGCGCGCCGCTGGTCTGGGTCGAGGGGATGGACGACGTCCTGGTGCGTCTCTCGAAATGCTGCTCTCCAATCCCCGGTGATGATATCGTCGGCTTCGTAACCCAGGGGCGCGGTGTTGGCGTTCACCGTGCCGACTGTCCGAACGTCGTCTCCCTCCTTGCCTCATCCCGCGAGCGGCAGATCGAGGTGGAGTGGGCGAGCGGCGGTGGCAGCTCGTTCGCCATGGCAATCGAGGTGCTCGCGCTTGATCGCGCGCGGCTGCTCGCCGACGTCTCTCGGGTGCTCTCGGAACACCACGTCAATATCACTATGTCGGAGACGCGAACCGGCTCCGATCAGGTCTCGCGGATGCGTTTCGAGTTCGAGCTGGTCGATGCCGCCCATCTGTCGTCGATCCTGGCGGGTATACGGCAGCTGGATGGGGTTTTCAACGCCTACCGGCTGATTCCGGGTCATGGGCGGGCTGATGTCAGCGCACCGTCCGACGGTCTGTAGCGGCCAGTTTGTGACAAACGTCAAAATAAATGTAAAAAAAATCCCCATTAGGATAGGTAGTCCTCAAGTTTTCGGGTAATTTTAGGTCACCTACAGGTAACTCTTAGCAGTTGCGGGGGTTGCTTGTTGGAGATGTCCGGGCCAGGAGGGCCCGGCCATTAGTAATCCTTTAATAGGGGGAGTCATATATGCAACAAAAAGTCGCAGAGGGCGGATCGCTTAGACGCGAGATGTCCTTCGTCGACCTGCTGATGGCGTGCTTGGGCGCTATCATCGGTTCCGGCTGGCTCTTTGGAGTCCTGTACGCCGGGAACGATGCTGGGCCGAGCGCGGTCATCTCTTGGCTTATCGGCGGCATCGCTGTCATCTTCATAGCACTCAACTATGCGGAGCTCTCGGGCATGCTGCCGGAGGCTGGAGGGATCGCGCGGTACCCGCAATTCACCCACGGTCCGCTCGTCGGTTTCATCGGTTCCTGGGGGGCCTTCCTGGCCTACTCTTCGGTGCCGGCTATCGAGGCGGAGGCGGTGGTGCAGTATGCAGAGCACTACATCCCGAGCCTGGCAAGCAGCACACTGCTCGACTTCGTGGTCGAGGCGGCGTTGCTGATCATTTTCTTCGTCATCAACATCTACGGCGTGAAGATGTATGCCAGGGTGAACACCGTCGTGACCTTCCTAAAGTTCATCACGCCGACGCTCACCGTGATCGTCTTCCTGTTCGTGGCGCCACACTGGTCCAACTACACGGCAACTACCAGCGGTGGCTTCATGCCAGGCGGAAGCGCGGGAATGCTAGTCGCCGTCGCGTCGTCGGGAATCATCTTCGCCTACCTGGGGTTCCGCCAGGCGGTTGACATGGCCGGGGAGTCGAAGAACCCGCAGCGGGACGTTCCCCGTGCCATCATCATTGCGGTGCTGCTGGCGGTTGCGCTTTACACGCTCCTCCAGGTGGTGTTCATCGCTGCGATTCCGCCCTCCGAGCTTGCTCACGGCTGGTCCAAGCTGGCCCTTACCTCCCCGTTCGCCCAGGCTGCATCGGTCATCGGGCTTGGCTGGCTGGCGACCGTTCTCTACGCGGATGCGGTGCTGTCGCCGTCTGGAACCGGCCTGGTCTACTTGGCCTCGACGGCTCGCGTGACCTACGCCGGCGCCAACAACAAGTACCTCGGCGAGTCGTACCGGCGGGTGTCTGAGCGCTTTGGCGTCCCGATCTGGGCCATGGTGACCACCGTGATCTTCTCGATCCTGTTCCTGCTTCCCTTCCCGAGCTGGCAGAGCCTGGTTGGAGTTATCTCCTCCGCGACGGTCTTTACCTACATGCTCGGGCCGGTCTCGCTTTCGGTGATGCGCAAGCATCACGCGGAGGCGCACCGGCCGTACCGGCTGCCTGGCGCGAAGGTACTGGCGCCGATCGCCTTCGTCATCGGCACGCTGATCATCTACTGGACCGGATGGGGGATCGACTGGAAGCTGGCGGTCGGCCTGCTTGGTGGAACGGTTATCTACGTGATCATCTCCACTGTGAAGGGCGGTCTGAACCAGATCGATGGCCACGCGATAAAGCACGGAGCTTGGCTGGTCGTCTACATCCTGGCCATGCTGGCGATGTCGTACTTCGGGTCTTCCCAGTTTGGCGGCCAGTACAACCATGGCGCTGGCCTGATCCAGTACCCGTTCGACCTGGTGGTGGATATCATCCTTGGTTTGGTCTTCTACTACTGGGGCGTGGCCTCCGGCCGCAGCACCGAGGAGACCGTAGCAGCCGTGAACGCCGCTGCCGAGCTCAGAAGGGCTACGAACGGCGGGTCGCTGGCGAATTAGCCGTACATTGTCCTAGGAGAGGGGGCCGGTGCATACCGGCCCCCTCTTGTTTTTTTCCGACTTAACCTGCGAGGCTGCAGCAACTCGGGGGGGTGATCTGCTCAGTTATGATGGTGATGGAGGTTGGAACTGTGGTTGGAGCATCGTTGCTAGTGCTGCTCGCCAGCGTGGTGGTTCTGGTGGTAGCGCTGGTGTTGCTGGGCCAGGTGCGAACGATGCGGGCGCAGATGGAGTCCTTTGCCAGCCAGTGGCGCGAAGAGATGGTAACCATAGTGAGGCGGGCGGGGGAGCTGGCCGACCAGACCGAGGATCGGGTACAGGAAGCGCGGGAGTTGCTGGAGGAGCAGCGGAGCGATATTGAAGCTGCCGATCTCGCCACCAGATCGGTGATTCGCACCGTGAGCTATCCATTTGTTGCCGCCAGCCGGTTTAAGCTGGGGGTCCGCAGGGCCAGGGAGGTGTTCCAGGCGAGGAGAGAGGGCGAGGTTGCGTGATACGGCTCAGGTGGTTTGTCATCGGAGTGGGGATCGGGACGATCGGCGTGCGGCGACTGTCGGGTACTGCCGGCAGGGCAGCTGCGGGAGTGGTGGTGCGGCCGTCGAGCCGCTGGCTGCACAGGCTGAGGCGAGATCTTTCGGCCGCGATCAGGGCGGGCGCGGCAGAGTCCACGCGGCGCGGCCCGGCTCTCGAGGTGCCTCGGGCCGGTCAGGGGAAGAGCCGGGGGCGTAGCTAGGTGGACTCGCACCTTTTGAGACGGACGTTCCTGGACTTCTTTGCCGCCAGGGAGCACGTGGTCGTGCCGTCGGCGTCGCTGATACCCCACGATCCGAGCGTCCTGTTCACGGTGGCCGGGATGGTACCGTTCAAACCATATTTTCTCGGCGAAGAGATGGCCCCGTTCCGGCGGGCGACGAGCATCCAGAAGTGCATGAGGGCCGGAGGCAAGCACAACGACCTTGATCAGATCGGCAAGACCAGCCGCCACCTCACCTTCTTCGAGATGATGGGGAACTTTTCCTTTGGCGACTACTTCAAGGAGGGCGCCATCCCCTTCGCCTGGAAGTTGGTCACCGAGGTCCTGGGGCTCGATCCGGAGCGGCTGTGGGTCACCGTCCACCTCTCCGATGACGACGCGGAGCAGATCTGGCTGGAAACCACCGGCGTGCCTCGAGAGAGGATCCAGCGGCTCGACGAGGACAACTGGTGGCAGATGGGAGATACCGGGCCCTGCGGACCCTGCTCGGAGATCTACTACGACAAGGGGGCTGAGTACGGGGCCGAGGGAGGACCCGCGTTCGGCTCCGACGACCGCTTCCTGGAGATCTGGAACCTGGTCTTCATGCAGTACGATCGCCAGCGCGACGGGACCTTGGTGCCGTTGCCGCGCCCTTGTATCGACACGGGTGCCGGGCTGGAGCGCATCGTTCCCATCCTGCAGAATCACAGGTCGGTTTTCGATACCGATCTGGTCTACCCGATCCTGGAGGAGGCGCAGTCGCTGACCGGCGCCTCCTATGGCCGCGATGGAGCGAAGGATGTCGGGCTCAGGATCATGGCCGATCACGCCCGGTCGACTACCTTCCTCATGGCCGATGGCGTGATCCCAACCAACGATGGCCGGGGGTACGTGCTTAGACGGATCATCCGGCGGCTGATCATGAGAGGCCGGCTCCTCGGGGCGGACCGTCCGATGATGGAACCGCTGGTCGAGACCGTAGTCCGAGTCATGGGGGAGTCGTACCCGGAGATCGTCACGGCGAAGGAGAACATCGTCGAGCTGGCGGTGCGGGAGGAAGAGCGCTTCAAGGCCACCCTGACGTTAGGAAGCGGGATCCTAGAGGAGGCGATCTCCGGTGGGGGTGTGAGCGGGGGGGTAGCCTTCAAGCTCCACGACACCCTTGGCTTTCCGATCGAGCTGACGACCGAGATCGCCGCCGAGCGTGGCGTCCCGGTCGATATGGAGGCCTTCAGGGAGGAGATGGAAGGGCAGCGCGAGCGCGCTCGCAGCGCAGGATTGGGGTCTGCCGGAGCGCGCGGCGACGTGAGCGCCGCGATATCTGTGCTCGAGGAGCATGGCCGTAGCGAGTTCACCGGATACGAATCGACGGAGGACGAGGGCCGGCTTGTCGCGCTGGTCGAAGAGGAGGACGGGCTGAGCGCCTACCTGGACCGGACTCCCTTCTACCCGGAGGGCGGCGGGCAGGTCGGCGACAGCGGCATCATCTCCGGAGACGACTTCCGGCTGCTGGTCGAGGAGACAGATCAACTCGTCTCCGGCGTGATCCGGCACCGGATCACCGCGCTCGAGGGATCGCCGCGGGTGGGCAGCCTTGTCCATCTCCGGGTCGACAGGGAACGCCGTGAGCGGATCCGGGCTAATCACACTGCGACCCACCTTCTGCACTGGGCGTTGCGAGAAGTGCTCGGTCCTCACGTAAAGCAGCAGGGGTCGCTGGTGGCGCCGGATCGGCTCCGCTTCGACTTCAGCCACTGGCGCCCGCTCGAGCCGGAGGAGATCGACCGGGTCGAGCAGCTCGTGTTGCGCGAGGTCATCTCGAACGCGCCGGTCGTCACGGAGATCGAGGACAAGGGCAGCGCGCTCAAGCGGGGAGCAGTCGCTTTCTTTGGCGACCGCTACCAGGACGTTGTTCGCGTCGTCAAGGCTGGTGACAATTCGCTTGAGCTTTGTGGCGGCACCCACCTCGACAGGCTGGGACGGATTGGCATGCTCAAGATCGTCTCCGAATCCTCCATCGGGGCGAATACCCGGAGGGTGGAGGCCCTGACCCAGCTCGAGGCGCTGGCATCGGTGCAGCGGTCCGGGCGGCTTCTTGCTGGAGCGGAGCAGATCTTTCCTGGAGGGCGGGAGAAGCTGCTCGAACGCATGATGGCTGCTCTCGAACGCACGAAGGCGCTCGAGAGCGAGGTCAGGCGGTTGCGTGCCAGCGAGATGGCTCGCAGGGCCGAGGAGCTTTCTCGCTCCGCTGTGGGAAACAGCGTGGTGGCGCGGATCGACGGGATGAGTTCGTCCGAGCTCAGGGAGCTTGCGCTTGCGCTCAAGCGCTACGCCGTGGTGGAACGGGCTGTGCTGGCGGGGGCGTACGACGGCAAGGCAGTAATGGTCGGAATGGTACGGGATCAGGACGGCGAGTCGGCAAGCGATATGATCAGGCCGGTGGCTCTGGCGGTTGGGGGCGGCGTGGGTCGGCAGCGTGAACTTGCGGTTTCGGGTGGCCGTGATCTTGCGAGACTCGACGATGCGCTCCGGGACCTGATCGCAGGGTTGCAGCAATGAAGGTACTCGCCCTTGACCTCGGTTCTGTCCGGGTGGGGGTAGCGGTGAGCGCCGCGGGGATTGCGCTTCCGCTCGCTGTGCTCAAAAACGACACTGAGCTGAAGGCAAGGTTGGCGGAGATCGCATGGGAGCGGGGGGTAGAGCGGCTGCTCTTTGGCCAGCCGACCGGGCTTTCGGGGTCGCCGACCGCGGCCACCGTGCGCTTCGGTGAGATGGCGGCGGAGATAGCGGAATCGCTGGGCCTTCCCTATGAGCTGGTCGATGAGCGCTTCTCCTCGCGGATTGCGTCGCGAGCGCTGGCCGATGCCGGAGTGAGCAGCCGCGATCGGAGGGGCAGGGTGGACGATCTGGCGGCTGCGGGTATCCTGCAGGCGTGGTTGGACTCCCGCGCTTGAGGATCAAGGCGCCCAGTCTCAGGAGTTGGCTGGTTGGGGTGGCGATCGCGATTTCGGTGGTTGTTGGCGGTGTTGGCCTGCTCTATCTGGAGGACTCTCAGCCGGCTCCCTCCGGCAAGGTGATCCCGGTGTTCGTCAGTCCGGGGAGCAGCCTTGGGGGCGTGGTGCAGAGGCTGGCACAGTACCGGGTGATATCGGCGCCCCTGCTCTTCCGCCTCTACCTGGAACTCCACAGCGAGTCGGTCATCGACGCAGGTGTCTACTACTTCCGGAGCGGAGACGGCTACTCGCGCGCGCTCGGGACTATTGCCGAAGGGCCGGCATCGGACCGGCTCACGGTTTTGCCCGGGATGACCATCCAGGAGATCGCTTCCGCGATCAGCGGGCTTCCAGGCGAGTCTCCGCACGCGACCACCTTCCTCGACCGGGTAGCGAAGGTGGGGAGCTTCCATTCGCCGTACCTGGGGCCGTCCACGTCCAGCCTGGAGGGTCTGCTCTATCCGGACACCTACTTCGTCGACCCTTTGGGAACCCCCGGGGAGCTGATCCAGGGGATGCTCAACCGGAGTGGTCAGGTGCTGGAGAGGGCGGGGCTCGCGCCGGCCGGTGTCTATCACGGGCTGACTGCATACCAGGTGCTGGTGGTCGCCTCTATCGTCGAGAAGGAGGCGAAGACGTTGCCCGATGAGAGGAGGGTTGCCAGGGTGATTCTCAACCGCCTAGCGGCGAAGATGCCGCTTCAGATGGACTCGACCGTTCGGTACGCGACCGCGAACTTCAGCTCCCCGCTCACCCGCGGGCAGCTCGACACGCCGAGCGCGTACAACACCTACGCCCATCCCGGCCTTCCTCCAACACCCATCGGCGCGGTCGGTTCGCAGGCGGTGGGGGCGGTGCTCCATCCCGCCTCCGGCCCCTGGCTCTACTTTGTCCAGCTGCGGGGGAGGTCGGGGGAGTCCTTCTTCAACACCTATTCGGAGCAGCAGCGGGCGATCGCTGCCTACGGAGTGGGGTAATGACCACCGGCAAAACCAGGCTGCTTGGTGTCCTGGGTTACCCGATCGAGCACTCGCTCTCGCCGTTGCTTGCCTCTTACGCGATCGCCAGCCTTGGGCTTGACGCGGCCTACCTGGCGTTCCCGGTGACGGCGGGGAGGGCACGAGCCGCGCTTGCCGCTCTCCGGGAGCTCAACTTCATCGGGGCGAACGTGACCATGCCGCTGAAGGAGGAGGTGATCGAGCTTCTTGACGAGGTCTCCCCGGAGGCGCTCCGCCTTCGTTCCGTGAATACCATTGTCAACCGGAATGGAGCTCTTCACGGGTACTCGACCGACGGGGAGGGCTTGGTGCTCGCGCTCCGGGGGTTGTGCGGTGTCGAGCCGTCGGGGCTGTTGGTGGCGGTGATCGGGACCGGATCGGCGTCGCGTGCGGTGGCCGCTTCGCTGGCCGCGGCTGGCGCCCGAGTCTCGATCCATGGACGAAACGCGGCAAGGGTCCGCGCCGCCGCAACCTTGACCGGGACGGAGGAGGGGAGCGGGCCGCGGATCGCGGAGGCCGCCCTAGTGGTCAACGCCACCAGCGTGGGGATGGCCGGGGGTCCGGATCCGGAGGGGATCCCGGTCGATCTGGGGCTTCTCCACCCCGGGCAGCACCTCTACGATCTGGTCTACAATCCCGTCGAGACCCCGCTGATCAAGGCGGCGAGGAGCAAGGGGCTGTCGGTGCACGACGGGCGCTCGATGCTGGCAGGGCAGGCGGCTCGGGCGTTCTCGCTCTTCTTCGGTCGTGAACCTCCTCTGGACGGGATGCTGGCGGCGATTTCACCGGTGGCATAGAGCTGCCGATAAACAATGTATTATGCAGCAACCAATCGCCGACGGTTCGCTCGATGGCACCAAGAGAGGGGCGCTCCCTGCGCTCGCTGTCGGCTTGGTGCGAAGCGGTCTGGTGTCGGACGATCGTTTGCGGGAGGTCCTTGCCGGAAAGGATCCGTCAAAGTCCCTGGTACGAGCCCTTCTCGAAACAAAAGAGGTCGATGACGCTGCCCTCGCAAGCTTTCTCTCCCGGCGATACGGGACGCCTTTGGCTGATCTGTCCGACCACCCGATAGACCGGAGCAGCGCGCGGCTGCTTCCCCGATCGGTGGCCCGGCGCTGCCTTGCCATCCCGCTGGAGGTGGGGAGCGAGCAGGCTGTGGTGGCGATGGTGGACCCGACCGACGTCGTTGCTCGCGATGACATCCGTTCGATCCTTCGGAAGGATCTCCGGCTTGTGGTCTCTTCCTACTCGCAGGTGATTGCGGAGATCGACCGGGCCCAGCTCGATTTGCAGGACGAGTTTGACCGTACCGCCGGAAACTTTGACGGGCACGCCGATGATGACTCCGCCAGCGATGTGCTGGAGGAGGGGCCGATCATCTCGCTTGTCAACCAGACCATCTCGCGCGCTATCCTCGATCGGGCCTCCGACATCCACATCGAACCGGTCGCCCGAGGGGTGCGGATCCGTTTCCGCATCGATGGTGTGCTCCACGAGATCGGATACCTCCCCAAGAGCGTGCAACCGCAGGTGCTTACCCGCATCAAGATCCTTGCGGGGCTTGACATCTCCGAACGGAGGAGGCCCCAGGACGGAAGGTTCACCATCTCTATCGATGCGAACCGGGTGGACCTCAGGGTTGCGACGTTGCCAACCTACCTGGGCGAGAAGGTGGTTATCCGGGTGCTCGATACCGGGGGGACCCGTCTCGACCTCGCCGACCTGGGCTTCCTTCCCGAGATCAGGGCGAGCTACGACCGCCTGACCGAAAAGCCGTGGGGAATGATCCTGGTGACCGGGCCCACCGGATCCGGGAAGTCCACCACCTTGTATGCGACCCTGTCCCGGCTGAACCGGGTGGAGAGCAACATCATCACCGTCGAGGACCCGGTCGAGTATCAGCTGGATGGAATCTCGCAGATCCAGGTCAACGCCCTCGCCGGCGTAACATTTGCGAGCGCGCTCCGCTCCATCCTGCGCGCCGATCCGGATATCATGCTCATCGGAGAGATTCGCGATCGCGAGACGGCGGAGATCGCTATCGAGGCGGCACTCACCGGGCACCTGGTGCTCAGCTCGCTGCACACCAACGACTCGCTCTCGACACCATCGCGGCTGTCGGAGATGGGGGTGGAGCCCTACCTGATCGCCAGCGCTCTCACCGGCGTCGTCGGGCAGCGGCTTGCCCGCAAGCTGTGCGACCGATGCCGCATCTCCATCACCCTGGAGACCGGTTGGCTGGTAGATGCCGGATTCAACCTCCCGGAGGGAGTTGGAGGGGAGATCCAGGCGTACCGTGCCTCGGCAAAGGGGTGCGAGCGCTGCTCCCACACCGGATACTTCGGCAGGCTCGCCTTCCAGGAGCTGCTCGAGGTTTCAGAGCCGCTCGAGCGGGCGATCGCCGATCGAGCCACCAACGACAGGCTCAAGGAGATCGCGATTGCCGAGGGTTTCCTCGCCCTTCGTGATGTCGCGCTCCGTCACGTCCTTCGGGGCGTTACCTCGGTCGAAGAGGTGCTGAGGGTGCTGGTATGATGGCCGCCGATCCGCTCTCCTTCAGCGTCGACCAGCTGCTCGAGCGGATGGTGGCGGCGAGGGGAAGCGATCTGCACCTATCGGCGGGGACCAGGCCCTCGATTCGAGTGTACGGATCGCTGGTGGAACTAGAGAGCGCCCCCCGGTTGGATGGCGAGATGATCCAGAACGGGATCTACCTGATCCTGACCCAGGCCCAGCGGGAGCGGTTCGAGGAGAACTACGAGCTCGACCTGGCGTACTCGGTGAAGGGCGTCGGGCGGTTCAGGATGAACGTCTTCCGGCAGCGGTCTTCGGTCGCCGCCGTCTTTCGGGTCATCCCCTACGAGATCCCCCGGCTCGACACCCTGGGCCTTCCCGCGGTGGTGGCCTCCTTTGCCGAGATCCCCAAGGGACTGGTTCTCGTTACCGGACCCACGGGCTCCGGTAAGTCGACGACGCTTGCCTCGATCGTCGACGTCATCAACCGGAACCAGCGGAGGCATATCGTCACCATCGAGGATCCGATCGAGTTCCTCCACTCCCACCAGCGGTCGGTGGTAAACCAGCGCGAGGTCGGCGGGGATACCAAGGGGTTCGCCATCGCGCTCCGGCAGGTTCTCAGGCAGGATCCCGATGTGATCATGGTAGGGGAGATGCGCGACTACGAGACCATAGCCGCCGCGATCACCGCGGCCGAGACCGGGCATCTGGTCTTTGCCACCCTCCACACCCAGGACGCACCGCAGGCCGTGGACCGGATCATCGACGTATTTCCCTCCCATCAGCAGGTGCAGATCCGGGTCCAGCTGGCTTCGTCGCTTCAGGCGGTGATGACCCAGCAGCTGCTGCCGCGGGCCGACCATCCGGGCCGGGTGGCCGCGGTTGAGGTGCTGGTGGCGACGCCGGCGGTGCGGAACATCATCAGGGAGTCGAAGACCCACCAGCTCTACTCGACGATGCAGTCGGGCTCTCAGTACGGCATGCAGACGATGGATTCCCACCTGCAGGCGCTGGTGAAGCAGGGGCAGATCAACCGCGATACCGCGTTGCTGGCGAGCTCGAACCCGCGGGAGCTCTACGAAGCGATTCAGGGAGGCAAAGTTGTTAGAAACGTTTGAATACCGGGCGCGCGACCGCAACGGCGATGCCAAGAGTGGAACGGTAGAGGCCGAAAGCAGGCAGGCGGTACTCGAGCACCTTCGTGACCAGGGGTATCTCCCGGTCTCGGTCACGACCAAGCGGCCTGCTGCGTTGAAGCGGGAGATCCACCTGCCTTTCTCCCGGAGAGTCAAGCTGGCGGAGATCGCGCTGTTTTCCCGGCAGTTCTCCACCATGATCGAGGCCGGGATCACGGTGATGCGGGCGCTGACCATCCTGCAAAGCCAGAGCGAGAACCCGACCTTGGTAGCGACGGTCACCGAGATGCGGGCGCAGATCGCCGCGGGCTCCTCCCTGTCGGACGCGGTGGCGAAGTTTCCGAAGGTCTTCGATCGACTGTTCTTGGCCATGGTCAGGGCCGGAGAGGCCTCCGGAACTCTCGATGTAATCCTGCACCGGGTTTCGGACTCGCTGGAGAAGCGCGTGGAGCTGCAGCGAAAGATCAAGTCGGCGCTGACCTACCCGGTGGCGGTGCTGGTGCTCGTGGTGGTGATCCTCACCGCCATGCTCATCTTCGTGGTGCCCACCTTCAAGAACATCTTTGCCTCCCTCGGCGGCCAGCTACCGCTGCCAACCCGGATCCTGCTCGCGGTCTCCCACCTCGCTGTGGAGTTCTTCCCGCTTCTCCTGCTCCTCTACGCGGGTATCGCCTTCGGTTTCGTCAGGATGCGAAAAAGCCGGAAGGGGAAGGCGATTCTCGACCGGCTGTCGTTGCGCATCCCGGTCTTTGGCACTCTGATCCACAAGTACGCTCTTGCCCGGTTCGCCGGTTCTCTGGCGACCCTGATCAGGAGCGGGGTGAACCTGGTCCCGGCGCTCGATATCGCGAGTCAGGTTGCCAGCAACGCGGTGCTCGAGGAGGCGATACTCGATACCCGCGATGGGATCTCTCAGGGCGAGGGGATAGCGGGCAGGCTTGCCCGGCATCCGATCTTCCCGCCGATGGTCACGCAGATGGTAGCGATCGGTGAGGAGTCAGGCTCACTCGACACGCTGCTCGAGAAGATCGCCGCCTATTACCACCAGGAGGTGGCAGCCATGACCGAGTCGCTGGCATCGCTCTTGGAGCCGCTGCTGATAGTGGTGCTCGGCGCCGTCGTCGGTTCGATGGTCATCGCCCTCTACCTGCCGATGTTCGACGTCATCAAGCTGCTGAAGTAGCTGGTTCGAGGGATCGCGGCTAGGCGGGGCCTCAGCCCTTGCTCTCGGTGCCCGTGTCCTCGTCGCTGTAGAACAGCTTCTTCGCTTCCTCCAGCGTGGTATCGGGTGGAGGGACGATGAGGTCGTCGGGAGCCGGGTCGGCGTCGGCGAGCTCGGTTCCATTGCCCCGCACCATGGACGCCACCTGCTCAACCAGCATCGAGAAGGTCGACTGGTCTCCGTTGTTGAGCGCGGACTCCAGCGCCGAATCCATTCCCTCAAGCGCGCCGCGGATGGTAGATGGCACCCGGTAACGGCCCTCGCCAAGGATCCTCACCACCAGGGTCGTTGTGGCCTCGGCGGGCTCGGGAGTCGCAAGCGCGGCGGGCTCGGGAGTCGCAAGCGCGGCGGGTTGCGGCGGCTGGTCCGGCTGGGCCGGGGCTGCGGCCAGCTCGGGCTTCGAGCCGGAGGCTAGCTCGGCCTTGAGGGCGGCAAGCTGGAGATCGACGTCGCTTGTGGGGTTGCCCTGAGCTAGAGCCATCTCGATGTCATCGCTCTGGCCTCCGAGGGCGGGAGAGTCGAGGACGCCGGAGTCGGCAAGCTCGCCGACGGCGGCGGCTCGCGATTGCATCTGGTCGATCTTGTCCTTGGCCCGATCCATCATCAGGTTGACGTCGGTCATCTGGTCGGAGAGCCCGGTCAAGCCCTCCAGCGCCTGCGATGAGGCTTTGGCCGCGGTGTACTGCGCCTTCATGGTGTCCCGCTGGGCACGAAAGGCTTCGATCTTGGAGTTCAGCTTCCTGCCGGTCTCCTCCAGCGCGGCCTCCTGCTGGGCCAGCTGGTCGATCTGGGGGTTAAGAGCGCTGATCTGTGGCTGGATGGCGCCGGCCCTGGATAACGCGGTCTTGGCCACGTCCTCCTGCCCCTGCTGAAGGGCCTGGCGAGCCTGGCCCTGGAGCTTGTCGTACTGCGCCTTCAGCTGCGCGCGCTGGGCCTCCAGGCGCTTCTGGGAGGTGAGGACGTCAGCTATCGACTTGCGGACCTGCTGGAGATTTTCGAGCATCTTCTCGTAGGAGAGATCCAGGGCCTGGGTGGGGTCCTCGACCTTGTTGAGTAGCGCGTTCGACTTCTGTTGGAACACCTGAGAGACCCGCTTGAATACTCCCATCGCCTACACTCCTTAACGATTAACCAAAGCCCAGCCTCGTCACGGCTGCCCGCAGTCCCACTACTCTAGATGTCAATGGTAGCAGATGGACGCCGATCTTCGGAACTGGCGTCTTAAGCTGAGGGTGGGAGTACCGGTGGAGTCGTCGGAGCTTTTTGCGGTAGCGGCCGAGACAGCGGCGCTGGGACAGGTTGGCTTGGAGCGCGTGGTCGACCTCTTTGGCGACCGGGTCACACGGTCTACGCGGAGGGGTGCAACCACGGTTTCGATCGCGGTGGGCGAGGTCGAGCTGGTTCTGGTGCGTGACCGGCACGGAGAGATCAGATCGGCGAGGGTCGACCACGTGGTGGCCGGAGTACGCCTGAAGAGTTCAACGGTCAGCCTCGGAGACTGGGTCTACGAGGCCCTTAGCGCCTATGGCTCCATTGCCAAGACCAAGGAGGAGGAGCGGGATCGGCTCCGGGAGATCTTGGGAATATGATGCGAACCGGTTCGGCCGTGCATCGGCGCGAGTTCCTTAGCGAGCTGTTGCGCTACGACTATCTGCTGGCGGCGATGACACTTGGCGTCGGCATGTTCGGGGTGCTCATGGTCTACTCGGCGACCAGGGGCAGGTTGGTCGCGGCGGGGATCTCGGCGCACTACTACCTCGACCGCCAGGGGTTGTACTACATCCTGGGTGCGGTGGTAATGGCGGTTGTAGCTGCCATCGACTACCAGAAGCTCTTTCATTACGGGTATGTCATCTACGGGGGTACGGTTCTCGCGCTGGTGGCGGTGCTCAGCCCGGTGGGTTCATCCGCTCTTGGATCCCAGCGCTGGTTCCAGCTTGGGCCGTTCCAGGTGCAGCCTTCGGAGTTCGCTCCTATCGGGGTGATCTTCGGGTTGGCGGCCTTTGTTGAGACCCGGGATAGTGGGTGGGAAGCGAAGGACATCCTGAAGATGCTGCTGATCGGTGGCGTACCGATGGTGCTGGTGATCAAGCAGCCGGACCTTGGGACCGGGATCGTCATCGGCGTGTGCACGGCCATCATCATGGTTATGGCCGGAATTCCGGGCCGGTACCTGATCGGCCTGGTGGTCCTCGGCGTTATCGGCGTCGTCGGGGTCATAGATCTTGGCCTGCTCAAGCACTACCAGCTCCTCCGGCTGCTCTCCTTCCTCAACCCGTCGTCCCAGCTTCAGTCGGCCGGTTACAACCTGGCTCAAGCCAAGATCGCCGTCGGCTCTGGGCATTTCTTTGGCACCGGCCTCTTCAAGGGTTCGCAGACCAACCTGGCGTACGTTCCCTCGCAGCAGACCGACTTCATCTTTACGGCGGTGGGGGAGCAGCTTGGATTTGTCGGCTCGAGCCTTCTGATCGGGGCCTACGGGATCATCGTCTGGCGGCTTTGGCGGGCGATGAGGTGGGCACGCGATCTGACCGGCACGCTGCTGGTTGCCGGTGGGCTGGCGTGGATCGGCTTCTCGGTCTTTGAGAACATCGGGATGAGCATCGGGATAATGCCGATCACCGGTATCCCGCTCCCCCTGGTCAGCTATGGTGGCTCGGCGATGCTCGCGTTCTTTGCGGTCGTCGGCTTCGCGTTGAACGTGGGCAGGCAGCGACTCCGTGTCCGACCCTGATAAGGGTGGGACAAGCCTCGACGGCTACCTGCCCTGCCGGCTGGCGTCGGTCGTAGTCCGGCTCCCCGAGGCCTTCGCCCGGGTGGTGCTGGCAAGCGAGCCGGTAGGCGCCGGGACTTTCGAGATCCCGATCGCGATCGAGCAGGCTCGGCAGCTTGCGCTCGCCGTCTCCGGTGAGAAGGCTCCGCGTCCGTTGACGGGGAACCTTGTCACCGAGGTGCTAGCGGCGTATGGGATCGAGGTTCCCTACGTCGCCATCACCGGCATTGCAGATGGGAACGTGCTGGCCGAGCTGGCGGTCGCGGGCGCTGATGGCGAGGTGAGGACCTTCCAGGCCCGCCCCAGTGATGCGTTGATCATCGCTCTCCTGCAACCGGTCGCAGCCCCGATCCTGGTGAGCCGGGAGCTGTTCGGGCAGCCGGGGTCGCCGGAGTAGCTGCGTGGTGCGCGGTGCTCACGCTTCGTCCAACCCGATGTCGAGCGCGGGGGCGGAGTGAGTGATCTGTCCTACGGCCAGGTAGTCGACCCCGGTAGCCGCCAGCTCAGGGATTGCCGAGAGGACAACCCCTCCTGACACCTCCAGGCGGGTAGCTGTGCCTTTTGCCAGCTTTACGGCCTCATAGATCTCCGGAACCGGGAAGTTGTCAAGCAGGACCAGTGGAACCGCAAGGCAGATCGCCTGCTTTAGCTGTTCGAGGCTGTCGACTTCGACCTCGACCGGAAGCTCGGGGTAGGTCGCCCTCGCCCGGGCAAGCAACTCGCCCATCGGCTCCAGCGCGAGGTGGTTGTCCTTGATCAGGATAGCGTCGTAGAGCCCCATCCGGTGGTTCTGCCCCCCGCCGCAGGTAACCGCGTACTTCTCGAGCGAGCGGTAGCCAGGCAGTGTCTTCCGGGTGTCCCGGATCACCGCCTTTCCCGCCGCGGCCAGCACGCAGCTCGCGGTCGCGGTGGCTACTCCGGAGAGGTGGGTCACGAAGTTGAGCAGGATGCGCTCGGCAGCGAGCACGCAGCGGGTATTGCCGCCGAGAAGGCCGATGGCGGTTTTGGGTTCGAGGTTTGCTCCATCCTCGAGTAACGGTGAGTAGCCGGGAACCGGGGCACCGATCTCGGCTGCCACGCGAGTGAGCACGGCGGGGATGAGCACGGCGCCGGCGAGGATCCCGGCTTGCCGGCTCCGGAGGACGAAACTGCCGTCACGGCTTCGGACCAGGTCGCCGGTGGCGTCGTTTGGGCCGAGATCCTCCCGTACAGCCAGCTCGATCAGCGCCTGCCATTCCTCACGCATCGCCGCATCCGTTGCTCGCGTAGTGGGGCGTGCTGCCACCGTCAACGATGATCGGGGCGAGCCGCGGGGCGGATCCCTGGGAGTCGGAACGGAAGTGGGCGCCGACACTCTCCGTACGGAGCAGGGCGGCCTTGAGAATCAGTTCGGCAAGGAGTGCAGCGCCGGCGGCCTCCTGGGCGGCTGGTGCGCCAATAGCCACCGGGACGAGGGCATCGAGGCTGGCGAGCCCGGCGGCGAGCCCGGCGGCGCTGCGAGATGGGCCGGCGGAACGCTCGAGCGTTTGGCGGATAGCTTGAAGCGACGGCCCGGAGGAGTGGACGGTGTAGGGCTCGGCTTTGCCGATCGGCGCAGCCTGGCCGCCGACCACGGCGGCGACTCGCCTGCCGATCACCACGCCCTCGAGGAGAGAGTTGGAGGCGAGGCGGTTGGCGCCGTGAAGTCCGGTCGAGGCGCACTCGCCCGCCGCGTAGAGGCCGGGAAGCGTTGTCTGTCCCTGGAGGTCGGTGGTTATGCCGCCGATGAAGTAGTGGGCGGCCGGCTGGACCGGGATCGGATTCTCTGCCGGATCGAGACCCAACCCGCGGCAGCCGTCGCAGAAGGCGGGAAACTCGAATTCGAGGAGCCGCCGGCCGAGGGGGCGGGCATCCAGGTAGACCGGCCCCGTCTCCAGCTGCTTGGCGATCGCTCTGGCAACGATGTCTCGGGTGGCGAGCTCTCCCCGAGGGTCAGCATCCAGGGCGAAGCGCCTTCCTGAGGCGTCGATCAAGAGTGCGCCCGCTCCGCGCAGGGCTTCGGTGGCGAGCGGGTGGGGGCTGTTGGGGGTGGCGATTGCGGTCGGGTGAAACTGGATAAACTCGAGGCCGCTGAGGCTCGCGCCGGCCCGGAGAGCCGCCGCAATCGGGGTACCGGTATTTCCAGGCGGGGTGGTGCGGTGCTCGAAAAGCGAGGTAGCGCCGCCGGTTGCCAGCACCACCGAATTGGCGGGTTGGAGCAGCACTTCGCCTTCTTTGGATAGCCATACGCCTGCCGCTCGGCCATCTGAAACGGCGATGGCGGCGAGCCGCGCCTCGATGGAGTGGAGGTGGTTAAGCCTTTCCACCAGCTTGGACATGATGGCGGCTCCGATGCGATCGTCGCCAGCGTGGAGAACCCGGGCGACGTTGTGGCCGCCCTCCCGGCCTCTCCCAGCGAAGACAACACCGTTCTTCTCCAGGAAGCCGATTGCATCCTCGGCTTCGCCGATGATGCTCGCGACCGCCTCGGGGTCGCACATTCCCGCCCCGGCCGAGAGCGTATCGCGGATGTGGGAGGCCACCGAGTCCTCGATAGCGGTGGCGGCGGCGATGCCCCCCATCGACCACCAGCTGGAGGTCTCGCTGAAGGAGCGCGCGAAGTGGGCCACCCTCAGGTTCCGGTCGAGAGTCTGCAGCAGCGAGTAGGCGGCTACCCCCGCCCCGACCACCACCAGGTCCACCGGCTCGAGAACCGGGTATCCGTTCACGCCGATCTCCAGGGGCGGAGGGCGGGATCGAGCATCGCGCGCAGCGGCTGGGCGGCACGCTCCATCGTCGCCAGATCCAGGCGAACTTCTCCGGCCCCGTTTGCCAGCGAGTCGATGAGGCTCTCCGGGGTCACCAGGTTCATGTAAGGGCAGCGAGCCGAGGGGTTAACCGGCTCGAAGACGGTGCCGGGATTGGCGGCCTGCAGATCGTTGATGATCCCGATCTCCGTCGCTACCAGAACATGCTTCTTGCTGGTCCTTCGAGCCTCCTCGATCATCTGGGTCGTCGAGAGGAGCTTTACCGGAGCACCGGGGATCTCGCTGGCCCGGTATAGCGCCTCGGAGGTGCAACCGCACTCCGGGTGGATGAAGAGTTCCGCGTCGGGATCGGCCGATACCTTCGCTGCGAGCTCCTCGGGAGCGATTCCCGCGTGCACGTGGCACTCGCCCATCCACACCTTCAACTTCGGGTGGCGGGTTCTCTCGGCTACGTAACTGCCCAGGAAGAGGTCGGGAAGGAAGAGCACGGTCCGGTCGCGGGGGATCTCGCGGACGATCTCGACCGCGTTGGCGGAGGTGCAGCAGACGTCGGACAGCGCCTTTACCGCCGCCGAGGTGTTCACGTAGGCGACAACAATCGCGTCTGAGTACTCAGTCTTCCACTTCGCCAGCTGCTCCGTGGTGATCGAGTCCGCCAGCGAGCACCCCGCTCCCGCCGCCGGGAGGAGTACGCGCTTCTCAGGCGAGAGCAGCTTGGCCGACTCCGCCATGAACTCCACGCCGCAGAAGACGATGGTACTGGCGGGATGGGTCGTCGCCTTCCGCGAGAGCTGGAGAGAGTCGCCCCGGAAATCGGCCAGCTCCTTCACCCACAGGGGCTGGTAGTTGTGGGCAAGAATGACCGCGTCAGCTCGCGAACGCAACTCGTTCACCTGCTCTTTGAGGGCAGGCGCAGTAGATATGCTCAACACGAGTAAAACTCTAGCAGATCGGTAGATAGTGGCGGCGGTAGGGTCAGCCTTCCCGCGGTCCCGGCGGGGGGAAGGAGAAGAGTTCGGCCGGCCTGCCGCTCCCGGTGTTGACCAGCATGCCGGCGGGCTCGACCAAACCCGTATCCCTGATATAGCGCCTGAAGTTCTGGGTGTGGAGGCTGCGTCCCTGTACGCTCTCCACCAACTCCTGGAGGTAGGAGAGGGTGAAGGTTTTCGGGCTGAGGACGGCGAGGACCGGCCGGGTCAAGACGTCGATACGCAACTGGTCGAGCACCCGTGCTACCAGGTCCCGGTCGGCGGTGCTGAACTCGAGCGGCTCTGGTGGCGCGCTGGCGCGCGAGCGCGCGTCGGCGCCGGGAAAGAGGGAGTAGATATCGACCCAGCCGGCTCCTTCAGCGTTGGTATACCAGCTGTGCAGGAGGCCGTAAAAGGCGATTCGAAGCTGCCGGTCGCCGCCGCCCTCCTCCAGAGTGGCCGCATGGTGAAGCGCCGCCGGCACCAGGCCGGTTCTCCGGCTCAGGTAGATGGAGAGCTGGCTGGCGAGGGAGGGATGGAGGGTCTCGACGGCGATCGATGGCAGCTCCCAACGCCCACTCTCGCTGACGGCGAGAACCTGGGGATCACCGGCCATGAGGGTGATCACCACCACCGTCGCGGCTACGCGGATTGCCCCCATTCCAAAAACGCTAGCGCCGGCGAATCCGGTTTTTCCAGGCTGTGGGGAATTTCTGCCCCATTCTAAAAAAATCTGGTGAATTTGTGGCT
>JAJYHR010000073.1 GCA_021784675.1 Actinomycetes bacterium
TGGCGGTTACCCCAACCAGGCATTGCCCTCGACCCAGGACCAGGCGGCCCAGACCCTGCTGGCCCGCTCCGGCTGGGGGCAGTGGCCGGCGTGCTCGGCGATGCTCGGCTTCTAACCGTCCGTGCCGCCACCCCGGACCGACATCCCAACCCGCAGGACCGCCGCTAGCTGT
The DNA here is from genome assembly GCA_021784675.1 of Actinomycetes bacterium. Classification (GTDB taxonomy): domain Bacteria; phylum Actinomycetota; class Acidimicrobiia; order Acidimicrobiales; family Acidimicrobiaceae; genus JAKARV01. The sequence goes on from JAJYHR010000073.1 coordinate 173, forward strand.
GAACAGGCAGTAACAGCCGATCGGCCGGGAAGTGAAGCTGCACTCCACAGGAACGCTTTCCGGCGGATCAGACGAGACTTTTCACCGCACTCGTTCCGCCCCGCCGTTGACCGGCTCCAAGCGGAACGCAATCGAGCAATTGGCCTCCATTTACACACCGGCCTGGTGGAGCCTCCATACCTTCTCTAGGCGGTGCTTGGCCGGCCGGACGCCAAAGCACCGGCAACTGGCCCCCGCAGGCCCTCCCCTGCCGTCGAGGGTCCGCAGGTATGCCGTGGACCGGAAGAGCGAGCTACAGCTCACGCTTGCGAACGCCGCACCCGCCCGCTGCGCTGGCGATCCGATCCCCGGCGAACGGGAGCGCCAACCTCCCGTCGCTGGGCGGGCTAGCGGCTCCTGAGCACTACATCCACGGCGATTCCGATAAAGAGCAGCGACAGGTAGGTGATCGAGAACGAGAAGAGGCGCATGGCCGCCTTTGGGGTCTCCCTCCGGAACAGCGTGCAGGCGCAGCCGATGAAGCCGGCGTTCAGCAGGAGGCAGGCCACGCCGTACACCACCCCAAGGTGAGCCACCGCACCCAAAAGCTCGGTGACCACCGCCAGAAGCACCGTGTAGGCGAGGATCTCGGTTGCAGTACGCTTCGGCGTAGCCACCGAGGGAAGCATCGGCACTCCGGCCGCTCCGTACTCGCTTGAGTACCGGAAGGCGAGTCCCCAAAAGTGCGGGGGCGTCCAGACGAAGATGATCGCGAACATCAGCCAGGCTGACAGCGAAAGCGAGTCCTGCACCGCAGCCCAGCCCACCAGCACGGGAACCGCTCCGGCTACCCCTCCGATGACGATATTCTGCGAGATCCGCCGCTTCAACCAGATGGTGTAGATAAAGACGTAGAAGAGCGCCGCGAAAAGCGCCAGGGCCGCCGAGAGCAGGTTGTCGCCGATGGCGAGGAGGATAAAGGCAACAACCTCGAGCGCCAGCGCGAAAATGATCGCATCCCGGGGGGAGATCTCGCCGGTAACCATCGGCCTAGCCCGCGTGCGCCCCATCAGCGAGTCGATATCGCGGTCGTACCACATATTCGCGGCGTTCGCCCCTCCGGCCGCCAGCGTCCCGCCAAGGACGGTTACCACAATGGCGCCCAACGATGGAATCCCGCCCTTAGCTACCACCATCGCGGGAACGGTGGTGATGAGAAGCAGCTCGATGATCCGGGGCTTGGTGAGCGCGGCGTACGCCAGCACCGTTCGCGATCGGCCCAGCTCCCTGCGGGAGAGCGTCCTCAACGCCGAACCACCTTGTTGCGATCCCTCCGAACCGGTGCAGCGGGAGCCGTTCCGGCCGCGGCCACCGGGAAGATGCCAGCAGCCATCAGGCGGACTCCAGCCGGGCCTGCTCGTCCTGGACTGCCAGCTCCGCCAGCGATAGTTCGGCAAGAGCCCTGGCAGTAGCCTCGCGTATCGGCTGCCACACGGCGTGGAGCGGGCAGACTCGCGAAGGCTCCAGGTCAGAGACGAGGCGGGGGCAGGCCGCCTCCCAGCGGCACTGGTGCCCCCACAACGGGCACTCCCCGTTCGCGATCGGCCCCTCCAGCACCTCTACTATCTTGAGCGTGCTGATCTCACCCGCCGGCCTCGCCAGCCTGTAGCCGCCGCCGTGGCTGGGCTGGCCGGTGATCAGCCCGCTACGCGAGAGCGCCCGGAGAATCTCGTGCATGAGCGGAACGGTACCGTTGATCGCCGCCGCTATCTCGCTGGCGGTAAGCAGGCTCGACTCGCCCCGCGCCAGCAGTATCATCGCCGCAAGACCAAGGTCGCCCCGCTTGGTACGGGCCAGCTTCACAGCGCGCTCCCCACTGGGACCTTCGAGGGCGCCTCAGGCTCCAGCCACTTGAGAACGCACCGCCCGATGGTGAAGCTAAAGGGCAAATCTCCCAGAGTCCACATGATTCCGGCTCCAAACTGCTGATCCCACAGCGCGGAGACGCCCCCCGGACGCTGGGCCGCGCTGAGCACGGCATACGGAGCGTACCACGGATGCTGCGACAGCCCCAAGGCCGCGGAAAGGACCACGTTCACCCCCATTGCACCGATCAGGTAGATAACGCTCCGCCCTTCGGTGAGCACCCTTTCAAAAGGCGGCGAGTCGAAGATCTGCAGCCAGAAGGCCACTCCGAACACGATAAACGAGAGGTGCTCGCAGTCATGGACGACCCCGTTCGCAAGGGTGAGATCGTAGGTGTAAGGCAGGTGCCACCCCCAGACGACCGTTGCGAAGATGGCGAACGTGCCCGCCGGGGACCTCACCAGCGAGTAACACCTTCCCACCGTCGCGCCAAACCCCGGGCGGTGCCAGGTGCTGATTGCCGAGCTCCGGAGCGATTCCGGGATCGCCTCCCAGATCGCCAGCCACGGTGAGCCGGCGACGATAAGCGGCGCGGCAACCACCAGGAGAAGAAGGTGCTGCACCATATGAGTCCAGAACAGCAGCTGGGAGAAGTAGTCGATCGGCGATTCCAGGGCCAGCAAGATGATCGCCAGCCCGACCAGGAACGCCACTCCCCTCCACCGGCTGACGCTCGCCTGCTCCAGCTCCGAGGGTCCCCGCTCGATCAGGCGGCGGCGGCCCAGCCACCACAACGCGGCCAAGCCGACCACCGGCCCGATCACCAAGGGCTCCGCCGACCACCATCGCGCCGAACCCCAGTACACCCAGAGGACGTCCGTTGGCATCCCGATCAGCATCTTGCTCCTCCCTCCCCGGGGTAAACGGCCGGCTCAAGTGCCCGCCGGCCGCCACCCGGCCCCGCTTGGCGGCGGCCCAGGCCGCCGCCGCAATCCGCCTTCGTCAGGCGACGAACGAAGCGACCGCCCAGACGACCAGCCCTGCCGCGGCGGCCCAGACCGCCCACCAGGTCGCGAACTCCACGCCGGTTCTGGCTCTCACCGACGAAAGCCTTCCCCGGCCCGCCCGGCCCAGAACGAGCACCGACCCGAACGCCGCCGCTCCCAGGTGCACCACAGCCAGCCAGCCGAGCACGTAGAACGAGCTTGCGTACGCGCCAGCCCCCGCTCCAAACCCGGCCGTCGACAGCAGGTAGGCCTGCAGAACCGCGGCGCCGCCAAACAGGACCAGCGCCAGGAGCGCCCTCGGCCGAACCTTCGCCGGCACCAGCTCCTGGCTGCGGAGGTTTCCAACCATCGCCAGCGCACCTAGAGCGCCGACTACAACCACCGCAAGGCCCGGCAACGCCGAGGGAAGGTGAGTCGCCGCAGGCAGAAAGGCGTGATCGGTGTTCAGCGCCTTCAGATACACCTGGCTCAGCACGAAGGAGAGGACCAGCATGAAGTCGGCAAGGATGAAGAAGATAACCCCCACCCTCGCCCTCCGGAGGGCTTCCTCCGGAGTTCCGTGCCCGTGGTGGGCCTCCGGTGCCGGCAAGGTCGCAAAGTCAGTAGCCATTCAAGCCCCTTTCCGTCCGGCAAGGCACGCGCCACGCCGCTTCCATCTTCTGGCCGCCGCCATCACGCCTTCCCCGTCCCCGGATACCGCCGCAGCGACGGCTCCGGCGCTATCCTGCTCCCCGTACCCGTATGGGTCGGCGGTAATCACCGGGAGCGCGCCGGTAAAGTTCTCCAGCGGAACCGGCGTCGGCACCTGCCACTCGAGGGTCTTCGATCTCCAGACGTTCCCGGTTGCAAGCTCGCCGCTCCGGAGCGAACGGAGGACGTTGTAAGCAAAGATGCACATACCCGCGCCAATGCCGAAGGCAAAGAGGCTGGTCACCACGTTGGCGGGCGTGAGGAAGGCGGCGTAGCTCGCCACGCGGCGCGGCATCCCCTGCAGCCCCGAGTAGAACATAGCCAGGAACGCACCGTTGAAGCAGATCTGGGTAATCCAGAAGTGCAGCTTTCCGAGCCGGGTGTCCAGCTTCCGCCCGAACATCTTCGGGAACCAGAAGTAGACCGCGGCGAAGAACTCCATCAGCATCCCACCCATCAGGGTGTAGTGAAAGTGAGCGGTGACGAACATGGTCCCGTGGAGCCCGATGTCGGAGGGT
>JAJYHR010000054.1 GCA_021784675.1 Actinomycetes bacterium
TATTTTCCCAAGGCCACCGCTGATAATGGCCTCCCGGCTCTCGCCTGGGACAGAGGACCGACCGCTGGCAGTGTCAAGGTCTCGCACGGCCCCGACCTCCTTAGCATTTCACAGGTGTTCGACGGAAAAACTCAACTACGGGTTAGGTATGAGCAATAGAGGTAACGCCGTACTTGAGGGTTCTAAACGCACGACCACCTCCTCGTCGAAGCCGGAAACTATCAGCAGATCATCATCGGGACGATTCTAGTGGCCAGGAGCCGCAGTACCGCCAGCTTGCGGCTTCCGGCCAAAAACCACCGAAGCCTCAGAGACCACGGCACGAGAGCCGATCGCCTCGAAGCCGGCGTCGGCAAGCATCGCCAGCCACCGCTCTCTCGAGACCGGCTTCTCCTGTACCCGGAAGAGGTAGCGGAACGCGTTCTTGGCGATCCGCCAGTACCCCCCTACACCCTTGCTGGCCAGCAGCTTCACCTTGCCGGCGATCACCTGCCGGTCCGAGCTGGTAGCTCCGCGGCCGAACATCATATCCCCGATCACCAGGCGTCCGCCCGGCTCCAGCCAGCCGAAGCAGAGCTTGACGACCCTGGCCTTGCCCGCATCGCCGAGGTGGTGGAGGACGTAGTTGGAGACGATCACGCTCGCGCTCCCCGGGGGAAGCGAGAGCGTCTCCAGCGGAGATACCCGCCCGCTTACGTTGGCAAGGCCCTCGGCCCGCGCCCGATCGAGCATCCGCTCGACCATGCGCGCGGAGATGTCGACACCGAGCACCGAGCTGGCCGATCCGGCGATCCTCAGGGCCACCTGGCCCGAGCCGCAGCCCAGATCGACCACCCGGTCGCTGTCCCCTACCGACGCCGCGTCAACGACCGCGTCGATCACGCGCTCCAGGCCCGGAGAGGCCTCGTGCTCCCAGGAGCCAACGCGCCGCTGCCAGACGGTGCGCTGGAGAATGATGCCAAGCCGGTCCGAAAAGTTCACCGGGACAGTTTAGGTGTAGTTCGGCGCCTCGCGCCGGCTCGGCCGCTCCCGAAGCGCCAGCGATCCGAACAGCAGGGCCGCTACCGCCAGGGCAGCCGCTCCCACGATAAAGCCCCACGAGGGGCTGAAGCGGGCGACGACCAGCCCGATGATCGGAGCTCCGATCGGAGTGCTTCCCAGGAGCCCGAAGGTGAAGAGCGCCATGACCCGGCCGCGCATGGCGAACTCGGAGTTGAGCTGCAGGGTGGTGTTGATGAGGGCGTTGAAGGCGATCGACATCGCGCCCAGCACCACCAGGGAGACCTCTGCCATTCCGAGCACGTGGATGGCCCCCACCGAAAGGAGCGCGGCGGCGAAGAGGGTCGAGGTCAACGCCAGGTTTCTCACCGTCGCCGGCCGCTTGAGCGAGGCGGAGAAGAGCGCGCCGCCGATGGCGCCCAACCCGAAGAGCGACATGAAGTCCCCGAGGCGCGCAGCGCCACCCCGGTAGGTGACGGTGGCGAGTACCGGTATGGTCACCTGGAAGTTGAAGGCAAAGACCCCGGCCAAGAACACGGCGGCCAAGCTCACCAGCAAGATCGGGCGCTCGCGCACGTAGGAGAGGCCCTGCCGGACCTGCCCCGGCTCCCGGGGTACCGGCCGTGCCGGGAAGAGCTCGCCAGTGGACATCATCTTCAGCGCCACCAGGACCGCCAGGTAGGAGATCGAGTTCAGCAGGAAGCCCCAGCTGATGCCGAAGGCGGCGATGATAACGCCAACGGCGGCTGGCCCCAGCGCCCTCGCCAGGTTGAAGTTGGCCGAGTTGAGGCTGACCGCGTTCTGCAGGTGATCCCGGCCCACCAGCTGCTGGACGAAGGCCTGCCGCGCCGGGTTGTCAAGGGCATTGATCGCCCCGAGCATCAACGAGAAGGCGACGATCCAGGCAAGATTCATCCACCCAGCCTCGATAAAGGCGAACATTGCCAACGCCACCAGCAGAAACGACCCCTGGGTGATGAAGATGAGGCGGCGCTTATTCAGGCGGTCGACGAAGACTCCGGCCTGGATCCCGAAGAAGAGCATGGGCAGGAACTGCGCTCCCGTGACGATGCCGAGGTCGGAGGCGCTCTTGGTCATGTAGAGAACCAGGAACGAAAGCGAAACCGACTGCATCCAGGTGCCGGTGCCGGAGATCAGCTGGCCGATGGTGTACAGCCGGAAGTTCCGGACCTTCAGCGATGCAAACGCGGTCGATCTCCAACCGCGGATCGACTCGAGCACGCAAACTCCTTTACCTATACAAGCAAGTCTACCGCCCCAACCCTCCCCGCCTAGCATGAGAGCCAAATGTGCGGTCGCTTCTCCCAAATCATGAGCAGAGCGGAGCTGCTGGCGAGCCTTCCGGACCTTCCGCAGAGTTCGCTGGACCTGTTCGCCGAGCACCGGCGGAGCGGCCTCGCCCCCACCGATCTAGCTATCGTGGTCGCCTCCGAAGGCGGGCGGCTGGCCGCCACGCCGGCGCGGTTCGGCTTCCGGATCTCCCCCACCTTTACCGCCATCAATGCCCGGAGCGAGACGGTGCGGGAGAAGGCCCCCTTCCGCCGCGGGATCGAAAGCGGCCGCATCCTGGTGCCGATGAGCGGCTTCTACGAGTTTTCCCGGGCGGGCAGGCGCTCGATCGCGCACCTCTTCTCCGCGGAGGCGGGTCCGCTCTTGGTGGCGGCGATCCTCGATTCAGAGCGGAGCGGCATGGCGATCCTCACTCGCGAAGCGCGCGAGCCGGTGAGCTCGGTGCACGGCCGGATGCCGGTCGCGCTCACCCCGGAGGGCGCCCTAGCGTGGCTCGCCGAAGCCGACCTCTCCGGGCCGCCGCCGGCGGTCGAGGAGCGGCGGAGTGAGCTCAGTTCGCCGAGTCGAGACGTCCAGGGGTTACTCGACCTGGATCCAGGCGCTCCATGAACTCCTTCACCGAGCGGGCGATCCCCAACGGATCGAGGCCGCACTCCGCCAGAATCTCGTCGGGAGCGCCGTGGGGGATGTACTGCTGACCGATCCCCAGGTGAAGCAGCCTGACGTCGGGATTCTCCTCGGCGATCCGGGATCCGATGAACATCCCTGACCCACCGAGTACCACCCCGTCCTCGACGGTGATCACCACCTCCGCCCGCGAGAGCAGATCGATCAGCGCAGGGTCGAGCGGCCGGATGACCCGCGGATCCACCACCGTCGGGTCGAGACCATCGCCGGCCAGCACCTCGGCGGCGACCAGCGCCGGAGAGACCAGCTTGCCGATGCCCACGATGACCAGCGAATCTCCTCCCTGGTGAACGATGCGGGCGGCCATGCCAGAGCCGACACCGCCACCGACCTGTTCCACCCCCGGCGTCTTCGCAAAGCGCACCGAGCTCGGACCGGAAAGCGAGACCGCCTCCCTGAGCTGGACGCGCAGCTCCCCTACTGACGAGGGGGCGAAGACGGTCAAATTTGGCACGGCGAGCATCTGGCTGAGATCGAGGATGCCGTGGTGGCTCGGACCGTCGTCTCCCGTCACCCCCGCCCGATCGATCACGAAGGTGACACCGAGGTTGTGGAGCCCGACATCCAGGTTCACCTGGTCGAAGGCGCGGGACATGAAGGTGGAGTAGATCGCCACCACCGGGTGGAGGCCAGCCATCGCCATCCCGGCGGCGGCGGTGACCGCGTGCTGCTCGGCGATGCCGACGTCGAAGAAACGATCGGGGAACTGCTCCTGGAAGTCGAGGAGGCCGACGGGCCCCCCCATGGCGGCGGTGACCGCAACCAGCCGCTCGTCCTCGCGGGCAAGCTCGACGATCTCGGAGGCGAACGCCTCGGTGTAGGAGCACGGCGGCATCCCGTCGATCTCCTGGATCGAGTGGGGGATCTTGAGGTCGTGCATCCGCTGGATCTCGTCGTCCTCGGCCGGCCCGTATCCCCGCCCCTTCTCGGTCAGCACGTGCACCACGATCGGGCCGTCCCACTCCTTGGCACCGGCCAGCGCGTAGACGAGCTCGGGAATATCGTGCCCGTCTACCGGCCCGGTATAGCGGACCCCCAGAGCCTCGAAGAAGACCCTCGGCTCGATCGCCTCCCTGAGCGCGGAGGTCATGTTGGCAAGCGAGCTCACCGCTAGCGACCCCACCTTGGGAATCTCGGTGATCACCCGCTTGATCCGGTTGCGGGCCTGGATGTAGGAGGGGTTGAGGCGGAGCTTGGTGAGCGAGGAGGAGAGCCGGGACACCGTCGGCGCGTA
>JAJYHR010000068.1 GCA_021784675.1 Actinomycetes bacterium
ACACCAGCGCCTTCGCCCAGGATCTTGCGAACGGGACCCTCCCCAACTTCTCCTTCGTGATCCCGACCTGGCTCTACAGCGAGCACCCGCCGACCGACATCCAGCTGGGCGACGCGTGGCTGGGCCAGCTGGTCGAAGAAGTGATGCACAGCAGGTACTGGAGCTCGACCGCCATCTTCATCACCTACGACGAGGGTGGGGGCTACTGGGACCACGTCTCGCCCCCGATCGCGATGCGCTTCGGGTATGGCACCCGGACCCCGATGGTGATCGTCTCTCCCTGGGTGAGGCCGGGTATCATCTCGAGGACGACGACCAACATATCAATCCTCTCTTTCATGCAGGCGCTGTGGAGGATGCCGCCGCTGAACGCGCTGAACGCCAGGCAGGACAACCTGTTGTCCAGTTTCGACTTCCACCAGCATCCGATCGCTCCCGTGAGCCTCCCGGACGTTCCGGCCTACACGCTGGAGCTGTCGGGGCCGGGTCAGAGCTTTACGACAGTTCCCGGGCAGCCGCTGGCGGTCACGCTGCAAGCGAAGACCGCAGGCTTGACGGACGCTACCGCTCTCTCTGGTCCGGTATCGGTGAGCGTGGTCCCGCCCGCAGGCGTGGCGGCGCCAGCGGTGCAGCCAGCCGATCTGGCGGGCGGAAGCGCTACCTTCTCGCTAACCTTCCCGGCAGCGGGCTACTACCGGGTGCTGCTCAGCGGTCCCTCGGGGAGCAGGGGGTGGGCTACATTCGACGTGGCGGTGAACGACCAGTCCGCGCCGTAGCGGCTCCGGTCACGAGTTGGCTGGCGATCCTTCGCGCGGCTCTCGCGGGGGATCGCCAGCGTCTCAGCCCGGCGGGGTACCGGCGCCCCGGCTCCGGTACCGGGCGAGCCAGCTCTCGAAGTTCTTGGCGACGATGCGCTCCCCCGTGAGGCCAGCGGCCTCTCCGGAAGCCAGGAAGACAATAGGAGGGCCGACGATCTCGGCCGGGAGCAGCCGCTCCCTCGCCTCGGCGGGCATCTCCTCCGGGATCATGCCGGTAGCGGTCGCACCGCCCGGTAACAGCTGGTTTACGGCGATGCCGTAGGGGCGGAGATCCTCCGCCATGACAGGCTGAGGGACTCGGCGCCAGCACGGGAGGGGCCGTATGGAACGAATCCGCGCCTCCGCATGGTCTCGTGGTTGATGGAGATGTTGACGATCCGTCCGGATCCTTGGGCGATGAGCCTTGGAGCGAAGGCCCTGGCGACGAGGAAGTAGCCGGTGAGGTTGGTAGAGATCACGTCGGCGAAGCCCTTCGGATGGACCTCGAAGAAGGGGATCGGCTCCTTGAGGAAGCGGGGGTTGACGGTGCGCATGCCGATCCCCGCGTTGTTGACCAGGAGGTCGACGCCGCCCAGGAGCTGGAAGGCGCTTTCGGCTGCGGCCTCGACCGAAGCCGGATCACGGACGTCTACCGGTAGGGGCGTCGCCGCAAGGCCGGTCGCGCGCCATCGCCCTACCGCCTCCTCCAGTCGCTGGGTGGGCCGGCTGGCGATCGCGACCACCGCCCCGGCCGCAAGCAGCGCGTCCGCCATAGCCGCGCCCAGGCCGCTGGTAGCCCCGGTGACCACCGCCCGCACTCCGGTCAAACCGCCCATCCTGGGGATCTTACCGGTGATCGGCAGCCCCGAGGCAGGGGCGGGGGCGCAGCGACCGCCTGCCGCAGCGGGTGGCGGCGACTACCTCCCCCCGGGGATCACGACCCGCGGCTATCGCCGCAGCAGTGCTTGAACTTCCTCCCGCTCCCGCAGGGGCACGGGTCGTTGCGGCCGGTAGAGCCCCACCGCCTCCGCTCCTTCTCCTCGGCTGGCGCCAGCTCCTCCATGATCGCGCTCCCGGGCACTCCCGCCTTCTCCAGGTGGAGGATGCGCTCCAGGTAGGGGAGGGCATGGAGGTAGAAGCGGCGGTAGCCGTCGCACAGGAAGTTGAGGCCGGAGCCGCCGGATGGAGCAGGGGCGAAGCGATCCTTGGGGCAGCCTCCGTTGCAGATGAAGGCCACCGGGCAGCTGAGGCAGGAGCCGGGAAGGGTGCGGCTCTTGTCCGCGCCGAAGGCCACGAGGCGGGGGCTGTCAAGAAGGGTCGCGAAGCTCTCGGTGGTGATGTTGCCGAGGTAGTGATCGGGATCCACGAAGTGGTCGCAGGCGTAGAGGCTGCCGTCGTGCTCGAGGGCCGGTACCCGGCCGCAGGTTTCGGAGAGGACACAGAGGTTGGGAGGTCGCCCGGATAGGACCAGCAGCGGCTCCAGGAAGTTCTGCACGCCGATCCGCCCGACGTCGTGGCGGATCGACTGGTCGAGGACGGCGCAGAGGAAGTCGCCCAGCCGCTCCGGGCCGACCGAGCGGTCGGAGACGCCACCGGGCACCCGCTCGACGACCGGGATGAACTGCAGCCACCGCACCTTGGCTTCTCGAAAGAAGCGGTAGACGGCAAGGGGCTGGGCGGCATTCTCGGCGTTGAGGGTGCAGAGGACGTCGGGCTCGATGCCGGCGTCCCGGAGCCGGTTGAGCCCGCGGAGCACCCGGACGTGGGTCGGTCCCCCGCGGCGGTCCCTCCTGGTGGCGTCGTGGAGGCTCGCCGGGCCATCCACGCTGATCCCGACGGCGAAGCGGTTTTTAGCCAGGAAGTCGCACCACTCGCTGCTCAGAAGGGTTCCGTTGGTCTGGATGTGGTTGACGCAGCTCCATTCGGGGGGAAGGTACCGCTCCTGCAGTTGCAGAGCGCGCTGGAAGAAGGTGATGCCGGCGAGTAGCGGCTCGCCGCCGTGCCAGGCGAAGTTGACCGCCGGGCCTGGGCTGGCGGCGATTACCGCTGCTATGTAGGTCTCCAGGACATCGGGGCTCATCCGGAAGCGCTCTCCTGGTGGGAAGAGCCGGGTCTTAGGCAGGTAGTAGCAGTAGCTGCAGTCGAGGTTGCACAGCGGCCCGACAGGTTTCGCCATCACCACGAACTCCCTGACTTCTACCGCTGTCACCGCCCCGGCACCCCCGCGGGGCGGCTGGCCGCCAGTCGGCCAGAGAGAGCCAGCCGCACGCCGGTCAAGGCGGGCGCCGGCTCGCCGCCGGGGCCCGGGCGGTCACGCCTCGGCAGCAGCCTGGGCATCGTTGCCATGGAAGATGTAGGTGCTCCGGACCCGCCTGTGGGTCAGGGCCACGAACCCGAAGCCGGCTGCCAGCAGGATGGCGACCACGGTGTCGATCTGGGAGCCGATCACCCTGGGAGCGTAGATCACAAAGGCGACCAGGAGCAAACCCATGATGGTGGCTGAGGCGACGGCCAGCGAGAGCAGCATCCGGTGCTCGTGGGGCCGGACCTCCACGTCAGGAAGGCGTCGGTGCCCGTAGGCCAGGAAAACGATGGCGGTGAGCGTGTCGAGGAAGAACTCGGCCAGCAGGAAGAAGCCGGCCGTGGAGAGCACCAGGTTGAAGAAGCCGGCGAGCGAGGAGACAAGCGTCTGGAGGGCCACGACGAGTAAGACCAGGCCCAGGACGACCAGGGTGGCGAACTGGGGCACGTGCCGGCCGTTGACGGTGCCAAAGCGGGCGGGAACCAGGTGCTCGCGTCCCATCGCGTAGAGGGCGCGGGTGATGATGTAGGTGGTCAGCCAAAGCCCGCCGGCGGTGGAGGCGAGTATCGGTACCAGGATCAGCCAGTGCCCGCCACCTAGGATCCGGGTAGCCCAGGCAGCCAGCGGGTCGGTGTCCCCGCTGCCGGAGAGCAGCCTCATCGGGGTCTCGGCGAACATCAACGGGTAGAGGACCGCGTAGAAGGCAAGGGCTAGGAACGCTCCGATGATCCCGCTCACGCCGGGATCCTTCTTGGGATGGGCGGACTCCTCGGCGGCGTAGGAGTCGATCTCCCATCCGTCGAGGATCGTGGCCGCCACCACCGCCACGATCAGCACCCCTCCCAGCGGGAACGGGCCGAAGTGGACCGGAACGGAGGTGCTGGGGAGCTTGAGCAGGCCGAGGCCGCCAAAAAAAAGGAGGGAGGCCATCTCCAATGCGAAGAAGGCCTTGGTGAGCTGGGCAGTAGGGCGCGCCCCCAGCAGCAGGGGGATGGAGGCGAAGATGATCCAGAAGAGGGCGATCAGCACCACGACATAGTTGGGTGCGTGGTAAGAGGGTGC
>JAJYHR010000064.1 GCA_021784675.1 Actinomycetes bacterium
ACTACCCCTCCATTACCCGCCCCTGCCGCAGCCATGGCTTGAAGAGATCGCGGCAACTAGCACACCCAATTCTAACCCAAAACCTCCACCCCGCTAGGTTGGGCTCGCTTCCCAGCCCACCTCACGTCTCCCCTAGAGCTCCGTAGCTGCGAGTCGGGTGGAGCAAGATCAACAGCCTCGCGCCCGCCGGCGGCCGGGGTGGCCTCCCGTACTTGGCCCCGAACGCCACGGCCGCCTCCTCGATGGCGACGGGGTCGCGGCACAGCTCCACCTCCCCCTCTACGGTCAGATATCTCGACCCCGAGAGCAAGCAGAGAGTGGCGCGGGGTAGGCGGGAAAGGTTCGCCACCTTGACCGAGGCGGCTTGGCTGAAGATCCCGGCGGCGGAGCGAAACCGGTACGGATTCACCAGCACCGAGTGAACCGACCCGCCAACCCCGGTGGTGCTCAGCACCCCGTGCCTCGCAACGGCGAGGGCCCGCTCGAGCCGCGACTCCACGGCCTAACCTGGACCTTCGGCCGAGAGCGCCGTCGCTATGGCGCTGCCCAACTTCCTCGCCAGCGCGAGGGCCGCCGCGCTTGCCTCGCCGGAGGCCCTCGCGCCGAGGGCGAGAATCAGGCCGGCGGCCCAGGCATCAGAGTGGGCAACCACGCTGAACCGGCCGTCCGCGAGCGGCTCGAAGTTACCCCGCGCCAGGTAGTCGAGCACCACTTCGGCCGCTGGATCAGCCCGAACCTCCATCCAGATCCCGTCCTCGAGCGCGAGAAGATCCTCCCTCTGCAGCTCGGAGAGGGCGGCGCGCCGGGCCTGCTCCCCGACGCAGCCGTCGGTGGGAACGGACCGGATCTGCGAGATCCGGTCCAGGCGGTAGCGCCTGGGTCCGCTCTCGCCGGCGGCGTAAAGGTACCACAGGCCGGAGAGGGCAAAGATCTGGAGCGGAGCTACGTGGCGCGGACCGATCGCGGAGTAGGGGGAGGCGTACTGGAACTCCACGCAAGCCCCGGCCACGATCGCGCCGCGAAGGACGCCGACCTCGGGAGGGAGATCGAGATCGTCCACGTAGACCAGGGAGTCGAGGATCTGGGCAGAGAGCGCGGCCTCCATCTTCCCGCGAGCGGCTCGGAGGTGGAGTAGATCCTCGGGAGCGAGCTCGCCACCGGCGGCGGCGACCACCGCCTCGACGGTAGCAAGGGCGATCATCGCCTCGATGGGACCGACCCTCTTCGGTTTGGCGAGCGGGCTCTCCAGGCTGACCTCGACGTAGTCCTCCTCCCGGTCGACCACCACTTCGAGCAGCACGTCCGGGCTGTAGGGAGGGATCCCGCAGAGCGAAACCGTCTCGAGCAGGCTGGCGACGCTCTCGACCGGGAGGCCGAGCGCTCCAGCCACTTCGGTAAGCCTGGCGCTGTTGCCGCGGCTCCTCAGGAAGGCGAGCAGGTTGGAGACCATCGCGAAACGCTCCTGAATGCTCTGGGGCCTCCGGCGCTGCCTGGGAAAGGAGCGCTTCGAGCCACCGACCGACCATCGGGAGCCGAGGCTGGAGAGGTTCTCGTCCACCGCCGCGCGCATCCGCGCTCTGATCGCAGGCGGCGCGACCGGGAGCACCTCTCCGCCGTAGCTGATCAGATCAGCGATCACCAGGTCGACGTTGGTGGTGGCTGCGGTGCCGATGGCTCCGTCTCCGACGGGCTCCAGCTCCTGCGCGCCCAGCGCCGCCAGCGCCGCGCGGGGACCGGAGAGCCTGATCTCGACCAGATCGTCCACCTCCAGCAGCCACGGGTGTGGAGGGAGCGCCGATCCCAGATCGCGGCCGGGAGAGCGTTCGAAGCTGGCGCCCGCCACGATCGGTTCCTGCAGCCGATCGGCGCGGTAGTTCCTGAGCTCGCCGGATGCGGTCTCGGCGACGAGATATACCCGCCCCCACCGCGAGAGGAGGCCGTAAGGGCGAGCAGTGCGCGGCGTCCCCCGGTAGACAAAGGAGACCTCCCGCGAGCGCCTGAGGGCATCCGTGATGACCTCGGGAACGTGCGAGAGGTCGGACACCTGCCAGATTATCGGAGCGGCCTGGCGGTAGAGAATTCCAAAATGGCTGTTCAACACCGTTCCAGACCCGTCGGCAAAGCTGGCGCACCCGAGCGCGCTCTCAAGCGCGCCCGCCTCCTCCGGGGTGAAATCGAGGTCGAGCTCGACGTCCTCGCGGCGGATCCGGTAGCCGACCACCGACTTGCCGGGCAGGGTGACCACCTCCACCGGGATGCCCAGGTCGCGGAGGGAGAACTTCACCCGCTCGAAGGCCCGCAAACGGGCCTCGCGCCCCTGCGGGAACCCGGGCACGCTATCGAGGATCTCTTCGTGGGTAAGAGGGCGGTCGGTGCTCACCAGAATCTCGAAGACGTTGATCAGCCTCTCGAGGCTCTCGTCACCGGCCATCGCCATCCTCCTCAGACCTTCCGGGCCGCCAGGATCACCAAGGACCTTTGACCACCACCATACAACGATCGCAACCCGGGTGCGGGCACCAACTAGCGCGCCGCCCTTCGGTAAGCTTGCCAGAGGAAGTATGGTCGCACTTGCCATCGGGGCAGCAGCCGGGTTCAGCACCCCGATAGGGGGCATGCTCATCCTGGCCGCCGGGCTGGCCGGATTCCGCTTCCTCGCCTCCGGCCGCGAGCGCTCCCGGTTTACGCAGAGGAAGCGGTGGAGCTACCTCGCTGGCGTCCTCTTGCTGGCGGGCGTGGAGTCGTGGCCTGCGCTCGAGCTCGCCCGGAACTGGTCGGTGACGGCGTACGTCTCCCATAACCTGGTGATCGTCCTGGCGGCGGTGCCGCTGATCCTCCTCGGCATCCCCTCCAGCCGTTACCGGAGGCTGCTCGACCTCCCGGCGGCAGGCGCCCTGGCCCGCGCGCTGTCGAGGCCCATTACGGCTACCGTGGCCTACACCGCCCTCATGGTCGCCTCGATGCTTCCGCCGGTCGTCGCCCTCCAGGCCCGATCGGTGATCGCCCTCATCTACCTCCAGCTGCTCCTGCTGGTGGCGGGGGTTGCTCTCTGGCTTCCCGCCCTCCAACTGCTCCCGGCGACACGGCGGTTGTCGACCGGTGCAAGGGTGGGATACCTGGTGGCCCAGAGCCTGGTGCCGTCGATCCCGGCGATCGCTCTCATCTTCGCGCACCACTCCTTCTACCCCGGCTTTGCCCGCGGCGTCCACCTCCTCTTCGGGGTCTCCGCCGCGGCCGACCAGCAGCTCGCGGGTGCTGTCTCCAAGCTCCTCAACCTGGGGGTGCTCTGGACGGTGGCGCTCCGCATCCTGGTGAAGGCGAGCAACCGCGAAGCGGCGGGCGAGGACCCGGAGCCGATGACCTGGGCCGACGTGGAGCGGGAGTTGAGAGAGCGCCGGCCCCCCTGTGGCGATCAGCCTGGCGAGAACCCTCGCTCTCCCGGCTAGACTGGGCGGGCAATTCGATGGAGCGGCGATAGCGGCTCCCGCTGGCGTGACCTGGAACAGAGGCAGCCGTGGGGCTATGGTCGATTCACCTCAAGATTCCGTAGGAGCACCCCCTGACCAGCCAGATTCGAAACGTTGCCATCGTAGCTCACGTCGACCACGGGAAGACGACCCTGGTGGACAAGCTGCTCCGCCAGTCTGGAGCGTTCCGGGAGAACCAGGAGGTCGCCGATCGGGTGATGGACTCTCTCGACCTCGAGCGCGAGAAGGGGATCACCATCCTCGCCAAGAATACGGCCGTATTCTACGACGACGTCAAGATCAACCTGGTGGATACGCCAGGGCACGCCGACTTCGGGGGGGAGGTGGAGCGTGCCCTTTTCATGGTGGACGGGATCCTGTTGCTGGTCGACGCGGCCGAGGGTCCCCTGCCACAGACCCGCTTCGTCCTCCGCAAGGCGCTCGAGCGCGAGCTCCCGATCATCGTGGTCATCAACAAGGTCGACCGTTCCGACGCGAGGCCCGGCGAGGTGATCGACCAGGTTCTCGATCTCTTCATCGAGCTGGGGGCGACGGAGAGCCAGATCGACTTCCCGATCGTCTACGCCTCCGCCAAGGCCGGCATCGCCGATACCGAGCTTCCGATCGGCTCTCCCGACCTGCAGCCGCTC
>JAJYHR010000071.1 GCA_021784675.1 Actinomycetes bacterium
CTCGGGGGCTCCTGGGGTCTTCGCCCTCGAGACGTGCCGGAGGGTACCGTCGACCTTGCGGGCCTGACGATCGGCGGGAGCGAGATCGGGCGGGCGAGCGAGATGGTGCTGCCGGAGTGGATCGCGAGCTACGGCCTGGAGCACCTCGCCTGGGTGCGCCTCTTTGCGCGCGGCGAGTCGCGCGGGCTGCTCATGCTGGCGAGGCGCGCGGACGAGCCGTTCGAGCTGGACGACGAGCGCGAGCTGCGGGCGATGGCCACCAGGATCGGCCTGGCCCTCGACAACGGGCTGCTTCACCGCCGGATGGCCGATCATCTCAAGCGGCTCGAGCAGCTCCACTCGTTTACCACCGACCTTGCCGCGCTGCTCGACCTGGGGTTTGATGGGGTGGCTGAGGCCATCGTCGAGCGGATCAGCGCCGATGCCGGCGCCGGTGCGGTGGCCCTCTACATCCCCCAGGGGGAGCGCCTGGTGCGGGCTGCGGCGTCCGGGCGAGAGGATAGCTTTCCGGTCTGGACCAGAGCCGAGCAGATTGGGGAGAGGTTCGGGACCGCGCCCGCGGCGTTCCCTCTCAAGCACGGGAGCTGGGAGTCGGGGGCGGTGATCGTGGAGCGGATCTCTTCCGATTTCGAGGATGCCGGCACCTTCCTAGCCCACTTCGCCGAGGTTGCCGGCCTGGTTGTGGAGAAGGCGCTCCTCCTCGACCACAGTCGATCGCAGGCGCTGCTCGACCCGCTGACGAGCCTTCCAAACCGCACCTTCTTGACCGAGAGGCTGGACATCGCCCTGTCGAGGTCCGAGAGGTTGGGGACTGGCGTCGGGGTGATCTTCCTGGATCTGGATCGCTTCAAAGTGATAAACGACAGCATGGGTCACGGTGCCGGCGATCTCCTGCTGGTCGAGGTTGCGAGGCGGCTCCGGGAGGCTGCCCGGGCGAGCGACACGGTCGCGCGGCTGGGCGGGGACGAGTTCATCGTGATCTGCGAGGATCTCCACGACCCATCCGACATCCTCACCGTGGCGGCGCGGATCGGGGCCGCCGTGGGCGATTGGCCGATCGTGATTGAAGGGTCCAAGGTGACGGTTACCGCGAGCCAGGGAATCGCGCTGACCGCCATGTCCGGCCGGTCGGCCGAGGCGTTGCTGCGCGACGCGGATACCGCTCTGTACCGCGCCAAGGAGCGGGGAAGGGACTGCTGCCAGGTCTTTGACGAGCGCTTCCGCGAGGAGGCGGTGGCTCGGCTTGGCGTCGAGCGCGAGCTCCGGGAAGCAATCGAGCAAGGGAGGCTCCGCGCGCTCTACCAGCCGATCGTCTCCATCCGGGACGGGGTGGTAACCGCCGGGGAGGCACTGCTCCGCTACGAGGACAGGGACGGGCGGCTGGTGCCGCCGGCCGAGTTTCTCGCAGTCGCCGAGGAGAGCGGCCTGATGGCGGAGATGGACACCTGGATCCTCCGGGAAGCCTGCAGGGAGGCGGCGAAGTGGAGGCTCGCCTCCCCACCCGGCACCAACCCTCCGGCGGTCTCGGTCAACATCGCCTCACCCCAGGGCAGCCGGGACGATCTGCCTGCAACCGTTGCCGCCGCCTTGGCGGAGGCTGGAATACCGCCCTCCCTTCTGCACTTGGAGGTGACCGAAGGCGCGCTCATGGAGGCCGGGCCACGAGGGGCTCGGAACCTGGCGGCGGTGGAGGCAGTCGGCGTACCGGTGGGCATCGATGACTTCGGCACCGGGTACTCCTCGCTTGCTCGCCTCAAGCAGCTTCCAGTCCAGTATCTCAAGATTGACCGGTCTTTCATCGAGGGATTGGGTTCCGATCGCCAGGACTCGGCGATCATCGGCGCGATCATGGGATTGGCGCGCGCCCTCGAGCTCACGGTGGTGGCGGAGGGCGTCGAGAGGCCCGAGCAACTGGAGGAGCTGGCGCGGATCGGTTGCCAGTACGTTCAGGGATTTTACTTTTCTCAGCCGCTGACCGGGGAGGAGTTTGAAGCGCTGGTGGCGCGGGGAGCGATCATGACTCCGCACGCAACGGTCGGCTGATCCGGCACCGGGGCTCTCGAGCCGTGCTGGCGCCCCGTTTGGGCCGCTTCGATTCCACTCCCGGTGAGCGCTAGGAGGAGAAGCTGGGAAGCTGCCGCCGGATTGCCGCGCCGGTCCTCCCCTCGTCTCCGGTGGCGAGCAGGTCGAGCAGCGCGCCTCGGAGGATGGCGAGCGCGGCGGTGCGCTGGGCAGCTCCGGCGCCGGTGCTGCGGACCTCTTCCGGCTGGTAGGTGGCGAGCACCTCCAGCCAGTCGTCGACACTCTTGTGGCCGAAGTCGACCCAGGGACCGGTTTCGCGGGTCAGCGAACGGGCGTAGCCCTCGACCCACAGGGCAAGGAGCTTCCTGTGGAGGGGGTCGGCGAGCCACTCCCAGACCTTGAGCATCGCCTCCGGGAGACCGGCTCCGGGGTGATCGCAGCGGAGGCCCTCGAGCATGGCGAGCTCGTCCGCCCGCGCGCGCGCCAGGATCGCCTGCAGCAGCCGGTCCTTGGACCCGAAGAGGAAGAGCAGCACTCGGGGGCTGGTGCCGATGGCAGCCGACAGCGGGCGAAGAGAGAGGTCGGCCAGCCCGTGGGAAAGAGCATAGGAGTACGCCGCCTCGAGCAGCTCGATCTTTCGCGCCGAGGGAGCTGGTTCTGCTTCGGTCACGGTGCTATCCTAATACTGAAACAGTCGTGGTAGTAGCGATCCGCGCTGGAAAGAGGTGGTCAGGTGGTCAGGATCCGGGAGCTGGGGAAGGCCGGGGACCTCGGGTGGGTGGTGATGGCCCACGGGGAAATGTATGCGGAGGAGTTCGGCTGGGACCCAAACTTCGAAGCGCTCGTCGCCGGTATCGTGGCCTCCTACGCTCAGGAGCACGACCCTGAGCGGGAGGCGGCCTGGATCGCCGAGGCCGGTGGCCGGAGAGTCGGGTGCGTCTTCTGCGTAGCCAAGGACCAGGAGACCGCGCAGCTTCGCATCCTCCTGGTCGATCCGATCGCGCGCGGTCAGGGCACCGGGCGGAGGCTGGTCGATACCTGTGTTAGCTTCGCTCGCCAGGCCGGCTACCGCCGGATGGTGCTGTGGACCAACGATCCGCTCACCTCCGCCGCCCGGATCTACCGTGCCGCCGGATTCCAGCTGGTTGACGAGGAGCTCCACCACAGCTTCGGGGTGGATCTTGTCGGACAGACCTACGAGAAGGAGCTGGCCTAGCCCATCGCTCTCGACTTGGAGGTCGGGAGGCGTTTCGCGGTGGCGGCGAGGCGCCACCGGACCGCTGGCCGGTTGGGACGATGGGAGGAGGTGCATGCCAGCCGCAACCGGATCGGAGAAGCCCTGCTTGGAGCGGGGGGCATATCACCTCGGAGCAGCTCGAGGGGGCTCTGAAGATCCAGAACCGTTTCCGGCACGTTGGTTTCCTTTACGCGCGCACCGCGCAAGTCCGGTTGGCTCTTGATCGTAGCCCTCTACCTCCAGGTGGTGACCATGGCCCTTCTCCAGCTGCACCCTCCCTGATCTCCGGCTGCTCGCCGGGGCCCGCGGTCCCTCTGGCGATCGTGCGGCGTCGCCGGCTCGGATAGAGTCAAGGTACCGTGAGTAATGGTAAACCCGCTCCGATTGCCCTGATCGTTCCCATGGAAGAGGAGGCGCGCTCGCTGGTCGAGCGGTATTTTTCTGCCCCGCCGGTGTCGCGGCTGGGAAGCGGCGTCTTCGAAACGTCGGTCGGGGGCCTTCCGGTAGTGCTGGTTCGCTGCGGCATCGGGAAGGTCAACGCGGCCTCGGCGGCGGCTGTCGCGATTATGGGCTGGTCTCCCTCGGCGGTGGTGGTCTCCGGCGTCGCCGGCGCGCTCGGGGCTGGTCTTCAAACCGGTGACATCGTCGTCGCGACCGGCGCGCTCGACCATCACCTGGATCTCACCCCGCTCCTCAAGGGTCCCGGACGCCTCCCCGGGATGGCGTCGCCGGTGATCCCGGCCTCCTCTCCGCTCACCGAGTCGGTGGCGAAAGCCGCCGAGGCGGTGGCTTCGCGAACCTCGTGGCCGGGGAGGCGGCCTCCGGTTGTCCACCGGGGCGTCGTTGCCACCGGG
>JAJYHR010000171.1 GCA_021784675.1 Actinomycetes bacterium
CGACTACGAGGTGATCGTGGAGAGGGGGAGCACCGCACAGGAGGTTGCCCCCAAGCTCAACCGCTCGGCCGGTGATCTGATCCGGTTCCTGCTGCTGCAGGGCGAGGTGGTCATGGCAACCCAGAGCCTTTCCGACGAGATGATCGAGCTCTACGCCGATGAGCTGGGCGCGCAGCTGCGGTTGGTCGATCCGGGCCAGGAGCAGGAGGCGGTGCTTGCCGCCAAGTACCTGGACGTCGACGACACCGTCGATCTTGACCAGGTGGCGTCGCGCCCCCCAGTGGTGACCGTGATGGGTCACGTTGACCACGGCAAGACCCTTCTTCTTGATCGGATCCGGCACACTAACGTGGTGGCCGGCGAGGCCGGCGGCATCACCCAGCACATCGGCGCGTACCAGGTCGAGCTGGAGAGCGGCAAGATCACCTTCATCGACACCCCTGGCCACGAGGCCTTCACCGCGATGCGGGCGCGCGGTGCCGGGGTCACCGACATCGTCATCCTGGTGGTAGCCGCCGACGACGGCGTGATGCCCCAGACCATCGAGGCTATCAACCATGCCAAGGCGGCCGGGGCGCCGATCATCGTCGCCATCAACAAGATCGACCGAGCCGATGCCGATCCGAACCGGGTCATGCAGCAGCTCTCCGAGTACCAGCTGGTCCCGGAGAAGTGGGGCGGCGACACCATCATGGTCGAGGTCTCCGCGCTCCAGAACCTGGGGGTTGATGACCTGCTCGAGCAGGTAATCGTGCTCGCCGAGGTTCTCGAGCTCAAGGCCAACCCCAGTGGAAGGGCTCACGGAACGGTGCTCGAGGGTCACCTCGACGTCGGCCGCGGCCCGGTGGCCACGGTGCTCGTGCAGTCGGGCACGCTGGCCGTCGGTGACGCCATGGTCGCCGGGCAGGCTTGGGGGAAGGCGAAGGCGCTCCTCAGCGACCGGGGGGAGAAGGTGACTCGCGCGCTTCCGTCCATGCCGGTCCAGGTTCTCGGTTTTTCCGAAGTCCCGAGTGCAGGGGACCAGTTCAGGGTCACCGCCGACGTGGCTAGCGCCCGCGAGGTCGGCGAGTCCCGGGAGCAGCGGCTCCGGCTTGCCCAGAATGCCACCAAGTCGGTCGGCGCCAGCGGGGCCCGTCTTGAGGATCTGTTCGAGCAGATTCAAAAGGGCGAGGTGCCGACGCTCAACATCATCCTCAAGGCGGACGTCCAGGGAAGCTTGGAGGCCCTGGCGGATGCGCTGCTCAAGCTCAGCCGCGACGACGTCAAGCTCGCGATCATCCACAAGGCGGTCGGTGGAATCACCGAGAGCGACGCAACGCTTGCCGCGGCTTCCGATGCGTTGATCATCGGCTTCAACGTGCGCCCCGATCGGAGGGCTCGCGAGGGGGCCGAGGCCCGGCACGTTCAGATCCGGACCTACGAGATCATCTACCAGGTCATCGAGGACATCGAGGCCGCGGTGGTCGGCATGCTGAAGCCGGAGTACGAAGAGGTGGTCACCGGCGAGGCCGAGGTCCGCGAGGTCTTCCGGATCCCGCGGGTGGGCGCGGTCGCCGGGTGCTATGTGCGCTCGGGAGTGGTGACCCGCGGCTCCAAGGTTCGCTTCCTTCGCGACGGCGTCGTCCTCTGGAAGGGCTCTATCTCTTCGCTGCGGCGGTTCAAGGAGGACGTGCGGGAGGTGCAGACCGGGTTCGAGTGCGGCGTCGGCCTCTCCGACTTCCAGGACCTCCACGCCGGCGACGTGATCGAGACCTACGACCTGCGCGAGATTCCCAGGAGCTGATAGAGTGTCGGCTGGGCGCGGCGGAGGCCGCTACTCCAGGGTCGACCGGGTGGGCAAGCTCCTCAGGGAGGTGATCGCTGAGGAGATCGAGCGCTTAACCGACGTCGACGGGGAGTTAGGCCTGCTTACGGTGACCGACGTCGTGGTCAAGCCGGATCTGCGCTTTGCGGTCGTGCTGGTGGCCTCGGCTGACGAGGCGCAGCTAGAGGCGCTGGAGCGAGCGCGGCCGCATCTCCAGCGCTCTATCGCTACCCAGGTCAGGCTGAAGCGGACGCCGCACCTCTCTTTCGAGGCCGACAGCGTGCTGGCTTCGGCCGAGGAGATCGAACGGGTTCTCAAGCGGATCCAACCCGGCGGGTGAGGATTGAGTTCAACCGCAGCCGGCGGTCTGTACGCGATTGACAAGCCGGAAGGGATCTCCTCCAACGCCGCGCTCAACGTGCTGCGGAGGCGATTCGCCACCCGGAGGGTGGGCCACGCCGGCACTCTCGACCCGCTGGCAACCGGACTGCTGCTGGTGGCGATGGGTTCGTATACGCGGCTGCTCAGCTTGCTGATCGGGGTCGACAAGGCCTACGAGGCCGGGATCGTTCTGGGGTTGGAGACCGACAGCTTCGACACCGACGGAGCAGTGGTGTCGGAGAGGCCCGGGGTGAGGCTGGAGACGTCCGAGATCGAGGCGGCGCTGGGCCGGTTGGTAGGCGACGTTCTCCAGGTCCCTCCGGCCTTTTCGGCGCTCAAGGTGGCCGGTAAGCGGGCTTACGAGCTCGCCCGGGCGAATGCCGCCGTCGAGCTCGCCCCTCGGGCGGTTAGCGTGAAGAGCTTGGAGCTGGAGGAGGTCTACATCGAAGGAGGTTTTCTCCGCATCCGGGTGCGGGCGGAGGTGGGGTCGGGTACCTATATCCGTTCCATCGCCCACGACCTGGGCGAGCTTCTTGGTACCGGGGGGTGCATCTTCGCGCTCCGGCGCGTCCGCGTGGGCGCGGTCGGGATCGAACGGGCGGTGAAGCTGGAGGAGGTTGGAGACGGGGGTGGCTTGCTGCTGCCCGAGGAGATCCTTCCGGGGGTGGGCCGGGTGGCGATCGCCGCCGGGCTGGCGCGGGCCTTCCTCAGCGGCCAGCCGGTGGAGGCCGGAGGAGGCCTGCCCGCCATGGTCTACAGTGAGGATGAGCCAGGGGAACCGCTGGGGCTTGGCGTGCCGGAGGGAGGCAGGCTGCGCCCGCGCATCGTGCTTCGGAGGTCGCCGTGAAGGTCGTTCGGGAAGAGGAGTCGCTGGAGTTCGCGCTCGACCGGTCGGTGGTGACGGTGGGCGCTTTTGACGGAATCCACGTTGGCCACCGGGTGCTGCTGGAGACGGCGCGGGAGCGCTCACTCGAGCTGGGGATCCCTTCGGTCGCGGTGAGCTTCGACCGCCACCCGCTGTCGGTGCTGGCGCCGGAGCGCGCTCCAAAGCTGCTTATGAGCCCGTCGATGCGGGACGAGGTGCTGGAGGAGGCTGGCGTTGACTACCTCTACCTGCTCCACTTCGACCACGACAGGGCGGCGCAGAGCGCTGAGGAGTTCGCTCGGGCTACGCTGCGCCAGACGCTAGGGGCGGCGGTTGTGGTCGTTGGGGACAACTTCACCTTTGGGGCCCGCGGGGCGGGAACGCCGGAGACGCTCGCCGCGCTCGGCAGGGAGTTGGGTTTCGAAGCGGTGGCGCTCGAGCTCACGAAGGTTGGGGCGGTGGGCGGCGTCGCCGGCCTCTCCGACTCCGAGCCGATCTCGGCCACCCTGATCAGGCTGCTGATCCAGGAGGGGAGGCTGCCGGAGGCGGAGCTGCTGCTGGGGCGGCCATTCGCTATGGAGGGAGTGGTCGCCAGCGGGGACCGGCGGGGGAGGCAGCTCGGCTTTCCCACCGCCAACGTGGTGGTCCCGCCCAGCTTCGTAAAGCCCCCGGACGGCGTCTACGCCGGACGTACTGTGGTCGCCGGAGAGGAGAGGCTGGCGGCGGTCTCCCTGGGGACCCGGCCGATGTACTACCCCGACGGCGGGCTGCGCCTGCTCGAGGCGCACGTCCTCGACTTCGGAGGGGATCTCTACGGTACCACTATGCGGGTGGAGTTCGCGGCGAGGATCCGGGAGCAGCGGGTTTTCGACGACCAGAGCGAGCTGCTGCTGCAGATCGAGGCGGACGTCGGCGAGGTCCGGCGGCTGCTGCGCCGGGAGTAATTGGTTGACAGCGCTGGTTAACTCCTTTGCTTGCGCTACGCTGTATGCCGTACTAGTAGAGTCCATCGTATCTGGTTGTTCCAGACAAGAAGAG
>JAJYHR010000075.1 GCA_021784675.1 Actinomycetes bacterium
GCGAGATCGAGCGCCACGAGCGCGAGATCGAAGAGATCACCGGAGAGCTCGACCGGCTCAGCGAGCAGGCGTCGCGGCTGGACCAGCTCCGGGAGGGCGACGACGAGGGCCGGGCACGGCGCCGCGCCGCCGGCTACCGCAAGGACCTGGAGCGGGCGAGCCAAGACCGCAAGGACCTGGAGACCCGGGGGGAGAAGCTCTCCAACCTGGAGGAGCAGGCAAAGGCGGCGGAGGCGGCGGAGGCGCTGCACCTGCAGCACCTGGATACGCTGCGCCGGGAGAGGCGGGAGTTCGAGGAGGGCTCCGGCGAGCTCCAGCGGGAGCAGGAGCGGCTGGGCACGTTGCAAGGCGAGACGGCGAGCGCCCGGGATCTTCACGACCGGTGGCGCGGCAGGGTGAGGGAGATCGAAGACGCGGTGGCGGCGCGCGAGCAGCGCCGGAAGCGCTTCGAGGACCGGAAAAAGCTGGAAGAGGCGCGGAGCCTTCGAGGCGGGCTCGAAGCCGATCTGGAGCAGGCCCTGGAGCTGGAGGCGAGGATCGCCTCTGCCGGCAGGCGGCTGCCCGGCTTCACGCAGCAGGAGTTCGACGATGTCCAACTGCGATGGCAGGAGCTCGAGGAGCGTAGGATCCGCCTAGAGGCCGTCTCGGGAAGCCTCAAGGTCACCAGCCTGGGCGGCCTGGAGATACTCCTCGACGGCCAGCCGGTAGCCGGGGAGCGGGAGGAGACGCTGGCCCGGTCGCACCGCATCCTGGTCCCTGGCGTGATCGAGGTGGCCACCGATCCGGGGACCGGCACCGACGACTGGGGCAAGCTCGAGGCCGACCGGCGCGATCTGGCGGCAGAGATCGGCCGGTTGGGCGCCTCCGGCTTTGCCGACCTGGTCGCCAGGGCCGCCGAACGAGGGTCAGCCACCCTCGAGATCGAGGTCGCCAGGGCCGCGTACCCCGCGAGTGCAAGAAACGGGCTCGAACCGCTCAAGCTGCAGATCGAGCAGCTGAGAGCGGAGGAGGCTGCGCTCGAGGAGACGGCCGCCGGTGCCGGCGAGATCCCCGTGGAAGGCGACCACTCCACCGAGGAGGAGCTGGCCGAAGCGCGCGAACTCGAGCGGAGTGCCAAAGATGAGCTGAGCCGGAGCGAGAGCGATCTAGCCGCCGCCAAGGCAACCGTGGCCACGCTCGAGGCCTCGTTGGGCAAGAGTTCCTGGAGGTTGAACCCCATCCAGGCGGAGGCGGATCTCGACAAGGCCGATCGCGAGCACGAACAGGCCAAGGTCGCTGCCGAGGCTGCCAGAGAGCAGGTTTCGGTGGCGCGGCAGGCCTTCGATCCGGGAGAGGAGCAGAGGCTCGCCTCCGAGATCGACCGGTTGACCAAGGCGGAGAAGAGCGCCCAGGAGGAGGCCGAGGCGGTGCGGGACGAGATGACCGCGATCAAGACGACCCTTTACGGCGCCCGGGCCAGCGAGAACCACAGCCGGCTGGAACAGCTTGAGGCCGAACTCGAGATCCACCGCCGCCGGCAGGGGCAGCTGAAGAGCGCCATCGCCGGCTTGGAGCTGCTCAAGCAGGCGGCCACCACCCAGATCGAGGCGTTGCGGGAGCAGCTGACCGGCCCGATCCGCGAGCGGCTCAACTCCTACTTCGGCCTCCTCAACACCGGCAAGGCCCTGGAGATCACCGACAGCTTCATGCCGGCGCGAACCAGCCCCGAAGGCAGGGAGAGCTTCGAGCTCCTCTCCTACGGAACCCGGGAGCAGCTCGCCACCCTGACCCGGCTCGCCTTCCTTGACCTGGTCGCCGAGAGCGGCGTTCCCGCCTTTCTCATCCTCGACGATGCACTGGTGAACTCCGACAACGGGCGCCTCCAGGGGATGGCCCGGGTGCTGTACGAGGCCGGAAAGAGCCACCAGGTCCTGGTCTTTACCTGCCACATCGACCGCTGGGATCAGGTCGGCCCCTCGACCAGCATCGACCTCGGCTCGCTGGGCGGGAGCTAGCCGCTACAGCGACCGGTCGATGACTCCCTTTCCCTCTCTCTGGAAGTTCTCCCGGGCGATGGCGAGGTCGGCGTGCTTGCGCCAGACGTCGTTGGCGCCGTCTCGCCAGGTGACCGTGGGGGTCTCCAGGAGCTCGGAGTCGATGCGGTCCCGGTAGCGGGTGACGAAGTCAAAGAGCGAGTCGATCAGGGTCTCGGCCAGGTAGTGGGGGGCGAGGCCCAGGTCGATCAGGGCCGAGTGCTTGGCGTTGTAGTAGTGCTCTTCCTTCTCCACCCTCGGGTTCTCGAGGTGGAGGATCCGGGGGTCGAGGCCGCGCTTGGTGGCGACGGCCGCCACCGTATCGGCCAGGTCGTTCAGGGAGAACTGCTCGGTGAACTGGTTGAAGACCCGGAACTCCCCCGCTTGGGGCGGGTTCTCGAGCGCCAGGGTGATGCAGGCCATGGTGTCACGGATGTCGAGGTAGCCGCGGGTCTGGCCGCCCTTGCCGTAGACGGTGATCGGGTAGCCGAGGGAGCCCTGGATGGTGAAGCGGTTGAGGGCGGTGCCCCAGACCGAGTCGTAGTCGAAGCGGGTGGCGAGCCGGGGGTCGATGTCGGTCTGGGGGGTGGAGACCCCGTAGACCACGCCCTGGTTGAGGTCGGTCGCCCTCAGGCCCCAGACCCGGGAGGTGAAGTGGATGTTGTAGGAGTCGGCCACCTTGGAGAGGTGGTAGAAGGAGTGCGGGAGCTTCGGGTAGGGGAGGGTGTCGGTGCGCCCGTTGTGGGTGATGGTGAGGTACCCCTCCTCGATGTCGATGTTCGGGGTGCCGTACTCCCCCATCGAGCCCAGCTTCACCAGGTGGATCTCCGGATTGATGTCGTGGATGGCAAAGAGGATGTTCAGGTTGCCGACGATGTTGTTGACCTGGGTCCTCACCGCGTGCTCCCGGGAGATCATCGAGAAGGGGGCGGAGCGCTGCTCGCCGAAGTGGACCACCGCCTCCGGGGAGAAGGAGGCGATGTCGGACGCCACCGCCTCGTAGTCGCAGATGTCGTAGATCCGGTGGGTGATCGGCTTCCCCTGCCCCAGGGAGTTCCAGACCGAAACCCGCTCGTCGAAGCTCGCGATCTCGTTGAGCGGCTCGGTTCCCCCCTCAAGGTCCCAGGAGCGCCGGGCGAGGTTATCGACGGCGAGCACCTCGTGGCCGAGGGATGCGAGGTGCAGCGCCATCGGCCAGCCGATGTAGCCGTCTGCTCCGTAGACGATGACTTTCACGTGGGGTCCTCCTCAGCTCCTGCGCCCTTAAAAGGACGGTCCAATCAAGTCTACCGATCGCGGTGCGGTCAACCCTCGGCGCCAGCCGAGCCCACCATCGAGATGATCCTGGCCGCTGCCTGCTGGACCCGCTCCCCGACCACCAGGACCGCCTCCGCAGCCTCGGCTCCCCTCCCGGCCCAGTCCGAGATGTAGCCGAGGGAGAAGGAGGCGGAGTCGACACCGAAGTGACTGCAGACGACGTAGGCTACCGACTCGGCCTCGATCTCCGCGGTGCGCACAGCGACGCCAGGCTCGCGGTGCAGGCAGGCGTGGGCAAGCTCGTGAGCAAGGGTCTTCGCCTGATGGAGCCGCGGGTTCCGTGACTCGATTCGGATCAGCGACTTGGCATGGCTGCACACCCCGTTCACCCCGCTCGGCAGGCTGCCGAACTCGACGGCAAAGCCCAGCTTCGAGGCGCACGATACCAGGGCGGCGCAGAGCCCCTCCGGATCGTCACCGGAGAGCAGCGACACCGGTTGGGGAAGCGGGCTCCCGGTCGTCTGCGAGATGTCGAAGACGGCGACGGTGCGGAATCCCGCCAACGCCCCGTCGCCAGCGACGATGGGAGCTACGATCCGGATTGCCCGGGCGCCGCGAACCACCTGCCGGTCGAGTTCCCGCCACCGCCGGTAGCCGGCCACCTTCGTGGCTTGCGGGAACTGGGCGGCGATCAGGATCGCGTTCCGGAAGCTGTAAGAATGGAACTTGGCTTGGACGCGAAGGTAC
>JAJYHR010000019.1 GCA_021784675.1 Actinomycetes bacterium
GATCCGGGGCAGTGCCTGTGGACCGGCGTGATTCCCGAGGAGTTCCGGGACGCCACGGTGCGCACGCTGCTCTCTCCATCGCTCTTCTCGGGCTGGGGAGTCAGGACTCTCGCTTCGGAGGAGCTCGCCTACGACCCCTACAGCTACCATCGGGGGAGCGTCTGGCCCCATGACTCGGCGCTGATCTGCGCGGGCCTGAGGGCGGTCGGCGAACTCGAGGGAGCCACCCGGCTGGCCGGGGGCCTGCTCGACGCCGGCTCCCGCTTTCCGTCGAGGCGGCTTCCGGAGCTCTTCTCCGGCGAGGAGCGGGCCGCCGGGGGGCCGTTCCGGTACCCCGGGGCCTGCGCCCCCCAAGCTTGGGCCGCGGGTGCCGCCTGGCTCGCCGCTACCACGTTGATCGGGCTGGAGGTGGATGCGGTCGGTCGCCGGATCCGGCTCTCCCCGCTGCCGGGAGCGGGTCCCGTGCGGATCTCCAGGCTGCCCGTCGGGGGCTCGCTGGTATCGATCGAGTGCTCGGGGGGGGAGGCCACTCACAGTGGCCTCCCAGAGGATTGGGGGTTCGAGTTGGCACCGCCGTAACCAGCCGTTGCCGGGAGCCGGCAAAGAGCCGTGGAGGAAGTTGGGGACTGGTGTCCAGGAGATCGGGGAGGAGTGAACGGAAATGAATGGAAAGATGCGAAGAAGTGTGCAGGGGTTGGGGTCGCTGTCGGTTGCGGCGGCGTTGCTGGCGGCTTGCGGGAGTGGGGCGAGCACCGCTGCGGCCAGCAAGAGCCAGCCGGTGACGGTAACGCTTTCCGGTTGGACCTCGTCCCCGGTCGAGGCGCAGCTGCTCACGAAAGACCTGCAGGGGTTCAGCAAGGTCTACCCGAACATCCACGTCAACTACCAACCGATCTCCGGCTCCGGGAGCAACTACGAGTCGGTTCTTCGGACCAGGTTCGTGGCCGGTGACGCCCCCGACGTGATCTACGTGAACAACGGCGGCGAGTCGAGCACCTTCATGGCCAACAACGATCTGATCCCGCTCAACTCGTACATCGCCAGCTCGCACTTCTCGATCGGCGACTTCTACAAGAGCTCGCTGTCCCTCTTCGAGAAGGGAGGGAAGATATACGGGATCCCCAAGGATCAGTCGCCTCTCGCCCTCTTCTACAACACCCAGATGTTCCAGCAGGCCGGGATAGCCCATCCGCCCACTACCTGGGCACAGCTGGCCGCCGACGCCAAGCTGCTGACCGATCCGGCCAAGCACGTCTATGGGCTGATCAACTCGGTGCAGGAGCCCCGGTGGGCGCAGTTCCTCTACCAGGCGGGTGGCGGGGTGATGAACTCGTCGATGACCAAGTTCACTCTCACCTCGCCGGCATCGGTCAGGGGCTACACCTACTTCGTCAACCTCTACCGCAGCGGCTACGCCACCGTGCCGACCACTGTCGGGGCGAGCTGGGGCGGGCAGGCCTTCGGAATGGGCAAGGCGGCGATGGTGCTCTCCGGCAACTGGTTGATCCCCTTCCTGAACCAGACCTACCCCGGGATCCACTACAACACCGCGGTGCTGCCCAGCGGGCCGGTGAGCAACGTCTCGCTCACCTTCCCGGTCGCCTACGGGATCACCAGGGACTCCAAGCACCCGGGTGCGGCGTGGAAGCTGATCGCGTACCTTACCAGCCGGTCGGGCATGACCCGATGGATGAAGCTCGGGCTTGCCCTTCCTACCCGGAAGTCGCTGGTGAGCCTGCCCTACTACCAGCAGCACCCGGTTACCAAGGGGCTCCTTGCCCAGCTCCCCAACTCGATCGCCTGGACCTTCCCCCCCGGGTTCGTCCAGTTCTCCTCCACCACCATGGTTGATCAGACGACGCTGGCGATAGAGGGGAAGGAGAGCCCGGCGCAGGCGCTGGCCAACATGCAGCAGGGCGGGCAGTCGATCCTGAATTCGGCCGGTTAGCACGATGTCGGTGGTGGGAACCGTTGCCCCTGCGGAGCGCGGAGAGCGCTCCCGCAGGGGCCGGCCCGCGCGTTTGGGGGCGAGGCGGAGGCGGAGCGAGGTGCGGATGGGGGTGCTCATGACCGCCCCGGCGATCGCTCTCCTCTTCCTGTTCACCCTTGGGCCGGCCCTCTACGCCTTCTACCTGAGCTTCTTCTCCTGGTCGCTGCTGAACCGGATGCACTACGCCGGCCTCTCCAACTTCGGATACCTGCTCACCTCCCATCTCTTCTGGACGGCGGTTGCGAACACCGCGAGCTTTGCCCTGGTGGTCGTCCCGACCCAGACGATGGTGGCGCTGGTGATAGCGGTGCTGCTCAACCAGAACCTGCCGGCTCGCGGCTTCTTCCGGCTGGCCTTTTTCTTCCCCGCCGTCAGCTCCTCGGCGGTGATCTCGATCATCTTCATGTGGATCTACAACAAGTTCGGAATCCTGAACGGCCTGCTCGCCACCCTCGGACTCCACGGGCCGAACTGGCTCGCGAACCCGCTCTTTGCCCTCAAGGCCATCATGATCATGAACATCTGGACCACCTCTGGCTACTTCATGGTGGTCTTCCTCTCCGGATTGCAGGCGATACCGCAGAGCATCTACGACGCGGCCGAGATCGACGGGGCGAGCGCCTGGCAGCGCTTCATCAGGGTTACCGTCCCGCTGCTGAAGCCGACCACCTTCTTCGTGGTAGTGATGGGGATTATCGGCACCCTGCAGATGTTCGACCAGTCGTTCATCCTCTCTGGTGGGACCGGTGGTCCGCTGCACTCGACCACTACGGTCGTCCTGCTCATCTACCAGTACATCTTCAGCTACGGCAAGGTCGGTTACGGCGCCGCCGCCACCGTTATCCTCTTTGCGGTCACCATGGGCGTCACCCTGGTGGTGAACCGCTGGCTCGGGAAGGCGATCGAGTACTAGCATGGCGCAGGGACGTACGAGCCGGCGCGCCCGGTCGCGAATTTCGCGGGCCGCTTACCTGGTCATCCTGGCCTTCGGTGCACTCGCCATGTTCATCCCGTTCGCCTGGAGCCTCTCCACCTCGCTGAAGCCGCTCTCGGAGGCGCTGGCCTATCCCCCGCAGTGGATCCCGCGGGTCTTCGACTGGGCGAACTACGTAAAGATCTGGAAGCTGGTCCCGCTCGCCCGCTGGTTTGGCAACAGCGCCATCGCCGCTTTCGGGGTCACCGTTGCCAACCTGGTGCTCGATTCGATGGCCGGCTACGCGCTGGCCAGGCTGGACTTCAGGGGGAAGCGCCTGCTCTTCCTGGGGGTGCTCGCCATGCTGATGGTCCCCTTCCAGTCGGTGATGCTGCCGGTGTACATCATCCTCAAGGATCTGGGGCTTCTCGACAACTACTACGGGCTCATCCTCCCGCTCGCGGTTCAAGCGGTGGGGGTCTTCCTGATGCGGCAGGCCTTCCTCAACCTTCCCGAGGAGCTCGAGGATGCGGCGGCGATGGATGGAGCGGGGCGCTTCCGGATGTTCTGGCAGCTTAGCCTCCCGCTAGTGATCCCGTCGCTGCTGACGTTGGGGCTGATCTCTTTCATGCTCTCCTGGAACAACTTCCTGCTTCCGCTGCTGGTAGCCAACCAGCCCAACCTGTGGACCGTTCCCCTTGGCGTGGTGATGTTCCAGCAGGAGTACTTCGTGAACTGGCCGTACCTGATGGCGGCGGCGGTGATGACCACCATCCCGGTTGCGGTGGTCTTCCTCGCCTTCCAGAAGTGGTTCGTGAAGGGTATCGCGACCACCGGAATCAGGTAGAGGGAGCCGGGTCCCTGGTTGTCGTCTCCCTCGCGGGTTGACCAATCTTAACTTACCGGTTAGTGTAGATTCATGGCCCCGAGCGCGAGCACCCAGAGCCGGATACTTGGCGCAGCCGCCCAACTCTTCTACGACGCCGGAATCGCGGCAACCTGCGTGGATAGGGTGGCGGAACGGGCGGGCGTCTCCAAGCCGACCCTCTACGCGCACTTTCGCTCCAAAGACGACCTAGTCGCAGCGGT
>JAJYHR010000030.1 GCA_021784675.1 Actinomycetes bacterium
GCGCCGACGCCGGCATCGGCGCTGATCCGCTCGACGATGGCCTCAGCCACCCCATCAAACCCCAGGTCGAGCAGCGCGGCAAGGTCGGTGGTAAAAGAGTGGAGCTGCTCGAGCCGCTCGAGATGCTCGGCCATCCGGCGGTGAAGCAGCCCGTTGTCGAGGGCCAGGCCGATCCTGGTGGCCATCGCCCGCAGCTCGCGCTCGTCGTCCGGCTCGAACGGCTCGTCCGCGCGCCTCGCCAGCAGCAGTACCCCGCGCGACTCGCCGCGCGCGAAGAGCCGTACCCAGGCGAGGTGCTCCAGGCCGTAGCGCGCGATCCACTCCGGCAGCACCATCTCGCTCGCCCGCCCGATCTCGCTCCCGCCGATCGTCAGGCCCGCAAGGTCGACGGTACCCTCCGGCACGTCTCGAGGGCGAAGACCCCAGGAGCCCCCGAGGGAGAGGGAGTGGTCCGGGCCAACCAGCAGAAGCGCGATGTCGGCGTCGAAGAGCTCGGCAAGCTCGCACACCGCCCTCCCCGATAGCCTCTCCAGGTCGGTATGCTCACCGAGCACCTTCACCACCTGGGCAAGGCGGGTCGTGCGAACCAGGGTACGCGAAGAGTCCCTCTCCGCCTGCTCGGTGCGCAGGCGGAGCTGCTCTACCTTGGAGCGAAGCTCTTCCAGCTCGCCAGGGAGGGAACCGGCACCAGCCATCGCTCCGCCTACAGGGCTAGAACGGCGATGGTCGCGTTGTGGAAACCGCTCGACCCCTTGACCCGGGCAAACTCGCCAAAGGTGAAGAAGCCGCCCACTAGCGCCGTCCCCAAACCCGCAGAGACCGCCTCCGCCTCGCGGGCGATCTCCGGCCCCAGGGCCGCTGCGCGCGCGGCGCAGCTGAAGACCAGGGCACCTCTCGAAGGCGACGAGAGGGAGGCCGCTGCCTCGGAGGCGGACCTCTTCGCGGCGTCCACCAGATGCTCGACATCGCCGCTCATAACCCTGACTACGGCCCCTTCTCCCACATAGCCGAACATGGCCAGGCCCCCCCTGGGATCGATCTCCACGACATGCCGAACCTCGTACCGGCCGGCTCCAGCCACTATCCCGATGGGGCGGTGCATCACCGCGATAGGCGCCCGGCCTTTTGCGGCAGCGGGGCGCTCGCCCAGCTGAGCAAAGTAGAGATCGGCGGCGGGCTGCCCGTCGAGCTCCCACACCACGTTCCCCTCAGATCGAGTGACGATCATCGACTCGCCGGTCGGAAGCCAGCCGTGGTGGACGCCCACCCCGAGCGGCGTTGGGGAGTTGATGGCGATGGCCACCATGCCGTTGGCCATGACCTCCCCGCTGGCGAACTGATAGGTGGAGCGCTCATCAAGCGATGCCGCGGCAGCACCGCCAACCAGCGGGATCATCGCCCCGGTGACGCTGTAGGCGCCGCGCACCACCTCGCGCTGATCTCCGGCGAAGCCGTCGGTGAGCAGCACCACCGCGGTATAGGGATACTCTTCCCCCGCCTCCGCCAGCGCCCTCGCTACCGCATCCTGGCTGGACCCGAAGATGTCCGCGCCCAGGCTTGCCGACGCGGCCACCCCGAAGGAGCAGCCGCCGGCCGGCACGTAGATCCCGGTGCACCCCTTCGTGGCCCGGGAACCGACAAAGCTTCCAAATGCGCTGCACCCGACCACGCGGGCGGGGGCCGCCTCCTCCTGGAGAGCGGCAGCAAGAGCGGCCATGTCATAGCCCGTGGCAGGGAAAGCGAGGAAGAGATCGGAGCCGGTGGGCGTACGGCCGGCGAGGGCGGATCGAACAACTTCGGTCGCGACCTCCGCCTCGTCTTCGCTCTCGCTCACCCCGGTTCCAAAGGTAACGTCCCTGTTCGAGAGAGTCTTTACCATGCACCACTCCTTAAGCCACGGCCCCTTAGAAAATCATCGACCCCGCCGAGTTGGAACTTGATCGCCTGGCGGGGGACGTCCTGATGGAAGTCCGCAGCCGATCGAGGTGGGCGGCGCCAAGGTCGCCGCCTGGCAGGGTCCGGCGAGGAGGCACCGGCGGATGGTAACCTTTGGACCATGGCCCGAACAGCCCTCGATGCGGCTACAACCGGTCTCACTTTGGGATTCCTGGTCGCCGCCCAGGTGGGCCCGATCTGGCTGCTATGCGTGCGGTCGGTGGTACGCGGTCGGCTGCTCACCGGCTTGGGGGTCGGCCTTGGCGCCGCGATCATCGATACCGCGTACGCCTCCCTGGGCATGGCCGGCGTGGCTCAGGCGCTCCAGATCGTCCAGCTCCGGCTGGTAGTCGGCCTTGCCGGCTCCGCCGTGCTGCTCGCGATCGGAGGGCGCACGCTGTGGGCGGCCCTCCGGATCCGAGCCGGGATGGAGACCGGCGACGAGACCGCCTCGCCGGCTAAGGCGCTGCGCGCCGCCCTGATCGCCACCGCCTCCAACCCGCTGACTATCCTCTCGTGGGCGGCGGTCTACGCCGCCGCCTCCACCGCCCGCATCGCCCCTACCGGCCCATCCGCGGTTGCGCTGCTGGCCGGCGTCGGTTGCGGCTCATTCGCGTGGTTTGCCACCCTCTCGGCCGCGGTGGCGATCCTTCGCCGGCGCGTAGGAACGAACGGGCTTCGCCTCGCCGATGCGCTCTCCGGTCTCGGCATCGCCGGGTACGGAGGATTGCTGGGCTGGCGCGCATTGCATCACTCCTGACCAACCCGATCTCGCGCACACGCTCTAGGGCTCCGGAATCCCCAGCCCCTCGGCGTGCGGCTTGGACTGGATCAGGTCAAAGCCGCCTGCCTCGACCCACTCGAGCGCGACCTTGGCCCGGTGGACCTTCTCCCTGGCGATGGCGATAGCCTCGTCGACCAGGTGCAGCCCGCTCGGGTAGAGGGGTTTCGAGTTACGGAGGCCGAACTTGGCGTACATGGGAGCGGCTACCGTCACCAGATCTCCGGTCTCCTGCCCGCGCACCACCCCACCCATGGCGTCAGGCGCCTCCACGTAGAGGTCGATCGGCATCGAACTCACCGACCGCATCTCCGAGAGCTGGCCAAGGGTCATGTCCGAAGGCACGTTGACCGTGGTGCCTCCCAACCGCTCCAGCTGGGCGAAGGCGAGCGGGTTGGAAGGGGCCATCACCGCCGAAATCTTCCACACCACCGAGGCCGGGATCTCGCCCCGCCTCTGCATCGACGCGACCACCTCGAGCAACCCGGTGTCGGCGATGAGAAAGCCGCGGATCCCGTGCTCGATCCCCCGCAAGACGTCGTCGATGGCGTAGCGGAGCTGCCTGGTCCCGCGGAGCCGGCCGGCGAGCGTCGCGCCGTCGGCTGAGCGGGAAAGGCTGCCGATGTCCCACTCCTCCCGGGGCCCGACGAAGAGCGAGATCTCGATACCGGTATCGGCACCCATCCTGGCCATCTCTTCCAGCTCGGCCACGCTCAGCATCATCGCGCCGCTTCCCTGCGAGACCCGGTTCACCACGACCCCGAACTTGGCCGCTGCATCCAGAACTGCCCGCAGGACCGCGGGACCCTCAACGCTGGGGATCTCGATCCGGAAGTGGGCTCCATCCTGGAACCGGGCCGGGCTTGCCACCGGCACCGCCTCCGGAGTTACCTTCCACTCGGCAAGAACATCCGCTCCACCCATCACTACCACCTTTCCAAAAGCCTTTGAAACCAACCCGGCCGAAGAAACCGGCTGTCCTGGCGATACGCTCACGCCCATATCGATGCCCCGCCGTCCGGGTCGAAAAACTGCAGCTCCTCGGGATCGATACCGATCTCGACCCGGGAGCCGGCAGCTACTTTGACCTTCGGCCCGATCCGGGCTATTCCCTCTCCCGAAACCATGGCGAGGGCGTCTGGATCCTCCTTCACCTTGCCGGCATGGACGCTCTTGGCGTCGATCGAGAAGTGCACGAGGAGCTCGGAACCGAGCGCCTCGATCAGGTCGATGTCTCCGGCGAAGAAG
>JAJYHR010000117.1 GCA_021784675.1 Actinomycetes bacterium
ACGTTGAGGATGAGGCTCCTTTCTCGTCATTTCACTCGGCGTCCATCTCGGTGATGGCCTGGCGGGCCGCCTTCTCGTCCACGATCGCACTGCGGTTGGCATAGGCGGCGACCAAGGCTTGACGGGCGAGGTTGTTCACCGCTCGGGGAAGACCTCTGCCGACCTGATGAATGCTCGATAGAGCGTCGTCGGAAAAGAGCGTGTCCGAGCGTCCACATAGCGCGAGGTGATGGCCCACGTAGCTCGCGGTCTCATCGCCGCTCATCGGGGGAAGCGCGTAGCGCAGCGTCACCCGCTGGTCGAGTGCGGCAAAGGTGCCGAGGCGCAGTCGAGCCCGCAGGCTCGGCTGGCCCAGGAGAAGCAGGGCAAAGGGGGAGGCGCTGTCCATCTCGGCGTTGGTGAGCAGCCGCAGTTCCTCGAGCTGGCCCGCATCGAGCAGATGGCTCTCGTCAACGATCACAACGACCCGTCGTCCCCGCTCGGTGGCTTCCTTGGCCAGGAGATCGCCCGCCTGGGCGATGAGGGCGGACTTGAAAAAGCGTGGTTCGCCCCCGAGGCGTGCGACGATCTCGGCGTAGATGCCCCGAGCACCCACCGCTGGGTTGGCCAGGTAGATGATGCTGTGGCGGCTGGGCTCGAGTTCAGACATCGCCGCGCGCGCCGCGACGGTCTTTCCCGAACCCACCTCGCCGGTTAGGACTCCGATGGCCTGTTCGGACACCAAGAACGAGATCCGCGCGAGCGCCTCCTGGTGAGCGCGATGGCGGTGCAGCATGGAGGGGGCCAGGTCCTTCCCGAAGGGCATCTTGGAAAAGCCGAAGTGCGTGCGTACCTGTTCGATGCTCATTGGAGTTCTCCGTTCTTGGGGGTTGGTGTTGATTCGGTCGGGTTCGGCACTTGGTCGTTCAAGCGCGAGTAGCCGATGGGTTCGCCCAGGGCGCCCCGGTGGCGGGCCTCGATGAGCCCGAGGTAGTCGATGCCGGTCGGTGGTGTCGGCTCGGGAGTGGCCTTGGCCATCGGGTGCACGTGACGGCCGATCTTCTGAGGGACCGCAAGACCGAAGTCGGTGCCGTTGTAGCGCACGGTGATGCGCTCGAGGTCAAAGGGGTCAAAGACTAGATCGATGCGTCGTCCAATCAGTGCCTGGTCGACCTCGTAGTGATTCCCAAAGAGCGACACCGTCGCCAGCTTGGTGACCGTCCTCGTCTCTTGGAACAAGAAGGCCTCGCGCAGAAGCGCCATCGGGGGAATCCGGGGCGCTGCGGGCAGGCTGAAGCGCTCCAGTGGCGTCTCGCCGGTCTCCGAATGCACCCGAGCGTGATAGACCCGCTCCACCCAGGCCAGAAAGCGCGCCTCGAGCACCTCGAGGGTAGGAATCTCTGAGTGGGCGGCTTCGATGAGGAACTGCTCGCGCACGGTGCGAAAGAAGCGCTCGATCTTTCCCCGGCCCTGGGGCCGGCCCGGTCGAGAGTGCACGAGGCGAACCCCCAGCACCGCCAGTGCGCGCAGCAGCTGCTTGGAGACGAAGGAGCTGCCGTTATCGAGATACACCGTCGCCGGCAGCCCGCGCGAGAGGATCCCTCGGCGCAGTGCGCTCTCGGCGGAGAGGGTGTCCTCGGCATAGGTCCAACGGTGGCCGGTGACCAAGCGTGAGTGGTCATCGACAAAGCAGAACAGGATCGCCTTCTTGGCCCCCACGACCGGTCCGTGCAGCGCGTCGCCGACCCAGAGTTCGTTGGGATGGGTGGCCTCGAAGCGCCCGAAGGCGACGCTGTTCGCACCCAAGGCCGCCCGCGTCAGCCCGAGGGCCCGGAAATGCCGTTGCAGGGTGCGGGGGTGGGGTGCATAGCCCTGGCTCTCGGCCAGCATCGCAGCGATGTGGGCGGCGCTGCGGGCCGGATCCTCGCGGCGCAGGTCGCAGGCGAGCGCCAACAGCCCGGCCGGCGTGCGCGCCTCGACGCGTCGCGGCGTGGGTGACAGAGCCGCAAAACCCCCGGCGCGATAGGCGCGGATCCAGCGGTCGATGGTCGGACGGGAGACGCTGACGGGGTCGCCGTCGGGTCCTCGGTGGGTGGAGTCGGCCAGGTTCCGCACGAGGGCGCCACGTTCGGCCTTGGACAGCTTGTCGTCGGCTGCCTCGCGCACGAGGGCGTAGCGAAAGAGCGCGATGTCCTCGGCTCGGGCTCGGCTCTGTTCTTCTTGGTGAGGTCTCACGCCGTTCTCCTGGTCTCTTCTGGGCACCGAGTGGTGCAAGAAACCAGGATGGCCGCTCAGCGGGGCGCTGGGAAGGGTGAGTTCGTGTTGGCGAGCAGGGCGCCTCCGGTCATCGCGCTCACCCAGGACCAGACCGCACGGGGCCCGAAGACAAGGCTGGCGGCCCGAGTCGCCAGTCCGATCGCCTCGAGCGCCTCGGCGAGAGGAGAACCCTGCGGGGTGACCGTCTCCAAGCGGGGGTCGAGGGCGAGGGCCCAGTGGCGAAAGTGCGCTTGGATCAGAGCTATCCGTGAGGAGAATCTGCGCAGCCAGCCGCGCACGGTCTCTTGGGGCCGGCCCAGCCGCACGGCGATTCTGCGGTGTCCGGCGCCTGCGGCTTTTTCCAAAAGCGCCCTGCCGATGACCGCCACTTCATCGACTCGGCGGAAAAGACAGACGTCGCTCAGCAGCACCGAAGTCACCCGACAGCTCCCACAGCGGGCCCGGCGCGGTTGGAGCTCGATCTCCTGGGCCGCGGTTCTCAGCACGCGGAGCCGGGCGTGACCCCAGGGACGCAGCTCGCCCTCGCAGTGGGGACAGGACAGTCGTCCCGCGCACAACTCGCGCTCGACATGGGTGGGATCGTTCACTACAATGAGCATCGGTGTCTCCGGACATCTCGGAGGACCCCTTCGCGCTCATGCATCGAAGACGGGAGCGAAGGGGTCCTTGTCATTTCTCGGACATCCCACGCTGCCACTGCCACCAACGACAACGCAACCACCAACGGCGCCCCAGGGCATCCTCACGCTCAGCGGCGTTTCAGTTGGAGTTCATGGGCATTGAACGTGTCGCCCTACAAATGTCGCACCCATATAGCGATACTGGGAGGTACACCTCACCGCAGGAGCCCCAAAGGGCTTCAAAGCGAGGAGGAGATCCTCTCAACCGCTCGAGAATCGGGCCCAACCCAGTGTCTAAGCTGAGCTTCGGACTTGGCTTTGGCCAGCTTGGCGTGTCGCGAGGTTGAAAGGGCCATATTCACACCAGCCACCTAGGAGAACTTAGTAAACATACGCTGACCTGGTGGGCGCTAAGGGACTCGAACCCCTGACCTGCTGGTTGTAAGCCAGCCGCTCTAACCAACTGAGCTAAGCGCCCTGGGCAGGTCAATCATAGTGGATTTGCCAACACTTCGATCAACCCCGTCACCAGCTCCCTGGTGGCGCCGGCCACAAGCCGGTGCCGGTCGGATACCAGCTCCCAGGTAACCCCCGATCCATCAAAGTTCGCCACAGATCCCCCCGCCTCCTCGAGGATGAGGGTCCCCCCGGCGTAGTCCCACACCGCGAGGCCATCCGAGAAGTCGACGAACCCGTCCCCGGAGCCGCACGCCATCAGGGCAAGCTCCAAGGCAGCGGAGCCAAGCGAACGCGTCTGGGCCCACGGCTTCCTGCCTCCCGAATTGCCGTTGACGTAGATGATGCCTCCCGAGAGCACATTCAGGCCCGAGGTCGCAACGCGCGTGCCGTTGCGGTAGGCCCCACCGCCGCGGATAGCGGTGTAGACGTCTCCGAGCGGAGCCGACCGCACCACCGCCGCCAGCGGCCCCTCGCCATCCAGGAAGCAGACAGAGCTCGACCAGTACGGTATACCCCTGGAGGCGTTGGTGGACCCGTCTATCGGATCGATCACCGCCACCACACCACCCGCCGGGCCGGCAAAGCCCGACTCCTCCGAGAAGACACTGAGCCCGGCACCGGCAAGAAGCGCCACCCCCGCCCGGTCCGCGTCCAGGTCACCCACGTGCTGGCCCCGGCGGGCTTCCGTCAACGACCAGTCCGTGGCCGAACCGATGGCCCCCAGGCACGCGCCTGTAACCCTTATGCCCAGCTCAACCAGTTCGCCTGTCGAAGTCACACTGACACGCTAACCAGTAAGGAGGCGGTTCCTGTACCGGCTGCTAGCGCACGTGGAAGACCGCGAAGTAGTGAGCCCACGGCGCGACGTACGGGTAGATCACCGCCGCGAGCAGCAGCCCGAAGGTGGAGGCCAAGACCACGCTGATCAACCGGCCGCGCCTGCCGATGAGTGAGTGGTACCGGGTGTACCTCAGGTCGTAAGCCGCGGTGCCAAAGGCCCGCCTCAGATAG
The DNA here is from genome assembly GCA_021784675.1 of Actinomycetes bacterium. Taxonomy (GTDB): domain Bacteria; phylum Actinomycetota; class Acidimicrobiia; order Acidimicrobiales; family Acidimicrobiaceae; genus JAKARV01. The sequence goes on from JAJYHR010000117.1 coordinate 4,347, forward strand.
GCGAGCACGTGAATGACCATCAAGCCGAACCAGGCTACGAAGCTGGCCTGGTGAATGAAGCGCCAGGTGTTCGCGGTTGGGGTTCCCGGGTGGAGCATCACCAGAACCACCCCGCTCGCCATCAGCACGACCGTCGAGATCACCAGTAGCGGCGCGATCAGCCGGAGAACCAGCTCCGGCGGCCCCGATCGCTTGAAGTCGGGCACGCCCAGGTAGTACATCGCGAAGCGATAGGTCGCGACCACGATCTTGTACGCCATCACCGGGATCAAGATCATTCCAATGATGACGTGCAGCGCGATCAGCTGCCCGATGAAGACCACGGTAACGCCCTCTATGGCTAGCGCGATGAATAGCACCACCCCGAGCAGCGCCATCAGCCGCCCCACAGCCCTGACCCTCCGGGACGTCGAGCTCGACTCCGCGGGAACCAGATCGGAAAGGACGGCGTCGACCGCTTTAGACAGCATCGGCAAAGGCTCCCAGACTCGAACTTTTCTTTCCTTAGAGTCTATGGGCCGCCTTCCCCCGAAATCATCACCGTAACAGCACGCTAATGCATCTCTTATCAGGAGATATGGGTCACAAGAACCGTCTGGAGCCCTCCCGCCATCCCGGTATCGCCGAGCTTGGCCCGAGGCGGTCGGCGACCTCGCCGACACCGCCCTCCACGTTGCTCCCCACCACCCAGCGCGCCATCTCCAGGGCCTTCGCGTGGCCGTTGCCGACGGCAAAGGAGTACTTGGTTACCGCGAACATCGGCAGGTCGTTGAGGTGATCACCGACCACCGCCACCTGCTCGGTGCCGACGCCGAGGGCGTCCGCCGCCATGCCGACGCCGAGCCCCTTGGAAACCCCCCGTGCCACCACCTCCACCCAGTCGATCGAGCCGGGGATCACCTGCTCGCCTCCGACCAGGCCTCCCAGCATCGCCGCCAGCTCCGCCGAGCCCATGCCCGGGTAGCGCACCACTAGCTTGACCACCTGGTCCCGGTCGAAGAGCGCCTTACGCTGGATCACCTGGGTGGCGTCAAGAACCTCGGGCACCCGCGGAAAGAACCCGGCTTCGGCCACGAACTCCGCCACCGTCTCCACCGCGAACTTGAAGCCGCGATCCCGGGTGGTGAGGGTCTCCACGATGTCGATGAAGCGTTCCTGTGCTATGGTACGCGTCCACAACAGTCCCCCGGTGGCAAGATCCAACCCAACCGCCCCGTTGGCGCACACCGCGAGCGGCCCGAGCCCAGAGGCCAGCGAGATCGCCCTGGTCGAGCGCTGCCCGCGGGCGGTCGCCGCCACCACGTGCACCCCGCGCTCCCTCGCCGCTCGGGCGGCGGTGGCGCTCCGCCGCACCGGAACCCCCGCAGCATCAAGGAACGTCCCGTCCAAATCGGTGGCGAGCAGCCGGATTCCGGAGAGGTCCGGCAGGGTCAGCACCGACGCCTCCCCGTCCCCGGCTCCGCCTTCGAAAAACCTGCCAACCGAAACTCCCCCGTCTCCAGGCAGCCCCGCCCTCTCGGCGGCCGCTCCCTGCGTCCAGGGTACCACGCAGCCACCCCGGGGTGCGAGTCCCCGGCCAGCCTGTGCCCATGGCAGCGCCCCTGCCCCTCGAGCCGGCGGTTCCCGGGAACCCGGACCGGGCGCCTCCCTCAGCATTTGCTTATCTCACCAGTCTGGCAGGTTGGCCCGGTTCCCCGCAGGTCGAAGACGTCGGCCGCCACCGCTGCCGTCCCCACCCCCGCCTCCTCCGGGGCGATCTCGCCGGGGGGACAGAGCCGGGGTCCGAAGCCTCGTTGAGCGGGCTATCCGCCCCCGTCAGCCCCGCCATCAGGAACAACGCCACCTCCGCCCTCCACCTCGAGCGGCTCCTCGCCACCCTCTGGCGGATCGCGCTCCCGGCCCCCTCACGGCCGGGAGCTAGCAGCCGCTCGCCGCCGGCATCTCCGAAGCGAGCTGCGTCGGGAGGGAGGCCACCCTTCGCCCTCCGATCGGACCGCGGGAAGGGGGCCCGCTCGCTCGGTGTCTACATCCCGTCCTCGGCCCGGCCAGTCAGGATTCACGCGGGTTGACCTCCCCGCCCGGACATTCAGCGGTATGCTCCCGGTGTTGCTTCCAAAAGGGGGAAGGGTGAAGCTGCGATCTGTGCTGGCGGCAGGGGTGTCGCTCGTCGGGCTGGCCGCGCTGGTGGTTGTCCAGGGCGTCGGAGTGGGCGGGGTTCCGCCGCTCGGCCAGGCGCTCGACCCGGCCACCGGAGTGATGAACCTGGGAAGCCGCGCAGGGCTCCCCCGGACCGGCTCGATCGCGCTTGGCGGGCTCGGCTCCCCGGTTACTGTCGGCTTCTCCAAGGACGGGATCGCCAGCATCAGCGGCAAGAGCCAGCTCGCCGTCTACCAGGCCATCGGGTACGTCGAGGCTCGGAACCGCCTCTTCCAGATGGACCTGATCAGGCGGGAGGCGGCGGGCAACCTGGCGGCCATCCTCGGCCCCAGCTACCTCGCCTCCGACCTCTTCGAGCTCCGGCTGGGCCTCGTCAGGACCGCGGAGCGCAACCTGGCCGCGCTACCGCCCGCGAGCCTCGCCATCTTGAAGGCCTTCTCCGCCGGGGTCAACGACGCCATCAGCTACGACAAGGCCCACAACGCCCTGCCCACCGCTATCCGCCTGCTCGGCTACACCCCGGCACCGTGGACGCCCCTCGACAGCATGCTGGTCCAGGGGTTCATGACCCAGATGCTCGACTACACCCAGACCCCGGTCGACTACTCCATCATGATCAGCCACGTCGGCTTCGCCCAGACCATGAAGCTCTTCCCCATCATCGCCCCCAACGCCCAGAACCCCTACGATCCCGGGCCCTACCACTTCCAGGGCACCATTCCTCCCGACCCGGCGGTCTCCATCTCCCCCGGCCTCAAGACCGCCCTCGGCCAGCTGCAGGCGCAGGCGGCGGCGCTGCCTCCCTTTGCCATCCACACCTTCTCCAACTCCAACAACTGGGCAGTCTCCGGCAGCCGCACGGCAAACGGCCGCCCCCTCCTCGCCGGCGACCCCCACCTTCAGCAGACCCTCCCCTCGATCTGGTACTGGCTCTCGGCGAGCGCCCCCGGCCTCCACTTCTCCGGCGTGACCGTCCCCGGGCTGCCGGTAATCCTCATCGGGCGGAACCGGAACATCGTCTGGAGCCTGACCAACGTGGAGAACCAGGCCACCTTCTTCTACAACGAAAAGACCTCTTCCAGCCACCCGGACCGCTACTTCTATAACGGCAGCTGGGTCCGGTACCACTACTACCACTACACCGTGGCCGTCAAGGGCAAGTCCCCGGTATCGCTGACCGTGCCGGTGGCCGCTCAGGGCCCCGTGATGACCGTGCGGGGGGCGACGGTGGCGGTGGACTGGTTAGGGAACCACACCTCACCCGACCTTACCGACCTGATCGGCGTGACCCACGCCACCAACTGGAGCCAGTTCAAGGCGGCGATCAGCAGCTGGTTCGCTCCCACCCAGAACTGGGCCTTTGCCGACAGCAGCGGGCAGATCGGCCTGATGTCGCCGGGCGGGTACCCGGTCTTCCGCCACGGCGATCCCTGGACCGTCATGAGCGGCACCGGCGCCTCCGACATCGCCGGCTACATCCCTCCCGCGGCGCAGCCCCAGGTCTACAACCCGCCCGCGGGGTACGTCTTCACCGCCAACCAGCGGCCGGTCTCCGCCAGCTACCCGTACTACATCGGAACCTCCTGGGACTTCTACACCAACGGCTACCGCGCCGATGAGATCAAGAGCTTCCTCGCCGCCCACCCGAAGCTGACCACCGCCGGCGCTCAGCAGCTCCAGAACTCGGTCACCGACTACCTGGCGACCAAGATGGTGCCATGGCTGGTCGCGACCGTGAACAGCTCCCACCCGACCCCGCAGGTGGCGGCGGCCACCGCCCTGCTCGCCCGCTGGAACGACCAGATGACCGTCTCGTCGCCGGCGGCGGCGATCTGGTGGACCTTCCTCACCAACGACCTGAAGCAGGCCTTTGGCCCCTGGTTCAAAGGGATCCCCCAGCCTCCCAACTCCGCCCTCGACCTCAACCAGATCAACAGCGCGCTCATGGAGGACCTCCAGGTCCTCAACCTCAACCACGCGCGCTTCACCCCCCCAGGCTCCGCCACCCCGCTCGACGCGGCGGTGATCGCCCGCTCCGCCCTCACCGCCACCGTCTCCCAGCTCGCCAAGCAGCTGGGGCCGGTCTCCAAGTGGAGTTGGGGAAGGCTGCACAGCCGGGAGTTCACCTCGCTTACCGGCGCCGCCTCGCTCGCCTACGGCCCCCGCAGCTCCTCCGGCGATACCTGGACTGTGGACGCGGCCGACGGCCTCCTCCTCTCCGAGGCCGGGCCGAGCTGGCGCATGATCGTCAACTTCGGCGGGCAGAGCCGCGCGATCTACCCGGGCGGGCAGTCGGAGAACCCCCTCTCCCCCTGGTACGGCAATCAGATCCCTTACTGGTGGAACGGGAGATATCTGGCCTTCGGCCTCAACTACGGCCGCCCAATCGCCACCTGGACGCTGGAGCCCCGCAGTGCGTAGGTCCCTCCTCACCATGCTGGCCGCCGCGATCGTGGTGCTCGTCGCCAACCTCTTCGGCCTCTGGTGGCTGGGTTACGCCGCCGGCGCGCTAGCCGCCCTCCTCATCGCTCCGTGGCAGGCGGCGGTGGCGGTAGCCGCCGGCTGGGGGCTGGGCTTCGTCGCGGACGCGGTTACCGAGAACCTTCCCGGTTCCGCCAGGGTGGTCGCCGCCATCGCCGGCCTCAGCCCTTCCCTGGGCCCAGCACTCATCGCCATCGCCATCATCCTCGCTTACCTGCAGGGGTACCTGCCGGCGCGGATCGTCCGCAGCCTGCGGTCGCCGGGCGGGAAACGCTAGCGCGAAGTCCAGCTCGGCGCCGAACAGGATGGCGAGGAAGGTGATGTAGAGCCAGAGGAGCAGCACCGCCACCCCGGAGAGCGAACCGTACGCGCTCGAGCCGCCGACATTCGCATCCAGATAAAACGAGTAGCCTGCCGAGGCCGCAAGCCAGACAGCGGTGGCGAGCAGGCTCCCCGGAGTGGCAAGCCGTCTCCGCCCAAGCTGGCCGGCGCGGCGCTGCGACGCGTAGTAGAGCGCGATCAGGCCGGCGATGAGTGCGCCGGAGAGGAGCAGCCTCGCTACCAGCAGGACCGCTACCACCAGATCTGCCGCCGGCCCTCCGAAGAGGACGGCCACCGTCTTCGCGTAGCTCCCGCCAAGAACGGCGATAGCAGCCGCGGCCGGGACGAGAATGGCCGTGGCGGCCAGTAGCGGTAGGGCTTCAAGCCGACGGCCCAGGAAGCCCCGCGGAAGCAACGGCCGCTCGACCGCCTGCAGCGACTGGAGGAGGGCCGCTACCACCTCGACCGAGGACCAGAGCGCGACCGCGATCCCGGCGACCCCTGCGGCAAGGTCGCCGCTCCGCGGCGCCTTGAGCGCGGTGATCAGCAATGACGCCGCCGGGGCCGGGAGCACGGCAGTAAGGGCGTGGACGGCAGAAGCAAGCGTGGACGGCTGAAGCCCGGCGAGCGCTGTGATCGCCGCCGCCGCGATCAACGCAGGAAAGATGGCGAGAAAGCCGTGGAAGGCCAGGCCGGCTGCGGCAATGGTCACCCGGTCCGCCGAAACCCGGCGCTGCGACTCCCTCAGGGCCGCTATAACCCGCTCACTCCTGGAGTCGATCGATCACCCCCCAAATTCGCAGGCGTGGTGACTCCCTCCGAACCGCTCGAAGGCACAGAGCGGCTAGGAGAGGATGGAAGCCAGCACCCCCTGGGTCACCAAGCCCTCCCCGGAGGCGTTGTCACGCCCCCGCCACCGGCTCTCCTTCCCCGGATCGCCAAGGCCGTCCGCCACCAGCGAGGCCTCCGAAAAGTCCTCGCCCGCGGTGTAGTAGCTCGGGGTGACCAGCGTCGCGATCCCGGCGCCGGTCGCCGCCAGCAGCCCGTTGCGCGAGTCCTCGACGGCCACCACCTCCGAGCTCGCGGCGCCGAGCGCACCGAGCGCCCAGCTGTAGATCGCCGGGTCCGGCTTCTTCTTGGGAACCACGTCGCCCGCGCCGACCACGGCGAAGATCTCCTCCCAGTGCGGCCCGATCTCCACCGAGAGCAGGACGTCGAGGGAGTCGAGCATGGTGGTGGTGGTGATGCCCATCACCACGCCGCAAGAGCGGAGCTCCTCGATCAAGCGGGCGACCCCGGGCCGGAGGACGATCCCTCCCGACTCGACTATCCGGCGATAGGCGGCCACCTTCTCCAGGTGGATCCGCTCGATCAAGGCATCGTCGATCTCGCCAACCTCAGGGTGCCGGTCGCAGTAGGCGCGGATCCGCTCCTTGCCACCGGTCACCGCCAGCCAGGCCCCGTACTCCTCCACGCTCCACTCGATGGGAACGCCGAGCGCCGCAAAGGCCTGGTTGAACGCGACCCTGTGACCGTCTCGCTCGGTCTCGGCAAGGGTACCATCGACGTCGAAAAAGACCGCCTTCAAGGACAACCGACCCTCCAAATTATCTAGAGCCCATCCGATCACGACCAGCATAACGGCCGCGGGGGCCGCTGCGGAAACGCTGCTCGGAAGGTCCTCGCTCTCCGTTCAGCATCCGCTCTATCCGCGAGGCCCGGCCCCGGTCGGAGTCGCCGACCAGCGCAACCACCAGCCCCGACCTCCCGGCTCGCCCGGTCCGCCCGGAGCGGTGCAGGTAGTCGGTGTAGGAGTTGGGGATGTCGAAGTGGACCACCAGCTCCACCGCGTCGACGTGGATGCCGCGCGCGGCGACGTCGGTGGCGATCAAGGCGTCAGCCTTGTCGCCGGTGAAGCGCCTGATCGCCCGCTCGCGCTGCTGCTGGCTCCTTCCGCCGTGGACCTGGACCGAGACGATCCCCTGGTCGACCAGCTCGCGGTCGAGCCGCTCAACCTGCTCGCGGGTGTTGCAGAAGACGATCGTCCTCCCGTTCCCGGCGATCAGCTTCGACGTCTCCTGGGCCTTCTCGTATCGGCCCACCCGGAGGAAGCGGTGCTCGACGGGGCGGGACTCGACCACCACCTCCACGGTCACCGGATCCTGCTGGTAGCGCTGGGTCATCCTCCTGATCGAGGAGTCGAGGGTGGCCGAGAAGAACAGTGTCTGCACCCGCTCCGGCAGCGAGGAGAGGATCTCCTCGAGCGCCGGGGCAAAGCCCATGTCCGACATCCGGTCGATCTCGTCGACGGTGACGATGGCCACCTTATCGAGGAGGACCTGCCGGCGGTCGAGGAGGTCGATTAGCCGTCCCGGCGTCGCCACAACGGTGTCCACGCCCTCCGCCAGGCGGCGGAACTGGGGGCCGTATGGGGTGCCGCCGTAGACCGCCAGCACCCGTAGCTTGCCCTTGGCGTACGAGGTCAGCGCCTTCGCTACCTGGAGGGCGAGCTCCCGGGTCGGGACCAGCACCAATCCAGTGGGCGACTTCGGCTGCCGCGCGCGCTCCAGGAGGGAGGCCATGGGGGCGCCGAAGGCTACCGTCTTCCCGGAGCCGGTGGGCGCCTGGCCGATAACATCCCTTCCGGCAAGGGCTTCCGGGATGGTCTTCTCCTGGATCTCGGTGGGTTCGGTGATGCCGAGCTGCGCGAGCCCGTCCACTACCCACTCCTCGAGGCCAAGGTTGGAAAAGTTACTCAATGAGATGCTCCTAGGTCGATCTGGGGCCTGTTCGCCCCTACTTGGTTACGGCACACGCAAAACACCGGTTGTTACCCACGGGGCTGGAGGAATCGGCCGCGACAGCCGCTCTCTGCAACCTTTTCACCCGTGGCCGTGCTTCCCCGAACAAGCCGGGGCGAATACGCCCGAATCCAAAGACCTAAGAGAATTGAAATCCCACAACATCCGCGCCGATGGCGCTTTCACCAGCTTAGCCGGAAGAAGCCGGCTCTCAGCCGGTTACCCACTCGAAGAGGGCAGACGACCGCGGATCCCGCACCAGCAGCCGCTCAGGGTGCCACTGGACCGCCACCATCCCGCCAGCCTCGAACCCCTCAACCAGGCCGTCGGCGGAGGTCGCCGTGGGCGTCACCCCACTGGCAAGGGTCTTTATCGCCTGGTGGTGCAGGGAGTTGACCGGGAAGCCGCGCCCGAAGATTCGGGCAACCAGGCTTCCCTCGGCTGCCGATACCTCGTGGGCGAAGTCATACTCGACGTCCCTCCGGGAGTGGTTGGCAAAGCCGGCGCTCTCCACGTCCTGGTAGAGCGTGCCGCCAAGGGCGACATTCAGTATCTGCATCCCCCTGCAAATGGCGAGGATCCGCTTCCCCTGGCTCATCGCCTCCCGGACCACCGCGACCTCGAAGGCGTCGCGGAGGTCGTCGATGTCATAGTTGCGCTCCGACTCCGACTCCTCGCCGTAGAGGGCCGGGTTGACGTCCCCTCCCCCGGTCAGCACCACCGCGTCCACCTCGGCAACCATCTCTTTGGCCGCCGAACCCGTACCGCGGATGCTTACGTTCTCGCCGGGCCAGACCTGGGCCACGGCTCCGACCGCCGCCAGCCCCTCGATGTATCCCCGGTGGAGGCCGCTGTACCCCGCCGCCATGTGCCCGCAAGTTACCCCAACCTTCGCCACCATCGTTCGCCTCCGACTTGCCGCCCTGCAGCCAGTCTAACCCGCAGCTCAGCACCGGTTGTCGGCCTGGCCGGTTGGAGCAAGGTTATCCATAAATTCACCCCGAGGTCGACCGGCGTACCCGGATTGCCTCTAGGCTTCACCACTTATGGAGCACCTCATCTCGACCTGGGGCTACCTGGCGATCTTTGTCCTTTCGATCCTCCAGTCGGCCTGCGTCCCAACCTCCTCCGAGCTCACCTTCGGCTTTGCCGGCTTTCTCGCCTTCGAGGGGCACTTCAGCCTCCCCGAGGTGATCGTGGTGGGCGCGCTCGGAGAGCTGATCGGCGGCTACATCGCCTGGGCGGTCGGGCTCACCGCCGGGCGGGCCGTCCTTGCCCGCTACGGCCGGCTCCTCCGGATCAGCCCCGAGATGGTCGACCGCCTACAGGCCTGGTACGCCAAGCACCCGCGCTGGGGTGTCTTCGCCACCCGCCTGCTCCCTATCGTCCGCAACTTCGTCGCGCTCACCGCGGGCATCGCCGAGGTCACCCCCGTCCGTTTCGGGGTTCTCACCTTCCTCGGCTCCCTGGTGTGGGACGGCGCCCTCGCCCTTCTCGGCTACAGCCTCGGCTCCGCCTGGGCCTCGATGGCCCACGCCGTCTCCGACGCCGGATACGTCATGGTCGCCCTGGTGGCGGTCGTTGTGGGCGTGCTTTACCTGCTCCACCGGCAGACCAACAAGCTGGTGCGCCGGACCGACGAGTCCATCGGATACCTCTCCGCCCTGGCCCGGATCCAGGCCCCGGAAGAGCACTAGCACCCGCTGAATCCGCCCGCGGACCGGCCGGCAAGCTCGGTCATGCGTCCGCTCGGCAATCCTGACTGGCACCTCCCCGGGGTCCTTGCGCTCGGCAACCTCCGCCGCCATTGGCGGCGGCTCCCTTCGCCGGCACCCTCCTTTCGCCGATCGCCGCCGTGGGTGCGGCTCGATCCTCCGGGACCGCCGAGCCTCGCGGCATCGCTGGCAACCCAGGGAGGGTCCGGCGAGTAAGGAGAGCCTGCGCGCCGGTCCGGAACGGGGCCAGCCCCTGGGGCTTATACTGGCGGGAACCAAGATTCAGGGGGAGCGCGGATGCCAGCAGGGAAGAACCGGAAGGGCTGGACGCTGCTGGTCGCCACCGTCACCGCCGCCCTCCTCGTCTACGGCGTCTCCCTCTCCCTGCCCGCACCCTCCCCGAGCGCTCCCGCCAAGGCAAAAGCCGCCAAGGGCGCGGCGGTGCGGAACGGCTCCCGGACCTTTTCCGGCCCCTACGGGGTGGAGGCCTCCTGGGTGATCCGGGAGAACCGCCTCCCGGGGACCACCGCCTGGAAGATCACCGGACCCCAGACCCCGAACGGAATCATCGGCTACAGCAACCGGCCCCAGGCCACCTACGGCCAGCGGGTCGACCTCTACGTCTCCACCACCGCGAAGAGCTTCGTGGTCCAGGCGTACCGGATGGGCTACTACCAGGGGAAGGGCGCCCGCCTGGTGTGGACGTCGAAACCGCTTTCCGGCGCCGTCCAGCCCCAGTGCCCAGCCTCGCCGCCGCTCTACATGGTGCAGTGCAACTGGACCATGGCCACCTCCTTCACAATCAGCAAGGCTTTTGTCCAGGGTGATTACCTGCTGAAGCTGGTGGGGAACCAGGGGCAGCAGAGCTACGTCCCGCTCACCGTCTGGGACCCGGCGAGCCACGCCACCTACGTGGTCATGAACGCGGTCTTCACCTGGCAGGCCTTCAACCCCTTCGGCGGCTACGACCTCTACCAGGGCGGCCCCCCCGGGCTCACCGGATACCCGCCCCCCGACCGCTCCCGGATCGTCTCCTTCGACCGCCCCTACGCCAGCGGCAACGGCTCAGCGGACTTCCTCTCCATCGAGTACCCGCTGGTCCGCTTCATGGAGAAGCACGGCCTCGACGTCACCTACTGGACCGACATCAACCTCGCGCTCAACGGATCGCTGCTCACCAACCACAAGGCCCTCCTCTCCCTGGGGCACGACGAAGAGTGGTCGCTCCGAATGCGCGACAACGCGGTGGCCGCCCACGCCAAGGGGGTCAACCTGGCCTTCTTCGGCGCCAGCCCGATCCTCCGCAAGGTCCGGCTCGCCCCCTCGCCGCTCGGCCCCAACCTGGAGATGGTCAACTACCGCGACCCGCAGGCCGACCCGCTCTACGGGGTGGACAACGCCCGCGTGACCCAGAACTGGTGGGGCCAGCCCCCCGCCAACCTGCCGGCCTCGACGCTGGTGGGAGACTCCTACAACGGCTACAACAACAACCAGAGCTTCCCGCTGGTGGTCACCGACCCCGGCTCGTGGTTGTACGCGGGCACCGGCCTCAAGCAGGGATCGCAGCTGCCCGGGATGCTCTACTCCGACTTCGACGGCTACGACCCGTCAAAACCCAACCCCCCCGACGTCCAGATCCTCGCCCACTCGCCGGTGGTGATCGGCTTCTCCAACGCCAAGATGTACGCCGACACCACCTACTGGACCGGGCTCAACGGTAAGGGCGGGGTCTTCGAGTCCGGGACCAACAACTGGATCGCCACCATGAACCCCTGCACCCCGGGCTCTTCCGGCTGCATTGCACCGGCTGTCGACCGGATGACCGGCAACCTGCTCAAGCTGTTCGGGAGCGGGCCGGCCGGGCTATCCCAGCCCTCGGTCGCCAACACCGGGACCTTCTACCCCAAGGGCTAGGCACCGGCAAAGCCGGGGTCAAGGGCGACCATCCCCGGGCTTCCCCGCAGCTCCAGCACCGCCGCCTCGAACTGCCCCAGCCCACGAAGCTGGTGCCGGGAGAGGGCGGGCCGCTCCAGGTAACGGTACCCGGCCCGGAGGCCGCCAAGCCCTCCCCCGCCCTGCCACGACCGCTCGACGCCGCGGGCGACCCCGAAGAGCTCCTCCAGCTCGCCCAGCGTCGAAACGTCGCCGATCCCGCCGATGACCATGGTGGTCCCGAAGAGGGTGAAGAGCCCCCGCACCAGCTCCGGCCAGCGCAGCCGGGCCTGAGAGAGGTCCTGGAGCGCGCCGAGCACGTAGACGCCCTGACCCACCCCCTCGGAGAGCAGCGACCCCAGGGTGGGCATGGGGGCGATGTTGGCCATCTCGTCGAGGATGAGGGCGATCCGGGCGGGCCGTCCCCGCTGCGCGCTCCGGTAACAGGCTCTGGTGATCTCGTCGATCAGGCAGACCACCACCGGCGCAATCACCTGCTGGAGCAGGGACGACGCCACCACGACCAGCGTGTCCCGCGAGAAGACGAAACCCTCCGGATCGAAATCTCCATCCGCCGGGCTCTGCTCCAGCCGGTAGGCGGCGAGCGCCGAGGAGGCGGTGGAGAAGATGGCCGAGCGCTCCCGCTCCTCGGTCCCGGTGACCGAGCGGAGGATGGCTACCGCCCGATCCATCCCTGAGAACGCCAGGGCATCGAGCGCCTCGTCACAGCTCCGCAGGTCGACCCACTCCAGGCAGGACCCGATCGGGAGGGCGAGCAGGTTGGCGGCAAGAAGAAGCGGGGCGAGCAGCGCCTTGGCTCGATCGACCCAGTGGCGATCTCCCCCCAGTCCCGGCCCCAGCGCCACCCTGACGAAGCTCTCGGTCACCAGCACCGCCTTCTCTAGCGTTCCTGCCGCATCCACCGGCGACCAGCCGATCCGGGTCCACGGACCCTCTCCCACCTCCCCTCCGGGATCGAAGACGAAGACCGTGCCGTCCCTCGACCTCGCCTCGCCGACGGCGGCGAGCACATCGGCCTTGGTGGAGGTTGCGACCACCGGACCGGGGAAAAGCTTGACGTTGGGCACCACCACCGCGGTGGTCTTTCCCGAGCGCGGAGGGCCAAGAACCAGCAGGTGGGAGCGGCTGGAGGCGAAACGCGCGCTCCCCTTCCCGTCGCGGCCCAGGAAGAACACGCTAACCGGCGATCACGGCCCCGGCCGCCACGAGAGCGGCGATCTCCGCCCCGGAGTACCCCGCCTCCCGGAGGATGGCCCCGGTGTCTTCCCTGGCGGCCTCCGGCCGCGGCAGGTCGGCCGTGAACCGGGGCGCCGGGCGGGGTTGCAGGACCCCATCCACCTCGACGAAGGAGCCACGCTCCCGGTGGAGCGGGTGCTCGGGAAGCTCGTCGAGGCCGAGGACCGGGGTGGCGCAGGCGTCGACCCCCGAGAAGGCCTTCTCCCACTCCTCGCGGCTCCGCGAGCCGATCCTGGCCGCAAAGGCCTCGGCCATCGCCGGCCAGCGACCCCGCTCGTACTGAACCTCGACCGGGAACTCCTCCGCCAGGCCGAGCACCAGAACCAGCTGGGCGAAGAACTTGGGCTCGAGGGCACCGACGGCGAGGTACCCACCCCCGGCGCAGGCGTAAGTGCGGTAGAAGGGCGATCCGCCGTCGAGCAGGTTCATCCCCCGCGGGTGCGACCAGGCCCCGGTCGCCTGCATCTGCTGGACCATGGTGAGCAGGAGCAGCGCCCCGTCGACCATGGCCACGTCGATCACCTGCCCGCTCCCGCCGGACCTTGCCTCGAGGACGGCGGCAAGCAAACCGGTAACCAGCAGCATTCCCCCGCCGCCGAAGTCGCCCACCAGGTTGAGCGGGACCGAGGGCGGCTCCCCGGCCGGCCCGATCGAGCCGAGCACCCCGGCCATGGCGATGTAGTTGATGTCGTGGCCGGCGCGCTCGGCAAAGGGACCGCTCTGCCCCCACCCGGTCATCCGCCCGTAGACCAGCTTCGGGTTGGCCGCGAGCATCTCCTCCGGACCCAGCCCCAACCGCTCCATCACGCCCGGGCGGAACCCCTCGATCAGCGCGTCAGCCCCGGCGATCAGCCGGGCGATCGCCTCCCGTCCGCCGGCGGACTTGGCGTCGACCCGGATGCACCGCTTTCCCCGGGCGAGCAGGTCGGCGCCGATCCCGGCGGGCGCCGGCCCGGCCACGCTCACCACTTCGGCGCCGAGGTCGGAGAGGAGCATGCCGGCAAACGGGACCGGACCGATGCTCGCCATCTCGATCACCCGAAGGCCGGCGAGGGGGGAGGCGCTCATCGCCGCCCCGCCTTCCGGTAGAGGAGCTGGATCTCCTCGCGCAGCACCGGCCATACCGAGGTAGGCAGGTCGTGGCCGAGCCCGGCCACGAGCACCAGCCGCGCCCGCGGAAGCGCCTGCCAGGTGGCTACCCCTCCACTCGACGCTACCAGCGGATCGCTGGTGCCGTGGAGCACCAGGGCCGGGAGATCGAGGGAGGCCAGCTCCCCGGTGCGATCCTTGGCCGCCACCACCGCCGCCAGCTGCCGCATAAGGGCGGCGCGATCGCGGGGCGCCCGGATATCCTCCGCCTTGACCCGCTCGGCCAGCTCGCCGCGCTCCTCGGCGGAGCGGGGCCTTGCCACCATCACCGCCAGCTCCTCACCAGACCGGACCTCTCCATTCGCCAGCGCCGAGAGCAGCTCCGGCTCCG
>JAJYHR010000116.1 GCA_021784675.1 Actinomycetes bacterium
GCCGGTGATGTGGGCGGCCGCTGCCACCACGCCCCCCTCGACCAGTGGGAGCACGGACGGCGCGTAGATCACCGAGGGCTCGGCCAGGGAGTCGAAGAGGCTCTGGCCGCCAGGCGAGGCGGTCCCGGCGGCTACCGCCGCGATCAGGTCGCCGTAGATCGCGCGGACCAGGGAGAAGCCGTTGGATCTGAGGTTGGGGGAGGGGATGGCGACGATCGTGTCTCCGGCCCGGACCCGCTGCGGTCCCAGCTCGCTGCCGGCCTCCAGCACCCCGACGGCGAAGCCGGCCAGATCGATCTGCCCCTCCTCCATCACCCCGGGGTGCTCGGCGATCTCGCCGCCCACCAGCGAGGCGCCGGTCGGCTTCAGCGCGTCGGCGATCCCGGCCACCACGGTGGCGATCACGCCGGGGTCGTTCTTGCCCACCGCGATGTAGTCGAGGAAGAAGAGCGGTCTTGCGCCGGTGCAGACCAGATCGTCTACGCACATCGCCACCAGATCGGCGCCGAGCCCGCGCCAGCGCTTGGCAGCCCGGGCCAGTTCGATCTTGGTTCCGACCCCGTCGGTGGTGGAGACGAGCACGGGGTGCTCGGCGAGGCCGGCGATGTCGTAGAGGCCGCCAAAGCCGCCGATGGGCGAGAGGACGCGGCCGGTGTGGGTAGAGGCGGCTATCTCCTTGATCGCGGCGACCGCCTCCTCGGCCTTATCCAGGTCTACGCCCGCGCTTCGGTAGTCCACTCTCTCTCCTCCAGGACCTCCGGGTAGCTCCCGGTGATGCAGGCGTCGCAGAAGCCGCCCTCGACCCCGATGGCGGCGCGGAGATCCTCGAGAGCGAGGTAGGCGATGCTGTCCGCTCCCAGCTCGGTGGCGATCTCGTCGATCTGGTGGGTAGCGGCGATCAGCTCGGGCCGGTTGGGGGTGTCGATGCCGTAGAAGCAGGGCCAGCGGTAGGGCGGAGAGGAGATCCGCAGGTGGACCTCCTTCGCCCCGGCCTGCTTCAGGAGGCCGACGATGGAACGGGTGGTGGAGCCGCGCACGATGGAGTCGTCCACCACCACCAGCTTCTTGCCGGCAACGTTCTCCTCCAGCACGTTCAGCTTCCGCCTGATCGCGTCGGTGCGCTCCTTGTTGCTCGGGTTGATGAAGGTGCGCCCGATGTAGCGGTTCTTCACCAACCCTTGCCCGTAGGGAATGTGGGAGGCGAGGGCGTATCCCTCTGCCGCCGGGATGCCGGAGTCGGGCACCCCCATGACCATGTCGGCTTCGACCGGGAGCGCCTTGGCCAGTAGCTCGCCCATCTTGCGCCGGGTCCCGTGAACCTCGCGCCCGAGGAGCTTGGCGTCGGGCCGGGCAAAGTAGACGAACTCGAAGATGCACAGGTGGGGGGCGATCTGCGTCTCGGAGGGGAAGGCGTGGATGCCCTCGGCGTCGATGACCACGATCTCGCCCGGCTCCACCTCCCGGAGCAGGTGGGCGCCGATGACGTCCAGGGCGGGCGACTCCGAGGCCACCACCCACCCGCGGCCGGGCAGCTCCCCGAGGCAGAGGGGGCGGAAGCCGTTGGGATCGCGGGCGGCGATCACCCGGTAGCCGTCCAGCATCACCAGGGAGAAGGCTCCCTTGAGCACGGAGAGCGCCTCCCTGGTGGCTTCGGCGACTCCCTCCGCAGTCTCCGGCCGGAGCTTGGTCAGCGAGCTCACCATCAGCGAGGCGATGATCTCGGTGTCGGAGGGCTTCCCCGAGCGGGAGTCTACGCGCTCCAGGGCCAGCTCACCGGTGTTGGTCAGGTTGCCGTTGTGAGCGATGGCGATCCCGTAGGCGCCGTCCATCTTGAAGATCGGTTGCGCGTTGTGCCAACCGCGGTCGCCAGCGGTGGAGTAGCGCGTGTGGGCGATGGCGATGTCCCCCGGGAGGGAGGCGAGCGTTCGCTCGTCGAAGACCGAGCTGACCAGGCCGAGATTCTTCACCACGGTGATCTGCCCCCTATCGGCGACGGCGATCCCCGCCGACTCCTGCCCCCGGTGCTGGAGGGCATAGATCCCGTCGAAGGCCGAGAAAGAGACCGGTTCGCCGGCGGCGTAGACGCCAAATACTCCGCAAGCCTCTTCGGGGTGATCGGGGGGTTCTGTAGCCATGGGCAGCGTAATCCTAGTCGGATCGGTGCTCCTTTTAGACTGGACGGTCGATGCAGGGATTGGTCGACCTCCATGTCCATTCGTACCACTCGGACGGCTCCGATAGCCCGGCCGAGTTGGCTCGCGGCCTGGAGGGGGCGTCCGTGGTCGCACTCACCGATCACGACTCGCTGGCCGGCCTCGGCGAGTTCGCGGCGGCGCTTCCGGGGACCGTCCGGGTGGTGGAGGGAGTGGAGCTCTCGCTGCGCTGGCCCGAGCGCGGCACCTTCCATCTTCTCGTCTACGGCGCCGGCATGGCCGGTAGCCCGTTGCGGGAGATCCTGGAGCGGCAGCGTGCCGCCCGTGCCGCCCGGAACCGGGCGCTGCTGGAGCGGGCGAGCGGGATGGGCATCGACCTTCCCGAGCAGGAGGTGCTGGCGGCGGCGGGTGTTGAAAGCTTCGAGGGAAAGAGCGTAGGCCGCCCCCACTTTGCCCGGGTGCTGCTCGATCGCGGGTACGTCTCCAGCCTCCAGGAGGCTTTTGACCGCTTCCTCGCGAAGGGGATGCCGCTCTACCTGGAGGGGTCGGAGCTCGATCCCTCCGAAGCGCTCGGCACCGCCCGGGACCTGGGGATGGTTCCGGTGATCGCCCACCCGTTGAGCCTGGAGCTCGGGCACGGCCTGGCGGGCATGCTGAGAGACCTGAAGCGGGCCGGTCTCGCGGGTGTCGAGTGCTACTACGGTGCCTACGCGGAGCCGGCTCGGGAGGAGCTGGCGGCGATCACCGCCGGTCTCGGCCTGATCGCCACCGGAGGTTCCGACTTCCACGGCTCCTTCAAGCCCGATCTCGCACTTCGGACCGGCTACGGAGACCTGGACGTGCCGCTCGGCTGCGGGCTGCGGCTGGCCGATGCGGTCGCGAACGGCTGAGCCGGGGCTGGCACTCCCGGTCGCCGCTGCCGCAGGCTGGGGCTGGATAGAGGCTGGTCATCGTCGATTCTCGTCTCCGCCGCTCCGCCGGGGAGCCTCCTCGCTTTTTTCGAAGCCAAAGCGGAGGAAGCCGGACGGCGAGCACTGGCGATAGATCCTCGGCACACCTCGCGCCGTTACGAAGTCTGCGAACGGGCGGCAGCTGCAAACCGCAAGAGCCAAGCTGCGTTCGCCTCCGCCGCCTGCGGGTACGCCGCTCACGCTGACGGGCAGGCAGCACGCATTATCCGCAGGGTTGGGCTGGCCCTCCCGGCAGCCGAAGCTGATTCAAAAGAAGGTGGCCGCTCAGGCTGCCGGAGAAGTCACATATACTGGTGGTCTGCTTGCTTGCAAGCGGGGACCTGTGGTGCAGCTCGGAGTGCACGCCGGCCTGTCAAGCCGGAGGTCGCGGGTTCAAATCCCGTCAGGTCCGCGGCACTAGCCTGGTCTGATAGCTCAGCTGGTAGAGCGCACGCCTGAAAAGCGTGAGGTCACCGGATCGACGCCGGTTCAGACCACGACACCACCGGGCTCGCTTAAGCGGGCCCGGTTTTTGCCCCTCCGGTCAGCGGGAGACGTCCCGGCGCGCGAATCCGGCCGCACCGCAGCCGGCGGCGGCGACGGTGATCGCGGCGCAGGCGGCGATCCCTCCCCAGCTCCACTGGCCGATCATCGGCATCCCGAGGTGGGAGGTGAGGGCGAGGCCGTGCACCCAGCCGGGTAGCGAGAGCCCGGGGGCGATCAGCTCGTCGAGGAAGGTGGCGGCGACGAAGATGCCAGCTAGGAGCGGCCCCGCACCCGGCCGCACCAAACCCCCGGCGCCTATGCCGATGGCGGCGACGGTAATCGAGTAGACGCCG
>JAJYHR010000012.1 GCA_021784675.1 Actinomycetes bacterium
AGATCAGGAACTTGCCGGCGTTCGGAGAGACGATGCCGATCCGATCGCCGACGCCGTAGCCCATCGCCGCCAGCCGCGAGGCCATCCCCCCTACCCGCTCTCCCAGCTCGGCGTAGCTGATCCGTCCGAGAGCTCCCGGGAAATCCGGCTCGTCCACCAGCGCCGTGCGGTGCGGGTAGACCGCAAGCGCCCGCGACAAAAAGTCATTTACCGTCAAAGGAACCCTCACCGGAACCCCCTTAGCTCCAATCCCTCGCCAGCCCCAACAGTTGAGCTGCCTGGCGCACCACCAAGATAGCAGCTATCTGCCGCGGAAGCTAGGCTTGCGCCCCTCGCCGAACGCCAGAACGCCCTCTGCGTAGTCGGCGGAGGCAAAGACCCGCGCCGCCAGGTCCTCGCGCTCCACCTCCTCCAATCCACCGCCGAGCTGAAGCTTCGCTCCCTGCTGGGTCAGAGGGGCAAGCCGCGCCATCTCGGCAATGGCCCTCCATGCGGCCTCGCCCGACGGGAACACCCGCTCGAGCAGCCCAACCCGGAGCGCGGTAGCGGTATCGAAGCGCGGAGCCGCAAAGAGCATATGCTTGACCACACCCGCCCCCACCAGCCCCCGTAGCCGCTCGAGGGCCGCGTGGGGGTAGAGGGTCCCGAGCCGCGCCGCCGGGATAGACATGGAGCACCCCTCCACGCCGAAACGGAGGTCGCAGGCGACCGCCACCGTCATCCCCCCGCCAAAGCAGTACCCCTCGACCAGAGCGACGACCGGCAGGCGGCACCGGGCGATTGCGAGCGCCGCCGTCTCGGTCAGGCGGTCGTAGGCGGCGGTCGCGTCCCCGCTCCGCTCGGTACCGAACTCGGAGATGTCGGCGCCGGCCGAAAAGACCCCCGCCGCTCCCCGGATGGCGACGATCCGGACCGCCGGATCGGACTCGATCTGGGTGATCACCTCCGCGAGCGACCTCCACATGCCCACCGAGAGGGCGTTGCGCCGCTCCGGGTTCTCGATCCATAGGGTCGCCACCCCGCTGGCCGCGTCCACCTCGGCGTAGAGGGAACCCCCCACGGTTAGTCGAAAACCTCCCCGGCGGCCATCACTGTGCCACCGACCGGGGCCGCTACCCGCTCCTGGCGCGAGTGGGAGAGCGCCGACGGCCACCAGGTGATCCTGCCGAGGATGACGACAAGGGAGGGGACCAGGAGCGTGCGGACCAGGAAGGTGTCCATCAGCACCCCAAGGGCAAGGCTGACGCCGATCTGCTCCACCTCCGACTGCCCGGCCGAGGCGAGCCCGAGCACCAGGAACGTGCCGGCGAGAACCATCCCCGCCGAGGTGATCGTGGAGCCGGTGGCGCCCACCGCGTCGATCACCGCCTCGCGGATCGGTTTGTGCTGCGACTCCTCCCGTATTCGCGTCATGACCAGGATGTTGTAGTCCTCGCCCAGAGCAAGCAGGAAGAGGAAGAGCATGAAGGGCAGGATGAAGATCAGTCCGGAGTTGCCACCGATGAGCATGAACACCAGCACCGCGAGGCCAAGGGCAGCAAAATAGGAGAGCGCCACGCTCACCACCAGGAAGAGCGGCGCCACCGCCGACCGGAGGACCAGAGCGAGCAGGAGCGCGATGATCACGATCACCAGCGGCACTATGTGGATCAGATCGTTGTTGGAGGTGGAGGAGACGTCGTAGGCGGCGGGAGCCTCTCCGGCAACCCCGCTAGCGGTCGCCCCGGCCTGCCGCCCGATGCTCGTGGTAAAGGCCCGCAGGGACGGGATCGAGTTGATCGCCGGGTTGAGGCCGGGATCGCCAGCGGTCAACGTCACCGCGAACAGCACGGTCTTCCCATCCGGGCTGATGTAGTTGCCGGCCGCCCGGTAAAGCTCGGAAGCCCTCGAGGAGACGGCACCGGCCGCCGGGGCGGCGGATCCGAACAGGGCGTGCAGGTGGGCCAGCTGGGCCGGGGTGATGGCGATGCCAGCCGGCGCAAGACCGCTGTTCACCTGCTGGAACCGGTTCGACTGCGAGATCTTCCCTTGCAGGAAGCTGAGCGTCTGGAGGTGTTGCCAGATCGGGGTGTCAAATTTGAAGATCAGCTCGGTGGGGTTGTATGCGGCCCGCGGGAAGTACTTGGAGAGCGCCTGGTTACCGGCCGCCGCGCTCGATCCCGCCGGGGCCGAGGTGTTGCTGGCAAATCCCGAAGGCCGGTTCAGCGGGGCAAGGATGGCGAGCGCGGCGAAGAACAGCACCCCCACTGCCAGCGTAAGCCGAGGCTTTGCAACCAGCCGGCTCGCGACCCGCCCCCACCAGCCATGACCGGGTGACTCGGTCTTGCCCACTCTGGAGGGCCAGAAGGCAGCCCTGCCGAAGATGGCGAGCAGCGCCGGTTGCAGGGTCACCCCGGCCAGCAGCATCAGGAAGACCGCGATCGCCAGCGGGTAGCCGAGTCCCCGGTAGAGGCCGAAGGTGGCACCGGCAAGAGAGATCACCGCGGCGATCACGGTCAAAGCGGAGAATGTCACCGACTCGCCAACCTTGGAGACCGCGAACTGCACCGCCTCCTTGGCACTCCTCCCTCGCCGCATCTCCTCCCGTGTCCGGAAGACCAGGAAGAGGCCGTAGTCGGTGCCCGCCCCCAGCACCAGCACGATCATCAGAAGCTGGGTGACGTTGGAGACCTGGAAGTTGAGGACGCTGGTCAACCTGGCTACGATCGGGCCGGCCAGGATCGAAACCAGGAAGGCCGGTATCAGGGTAAGGAAGGGAGCCAAGAACGACCGGAAGACCGCCAGCAGCAGGAGGAGGATGAAGAGCACCGAGTAAAGCTGGGTGGCGCTGGCGCTGGTGCCGTTCTGGGTCGCCTGGGCGACTGCTGTGGCTACCGTCCCCGCCAGGTGGATCTGCAGCTGCTGCGGTGGCGGCGAGGAGCTGATCTGGGCCTGCACGGCATCGACTAGGTGCTGGTTGGAGACCTGGTTGAACTGCGACTTCTGGGATAGCACCTCGATCTGCGCGGCCTGTCCCGACGGGGATACCACGCTCACGTCGGCCTTTACCACCCCGGGGATGCCCTGCAGTCGAGCGGCTAGCCGGTTCAGGTAGCTGCTCTCGGAGGCGGTGATCGGCGCGTGGGGCGAGTCGGCGACCACGATCACGATCGAGGCGTTGGTCTTCTGCAGCGCGGTAGCCAGATTCGCCGCCTGGATCGATGGCGAGTTCTGGGGAAGGAAGTTGGCAAAGTTGTTCTGGACCACCGACCCGAGCGAGGGCAGGAAGGTGACGGCGGCGATCAGGCCAGCGACCCACGCGGCAACCACCAGGTACCGGAAACGAACGGAGAATGCTCCAAGATGCTCAAAAAACTTACCCATCTAACCCCGTGTCTCCACTAGATAGTCCAGCTATTGACGTTATCAGTTTCCATTTATGAACTGTTAGCACGCTCCATGCTACCAACACCGAAACGGCCACCAACGGCAGGCGGGCAACCGCCTAGGCGATGCTCTCAGCTTTCGATGAGCCTCCGTCGCCGCTGATAAGCACTCCGAGCCTGCCGGTCAGGCTGAACAGGTCACTCCGATCGGCGGGCACCATCTTCAGCAACGCCTCGCCGAGAGGCGCCAGCCGGGCTCCGAGCACCTCGTCGAAGAATCCCTCCAGGGCGGCTCCGGGCATCACGATCGTTCGCCGGTGGTCGATGGGGTCCTCCCTCCTCTCCACCAGCCCGAGCGCATCGAGCTGGGAGGTGAGGACCGAGGCGCTGGCCAGGTTGATACGCATCCGGTCTGCCAGCTCGGAGACGCTCATCTTTCCGAATGCGGCCAGCTCGATCAGCGCGTGGAGATGGCGGGGCGTGATCGAGCGCCCCTGGCACGAGATCGGGGCCTGGTTGGACTTGAGCAGGCCGACGATGGGAAAGAGCCGGACCAG
>JAJYHR010000046.1 GCA_021784675.1 Actinomycetes bacterium
TGCCAAACGCTGGTCAAAAGGCCAGAGGAAGGCACACCGCAAGGTGCAGTGCCGAAAGGCGAGAGCCCTGAGTAGCGCCAAGAACCGGGCCTCGTCGAGAGAGATCTCGGCGTGCGAGCAAAGGCAAACCCAATCATCCGCCAGCCCCTCGGGGCCAGACCAGTTGGTCGCGGTGGCGTGAAGACGGTGGTGCCAAGCAACTCCAACCGCGCGGATGGGTCAGAAGCCCCGTCCGCAAGGGCGGGGAGGTTCACCGAGGGAGCAATGGGCGTTCCAACCGCGAAGGGCCGGAGGTTGAGGTCCCTGTTCAACTTCCCGAACCCGACAAACGAGGTAGCCTCCCGGATCGTAGCAGCGATCGTGTGCTCGATGTGTGTGACCGCGATCGCCACCGGGCAAGCGTGGCTGCTCATCCCGATAACCTACGGCTTCTGGGCTCGGGCCTTGACGGGACCAAAGCTGAGTCCGGCCAGTGCGCTCGCGTCCAGGCTAGTGGCCCCGCTCTTGGCGAAGCCAAAGCCTGTGGCTGGCCCGCCAAAGCGATTTGCCCAGGCAATCGGGGCGGGCCTGTCGAGCATGGCCGCCATCTTCTGGTTCGTCCCGGGGTGGCAAGCGGGGACATGGGTGGCGCTCGGGATCCTCGCGGCAGCCGCCTTCCTGGAGGCTGCGGCCGGATTCTGCCTGGGCTGCAAGACCTTCGCGATCATGATGAGGCTCGGGTTGATACCACAGAGGGTGTGCTCCGAGTGCGCCGACATCAGCCTGTATTATCGCCATTGATCTGATATCGCGACCTCTTTTCGCGAGCAGATACCCGCTCGCGGGTTAGTACTGCATTCGCGTTGCCAGCTCCGGATTCATCCGGGCGACACCGGCCGGCGCCTTGTGGTCGTCCAAGAACTATCGAGGCGCAATCGGCAGCGGTGACGCTGCCCAGGCCCGGCATGGGTTCCGGCACGGCCCCGTGCGGCCGCTCTTCCCTATACTGAATCGCTGGTGACGAGTGGCGCTTCGAGGAAGATCCCGCGCTGCTTCTGCGAAATTGCCACGTGCTGCCGCCTGGCATATTCAACGAGGCGGTCCTGCGGGCTTCTCGTGCAGACGACCAGCGGAAGGACGGCGGCATTCGCGGCTTTGGCGAGTAGCTTCGCCCGTCCCAAAGCGCGCTCGATATCGCGCCTTTCCAGGGTGACAGAAGCCTCAATCGCCACGTATCCATGCCTCCCGTCGAGCAGCTCGCCTTCAAGGATCACGTCAAGCAGATCCAGCTCGGCCCCTTCCGACGCTTCCAGAACCGATGACAGGTCGTACCGCTCGTCGTCTAATACCGACCGGATGGCTACCATGTGCCTCTTGCGTACGTAAGCCCGCGGATGGGTCTCGATATCCCTCTCCAGATCCCTGCCCTTCATATACCCCATATCGTCCCTCAGATCCTTAACCTCCCCCGTCAAGGCGGCGATCTGGCGGGAGTTCTCGGCGATCTGGCGGGAGTTCTCGGCGATCTGGCGGGAGTTCTCGGCGATCTGGCGGGAGTTCTCGCGGACTAGATCCGGCAGTGAGAGCAACTCCTCTCCAAGGATCTGCACACGAACAGCCTCCCTCCACTCAGGGTTTTCCTTGAGCGCCTTCAACAGATCAGCAGTAGTACGTATCAACGGCATCGCCTCCATTTTACCAATGGCCATAGCAGCTGGATCAGACGTCGAGACTGTGCAGCATGCTCCCGCTGGAAACAATCGACCCATCCTGCCCCCCGAGATCAACCAAGTCTGCCAAGTGGCCGGGGGGCCTCGCACACCCCCCGGCTCTCACAGATTCCGGACGTGACAGTCTCCCGTCATCCGGCTCGTGTCATCCAGCTGGCAGTACGGTGCGCATCCACGACCAGTGGGCAAAGAGCGCTGGCGAGTGTCGTTTCAACCCACGCAGCCACTTCGGTGCACGCCGAAGGCTGGTACGCAGTCGTTTGTATTTCTGTCGGGCCCGACGAATGAGATATCCGTCGATTTGTCATAGCCTGAACCCACCGGCCCACTCTCCTAACGAGGGGTCAAGAAATACAGAACGTGCCCCCTGAGCTGGTAGAATAGCGGTTATCACAAGCCGCAAACTACCGATCAGAAAGACGCTTCCTGTGAGTCGATTCCCACCTTGGCCAAAGAGCCGTCGAAATCGCCTTTGACGATGAGAATCTGGTCGCCAACGCGGGGCTGGCTCTCATTGGCTCTTTCTGCACCGGTGGCTGCCAAAGTCGAGCAACCTCTCCATCTACGACCAGGTCCATCTACGACCAGGACGACCTCGACGCGATCAGCCACCAGATCAACACCATGCTCCGCTGGGAGAGTGCGTATGAGTGCTACCATCGGGCTGCTGTTGCACTGACTGGTTCACCTGGCCGAACGGTATTGAGGCTAAGGTTGCCGCGCCCCCAGCACGCAACCCTCGAGCACGCCCGAACCTTTAGGGTTCATCCAGCAGAAATGCCTTCGAAATCTTCGCCGGTAATGATAAAGGGCATGCTTATCCTGGAGGAGCCCATCTGGGCGCGGTTCTGGTATCCGGTAGCCCTGGAGGGGAACATCGGCAGCGAACCGGTGCGGCGAACCCTGCTCAACCACCCGATCGTCCTCTGGCGGGAGCCGGATGGAGCCGTGGTCGCCGCGATCGACCGCTGCCCGCACCGGGACGCCCCGCTCTCTTCCGGGTGGATCGAGGACGGCTGCATCGTCTGCCCCTACCACGGCTGGCGCTTCGACGGCACCGGAGCTCTCAGGCTGCTGCCCCAATCGCCCGAGCTCTCCTCCCTCGGGAACCGCTACGAGATCCAGACCGTCAACGCCAGGGTGCTCCACGGGGCGGTCTGGGTGAACCTCTCGAGGCCGGTGGCCGAGATCCCGGCGATACCCTCCCTCCAGCCGGGGTGGCGGTACATCCCGGAGTTCGACGAGGAGTGGGAGACGCACGCCGCCCGGTTGATGGAGAACAGCTTCGACCCGGCGCACACGGTCTTCGTGCACCGGAAGACCTTCGGCGACGGGCGGAACCCGGCGGTCGAGGTGCCGTCGCTCGAGGAGCGCCCCTACGGCTTCTCGATGTCCAACCGACTCTCCGTGGCCAACCCGGACTTTGCCCGCACCGTCACCGGCGACTCCGGCGACTACACCCTCCGGGACACGGTGACCCTCTTCTTCGCGCCCTTCATCCGGGTGATGATCTCCACCTACCCGGCAGGCGTGGTCCACGCCATCGTCACCGCCGCCACTCCGGTGAACGAGCACCGGCTCCGGCTCGTCCAGTGGGTGCTCCGCAACGATCGGGAGGAGGACGCCCCGGAATCCGAGCTGGTCTCCTTCGACAGGAGGGTCACCCGGGAAGATCGGGAGCTCCTGGAGTCGATCTGGGCCCCGTACTCAAGCGAGGTCAACGCCAACGTGCACATGAGGGCCGATCGCGCCTCCATCGCCCTGCGCCGGCTGTGGGGAAAGATCTCCGCCGGCACCTGGCTGCCGGAGACGGTCGAAGAGGTTGGCGAAGACGGCCTGCGGGTGATCGGCTGAAGCCCGCCAGAGCGGCTGCGGGGAGGGTGGCGCAAGGCCGTGCGGGCATCGGCACCGGTTCCGGCCAGCCCCCGGCGAACGGGGAATCGAGCGACAAGTTGCCAGGCAAAGGTCCTGATATCGGAAAACCCGTTCGACTAACCGCCGATCAGATGCAATACTGCTAGTGGGCCATGTATTTTTCATGCGCCTGGACAACCGGGAAGGTCGACTATGTCAAAGGTTTTGGTCCTGGGCGGCAACTTTGCGGGGCTGACAGCGGCGCTCGAGGCGAAGCGGCGGATCGGGGATGCCCGCCACACGGTGAAGGTGGTGTCGCTGAGCGACAAGTTCCTATTCATACCGTCGCTGATCTGGGTTCCCTTCCGGGAGCGCGAGATCAGCCAGATCACCCGGCCGCTGGAGCCGATCTTTCGCCGCAAGGGGGTCGAGTTCGTAAACGCCGAGGCGCTCTCGATCGACCCGCTCCAGAAGGTGGTGAAGACCACCGATGGCGAGGAGGAGTACGACTACCTGGTCATCGCCACCGGACCGAAGTTCAACTACGGCGCCCTCGAGGGGAGCGACCCCAAGCTGGGGCACAATCACGCCATCCACTACCCGGGGGGCGCCATGGAGACCCGGGAGGCCTTCGAGGCGCTCGTCGCCAACCCCGGCCCGGCGGTGGTTGCCGCCGCCCCCGGAGCCGGCTGCATGGGTGCCGCCTACGAGTTCCTCTTCAACCTGGAGTTCAACCTGCGCAAGGCCAAGGTCAGGAAGCGGGTGGACCTCTACTGGATCACCCCCGAGCCGTACCTCGGCCACTTCGGCATCGACGGCATCCGCGGCGGCAAGACCATGCTCACTGCCATGCTGAAGGCGCTGAACATCAAGAGTATGGTGAACACCGCCATCGCGTCCGTCGACGAGAGGGGGATCACCCTCGACTCCGGAGAGCTGATCGAGTCCACCTTCAACATGATCATGCCCGCCTTCATCGGGCAGGACGTCGTCCGGGAGTCCGGCAACGACCTCGGCAACGAAGCCGGCTTCATCCCGGTCAACGGAACCTACCAGCACAAGCGGTACCCGCACATCTTCTCGGCCGGGGTAGCGGTCGACGTGGTCAAGCCCTTCACCACCCCGCTCCCGCTGGGGGTCCCCAAGACCGGCTTTCCGGCCGACACCGAGGGCAAGGTGGTCGGGGAGAACATCGCCAAGATGCTCCGCGGCGACCTGGAGCTGAGGAGCAAGCCCTTCGACGAGATACCCCCGCTCTGCGTCATGGACGCCGGTCACAAAGAGGTCCTGATCTACGGAAACCGGTTCTTCAAGCCGCGGAAGTTCGAGATGATGATCCCGAACCCGATCTACGACGTCTCCAAGCGCATGCTGGAGAGGTACTTCCTCCTCAAGACCGCAGCCGGCCGCTCCCAGCTGCCCTAGCCGGGAGCGGCCACTCCTGCCGACGCCACCCGGAGATACCTTGCCCCGGTATGGACGGCATTGCTGGCCTGACCAAAGCCGGGTACGGGGTATCCATCTGAGCCGACTGGGCTTGCGACGTGGACGAACATCCCCGAGGCGGCCGGCACTACCCGCGTCCGACCGGCGAGTTCCAGTCGTGGTTCGCCACCGATGCGGACTGTCTGGACTACCGGCTGCGCTGGCCGCAAGGATTCGTCTGCCCGCGGTGCCAGAACCCGAGCGGTTGGGCCGTGGCTGGTGGTGCCTACAAGTGCGCGAACTGCTTGAGGCACACGGCCGTAATGGCAGACACCCTGTTCGACCGGCGCAGAACGCCGCTCACGGTTTGGTTCGCGGCGTGCTGGCAGTTCGCGACGGCGAAGGACGGCATCTCCGCACTCGGCCTGCAGCGGACGCTCGAGATCGGCTCGTGCCAGACTGCCTGGGCGATGCTGCACCGGCTTCGCTCCGTGCTCGTGCGTCCGGGGCGCGATCGCCTCGTCAGCACGGTCGAAGTCGACGAGACCTACTCCGGCGAGGAGGAACCCGGCCCTCGCGGTGGATGCCAGAAGGGAAAGAAGGCCTTCGTGGGCGTGGCTGTCGAGCTCAAAGACCCCCGGAGCTTTGGTCGGTGCCGCATGGGCGTGCTCAGCGACGCATCGGCCATCTCACTCGAGCGTTTCTTCACCGAGAACATCGAGCCAGGATCCACCCTTGTTACCGATGGGTGGTCGAGCTACCCGCAGGCCGTCCGGAACCACTACGTGCACCAGCCGATCAACGTGAAGCGCGGCGGCCGGCCCATGCCGTGCTTCCGGGAGTACACCGGGTCGCTTCCTTGACTAACCGCTGGGCCCTCAGCACCCACCAGGGCTCGGTCGCCAACTCGAAGTCAAACGAGGTACCGCCGGTGCCGCCATGGAAGAGGGGCCGCACTCCGAGCCTCGCCCGCCCTCGCACCCAACGCCCCTGGAGGGCAGCCCGCTGAGTAGGGGAACTCGCCTCGGATGGATACGCCGTAGATCCTTTTGGGTTCTGTAGCACTCGTAGACGTTGCTAGTGCCTAACGTCCAAGGCGCTGATCAAGAAACACGGGATTGGCTAGGCCAGGTGCTAATGTGACAGCATGCTCTCGCAGATATTCCCGGAGAAGCGGTTGGGCAAAGTCCACTTCGCCATACCGTGAGCCCTCGATCAAACCCGCTTCGATCAGCCGGAGTCGATATTGGCTCCCGTAATCACTACTAAACCGAATTCGGTTTAACATCGATCTTGGACCCTGATGCAGCTCCGGCATCGGAGTTGGCGGCGCTGTATTCGCAGCGCTGGGAGATCGAGTCTCTCTTTGACGAGCTCAAGACCCATCTCAACGATTCACGCCGGGTACTGCGATCACAATCTCCAGAGTTGGTCCATCAGGAGATCTGGGGGATGCTCGGGCTGCATTATGCGATTCGGGCGCTGATGCGCGAGGCGGCAGAAACCATCGGAGCGGAACCCGACCGGTTATCCTTCCTGGGCACTCCCCGGGCTATCCGTCGCACCACGACGGCGAGTCCGGGTTCTTCCCCCTCAGAGACTCGCTGAATCCTTCAAAAGGGCAGTTGCAGAGATCCTCGCACAGATTCTCCCCAAGCGCAGACTGCGCCGCAATCCCCGGGTGGTACGAAAACGGATGGGTCCCTATCCCACCAAATACCCCAACCATCGCGACTGGAGTCAGCCGCGCAGTCCGGCGCGCGATGTCATCTTCGTGATACCCGGGTCACCGTAAGTCAACGGTATTGGTCTAGACTTCCAGTACCATTAGGAACTGGCGCTGACTGACGTTGGAAAGCTGATCAAGCGCTGCGTGCTTAGCGGTGTTCATGACCATGTCCCCCCTAAATTGTTGCTCTGCCAACGTTTGGCGGTGGAAGGTGTCATAGTCTTCTTAGGGATATCCATCCGACCGGACCTGCCGACGCATGACCGGGCAATTCGTTAACGCCACCGGCGCCGTGACCAGGGTCGGTCCGCTCACATGGATATCCCTAAGTCGGGTAATGGCGGTATTCCTGCCGCAATAAGCTGGCGCCAGCTTCCAAACCGCAGCCGGAACGGCGAACTCCCAGGGCTTGGCTTAAAACTCGCAGGTGAACAGGGATATCCGCCGCTGCCGGCGGCTCTGGAGCGATCCTCCCGCAAGCTCCTCCCGCAAGCACTCCAAGCCCGATCCCGATAGAATGACGTATACCGTATAGGGTATAAATCAGAAGGGAGAGCGCCACATGATCATGGAAGTAGACGTAAACGCCTTTGCCGCCGCCCATCAAGACGGGGCCTTCGTGGTCGACGTGAGGGAGCCGCACGAGTACGAGAGCGGCCACGTTCCCGGTGCCAAGAACATCCCGCTGTCCCACCTTCCCCGGCGGGTTGGAGAGCTTCCCCGCGACAAGGACATCCACGTCATCTGTGCCTCAGGTGGCAGAAGCTACTCCGCGGCCCAGTTCCTGACCGGCTCCGGGCTGAGGGCGATCTCGATCGCGGGCGGAACTCAAGCCTGGCTCCGCTCCGGCAAGCCGGTGGTCAACGGCTCCAAGGAGAACGTGGCCTAAGGCTCGAGGCCCGGGTCTGAGGAGTGCTCACCAGTCAGCGGCTCGGTGGAAAGCACCTCATAAGAGACGAGGCTTCCAGTCCCATCAGACCGTCCCGAGGGGACTGTCGGCTTTAGCCGTCAGGTGAATCGGGTCTCGGGTCAAGGACCCGACTTCGGGACCTAGTAGGACACCTGACCGGTAATACTGACCAGTCGGCTCGGACTGGGCTTTCGGGCACAGCCGAGAAGATTCTGCGGTCGATGCTGATGAAGCTGTCGGCTTCATCCGTCAGAGAAGTCACTAGGTCTTCACCACGACCGCCACAAAGCCGGCGCCCCGCCCCCGGGAACGCCGGCTTTGGTCGTTTCTAGCCCTGCCGGCGCCGGGCCTGGAGGTTCTCCAGGTGGTACCAGGCGATGATCGCGCTCACCAACCAGAAGAGCACGTACAGAAGGACCAGCGCCACCAGCAGGTGCTCGAGATAGATGTCCCAGCCGTTGTAGCCACGCAGGACGTTCTCCAGGCTCGGGATGGTGACCAGCACCGCCGCCAGGATGGTCAAGCGGACCCGCCAGGAGAGCTTCACTCTCCGGCCCGCGATCCGCCGAGCTCCGGCAGGCCGAGCGCGGCGATCCCCCGGCTCCGCTTCCGGCACCAGATCGCGTCAACTCTTCCGCAGGCGGCCACCTCCTCCTCGAGCTCGCTCTCGCTGGCGTCGCTGGGGAGCACCACGCTGACCGCCATCGACCTCTCCAGGAAGGACGACCGGAGCAGCTTCAGCTGGCCCGGATCGACAAGGACGGCGACCAGGTCTCCCCGCTCCTGCGCGGCGACCACCGCTCTCGCCACCGCGTCCGCCTGGGCCACCACCTGCCTGGGGATGTCGCGTCGCTTGCGCGCGAGGACGAAGCGGTTCTCCTCGCTAACGCCGCAGAGGTCGGCGATCGAGTCGAAGGCGGCGAGCGGCATGTCGATCGTCTGCGCCACCACCGCCAGCAGGGGCACCGCCTCCGGCACCTCGAAGACCTCCTCGCCGGCGAAGCGGAGATCGATCACCGCCGAATCCCCGGTGATGTCGACGACCAGCGAGTCGATGCGGCTGTCGATGATCTCGGAGACCGCCCTTGCCGCTTCCCCGCGGCCGCCGGTACTGGCCCCCCAGACCGAGCTCCGCCCCTCGCCGGCTGCGCCCCAGCGAGGCGTGCGCACCCGCCCCTGGCTCTCGATCTTCCCGTTCCGGCGGAGTACCTTGGGCATCTGCCGCTCCAGGACGGTTCCGGGCGCGGCCTCGGCGGCGTAGATCTCGGCCAGCGAGGCCGAAACCTCGCCAAAGTCATCACCCTCGCCAGCGTCGGGTGGGATGGCCGCCAGCGCCGCCTGCAGGGTGCCGGCGAAGGCGCTCGCGGCTACCGGCCTCAGCTCGGAGACCGGAGAGTCGCCGACCACGGTGTAGCTCACCCGCTTGCGGAGCAGGCCGGGGCGGCTGATCCGCTCCGCCGAGAGGAGTTGGACCTCCTCTCCCAGGGTCGCCTTGGCCTTGCCGATCGCCTCCTGGAGGGTGCTACCGCTAAATCGAAGCTGTTTCGACATCGTTTATCACTCCTATCTGGACAAGTTTGGCTGTCGGAGGGATCTCCTTCACCGACAGCACCGGCAGGTTGAACTCCTCGGCGGAGAGCGCCCTCGCCAGCGGCCGGCGCAGCGGGCCCATGGTGACCAGCACCGGCTCGTAGCCCTGCGACTCCCCCCGGATCTTGACCTCTTTTACCTGCTCCCGAAGGCTGTTGATCTCCTGGAATCCAGCACCGATCACCTTCCTCCCGTCCACGGTGAGCAGGCTCTCCGCAAATCTCATCTCCAGCGCCGAGGCGAGGTACACCACCGCGAGCATCCCGCCGCTAGTAAATCGGGCTCCAATAGCGCCCCCCAGCGCATCCCGTGCCCCCTCGAGGAGGGCGTCTGGCTCGTGGGAGATCCGGTACCGATCGACCACCCCCTCCACGATCGCCGCCAGGTTTCTGATCGGGACCTCCTCCTCCAGCAGCTCACGCAGCACCCGCTGGAGGTCGCCGATGGCCACCTGCGCCTGGTTGAGCTCGTCCACCACCACCGGGGAGGACTTGCGCAGCAGGTCGAGCATCTCCTTGGTCTGCTGCCGCGACAGCAGCAGGCCCGCGTGCCGGTGCACCAGCTCGGAAAGGTGGGTCACGATTACCGAGGAGCGGTCCACCACCGTCGCCCCCAGCACCTGCGCCTGGGTCTTGACGTCGGCCGGGATCCACCTCGCCGCCAGCTTGAAGACCGGGTCGAAGGTCGGCTCGCCGGGGAGCGAGTCGAGGTTGTCCCCGATCGCGAGCACCCGGTCGGAGGGGATCGAGCCGCGGCCGACCTCCATCTCCGAGATCTTCACCACGTAGTCGTTGGGGGCAAGGTCGAGGTTGTCGTGGGTGCGAACCGGGGGGAGCACGAAGCCGAGCTCGCCGGCGAGCTTCCTCCGCAGCCCCTTCACCCGCTCGAGCAGATCGCCCCCGCGCGCCGGATCGACGACGCCGAGCAGGTCGAAGCCGAGCTCCAGCTCCAGCGCCTCGACCGCGGCCACGCTCGCGGGCGCCTCCGGAGTGGCCACCTCCTCAACCAGCTTCACCTCCGCCGCCTCTTCGCCGGATGGCTGGCCGGCCCGCCACCCCACGAACAGCACCAACCCGCCGACGGCGATGAAGGGGATGCTCGGCAGCCCGGGCAGGAGTCCCAGAAGCGTGATGATCCCGCCAGCCAGCTTGAGCGCGGTCGACTGCCGCAGCAGCTGCTGGATAAGGTCGAGGCCGAAATCGGCGTCGTTGGCGGTCCGGGTGACCACCAGTCCGGTGGAGATGGAGAGGAGGAGCGCGGGGATCTGGCTCACCAGACCGTCACCAACGCTCAGGAGCGAGTAGGTGTCGATCGACTGGGTGATGGAGAGGTGGTGCTGGACCACCCCGACTATGAACCCACCGATCAGGTTGATACCGGTGATGACGGCGGCGGCGATGGCGTCGCCCTTGACGAACTTGGAGGCGCCATCCATGGCCCCGTAGAAGTCGGCCTCCTTGGCGATCCGCTCGCGGCGGCGCCGCGCCTCCCTCTCGTCGATGTGGCCGGCGTTCAAGTCGGCGTCGATAGCCATCTGCTTGCCGGGCATGGCGTCCAGGGTGAAGCGCGCGCCGACCTCGGCGACCCTTCCCGCGCCGTTGGTGATCACCACGAACTGGATCACGAAGAGGATGGCAAAGACCACCAGACCGACCACCACCGAACCGCCGACCACGAAGTGGCCGAACGCCTCGATCACGGTGCCGGCGTAGGCGTTGAGCAGGACCAGGCGGGTGGCGCTGACGTTAAGGGCCAGCCGGAACATGGTGGCGACCAGCAGCACGGAGGGGAAGGCGGAGAACTCAAGCGGATCGAGGACGCGGAGCGCGACCCCGAGAATTACCAGGGCAAAAGTGATGTTGGCGGTGATCAGGACGTCGAGAACCCAGGTCGGCAGCGGGACCACCAGCATGATGACGATGACCGCGATCCCGACCGGGACCGCGAGCGCCAGGCGCTGCATCCGCGTACTATTCAAGTCGAACCCCAACCCCACTGCTAGGTCTTCCTTGAAACCGCCGCTTCCTGACTGCCTATAGCTTCGGCAACGTTGGGGAAACCTTGAAAACCGGCTGCAGATCCGGCCAGCTAGAGCGCGCAGAGCGCAAACCACCAGGCGGCGACGTCCGCGCTCTTGGCGGTGGACCCGCCGGTGAGAGCCTCGATCCGCTTCAGCCGGTAGGCGAGAGTCTGGTGGTGGACGTTGAGGGTGGCGGCGACCCGCCTCCAGGAGCGGTCGCACTTCATCAGCACTCGCAGCTGGTGCCACAGGCGGCATCGTGCAATGCGGCGGCCCGAGGTCCTTGCTCGCCTCCACCCTGGCCTCGGCCGGCGAGCTGCGCAGCAGCAGCGAGGCCGGCCCCCGAAGCGGAGGAAGGAGCGATCCTCGGTCTCGGCAGCGGCCAGCGCCCAAACCGCCTCCGGACCGCCGCGGTCAATCGGAAGGCGCTCAAGCGGGGCCTAGAACCTCAATCGTGAACCTACTCACAGAACAGGACACGGTTCTCCCTTAGATCGAGGAGAATGTAAGGATGGGAGAAGTTCAAGTCGCTCCACATCGCCGAACCCGGCCGCTTCCTGGATTTCGACGTTCCGACACCACACGCATAGTCCCTGTTCAGAGATCCACGTAGTAACACGACCGGCTGGCTCCGAGACAGCCATTTCCCCTCATCAACAGCACTATCTGCCACTACCGTGTGCCTATCATCTCAGTAAGTCCGGCCAGATCACCTTGCCGAAAAGCTCCAAGGGCCTCAAGAACTCCCTCTGGCCAGGTCGCGGCCGACTTGGGAACTCCCTGATCGATCACGCGTGCCCTGTCGATCGTGGACGGCGTCCCACACGCCTGACCGGACCCGAGAAAGCCTCTGACCGCGACGCCAAGTCCAGCTGCACTTCCTCCTCGAAGTCGAGGCTCTGCAGGGGCGCGACCGCCGGCGCTTCGAACAACATCGTGGCGGCCTCGGCGATAACAGATCGAAGCCCGGCATTTTCCCTCAGACGCTCACGCCGACTGACTCCTGGCGCACCGGAGTCGTCCAGCCACAGCCGCATCCTGTCTCGGCCCATGGACTGCTTCAGCGATCCGAGCAGGGCGTGGAGGTCGAAGAGTCGCCGCACCGTCGCCGGGTACGGGTCCATGCCCTCGCGCCAGTTCTTGACTGATCGCGGAGCAAAACCGGCCAGCTCTGCCACTTCGTCCTGACCCAGGGCCAGCCACTCCTGTATGTCGCAGACCGCCGCAAGGGCCGCCTGTGCTGGCGACTTCACCGCCGGGGCTTCGGGAGCGGGCACCGCTGCTTGTATGTTACTAATGGGACTGGTCGGTTCTGCTGACACGAAGAAGCACATCTGATCCAGGATATCGATGCCGCTCTGGCCGGTCAGTGGAAAGTCCACCGCCGAACACTCGGCATGACGCTGCCCGCTGGTGGCAGTGGTATTCGCGTGAATCGCCTCACTCAGGTCATCCCAGACCTTATCGAGTGGCTGGCGATAGAGTTTCCGTTTGGATAAGAAGTAGTGGATACTGCGCGGCGTGATCTCAGACGACCGCGACAGTGCCTGGTCGTCTTCCGGGCGAGCGAGGGCGGTACTGGACATCAGCGCTCGCCCTGCAGGTGCGCATAGAGTTTGCGAGTTATCGCCGCCTGGAAGACCGCGAGGGCCAGCGTATGCAGGCGTTCGATGCCGCCACTGATGTTCTCAGCGGAGAATGCTTGCCCTTGCGATCTTGAGCAGTCGTGATCAAGGAGGTACTGCCATACAGTGTCCTCCGCGGAGCCGTCGAGCACGCACCCGTGACGTAGGAGCACCTCCATATTGTCACCCCCGTCGAGCTGGAGTACCTGCTGGACTCCCTTGATCGCCGGACCGAAGGTATCGTGAAGGACCGGACCGAGCAGACGATCGTCAATCCACCCCGCCCATTCCTTGGGTGAGCGAATGACCGGATCCTTGATGCGGTCGATAAACCGTAGCCCCAAGCGCTGTTCGAGGCTCGGCTCGAGGACTGCCTCGACCAGTCGAACCAGTTCATCGAGGCGCTCCGAGAAGTCCGTCCAGCCGGTATAGGCACTGGTCTCCAGCGTGAAGAATTCCGGCATAATCGCGACGGTCCAGGTTCCGTCGACTGAGCGGTAGTTCCATCCATGTTGCTGGTCGGTTGTGGTCGCCATGCCCGCCGCAACCGGCGCCATGTTGAGGACGACCCCGGTCGTCTCGTTGAACTGCGGGTACTTGCCGCCCTGACCACCGAGACCGTTGTAGATCTCTAGTGCCAGCTTGGCATCGCTAACGGCCAGCTTACGCTCATGCCGGACCTGGCACACGACCAGCTCCAGTGGTGAACGCTCCAGCCGCTCAGTCGATGGTTCCGGCAGTTGCAGTTCAGGCACCTAGCCCCACCTCATTTCTCGTACCGCCAACCGGAACGACGTTCCTCCATCGGGCGAACTTGCTGGCTAGTTGCCTTATAGCCAGATTTGTAACTTGATGACGGCTCTGACGGCTCTGACGGCTGCGGCACGTAACATCCTCCGGGCCGGATTGGCCCTTCTGGCAGCCGAACAAGCTGAAGCCGCTTGAACAGAAGCTGGCGGCCTCAGCGGTCGGAGAAGTCACGTTCCGGGAGGCGTTCGAAGAGGGGCTGCTGGTCGAGGAGCACTCGATGCACGCCAACGTCAGGGTGCGGCGGCAAGGTCCTGGAGCTCCTCCGGGAGCTCCGAGCGGTCGGTCTCGTGGTGGGTCTCGTAGTAGCGGGCGGTGAGGGAGAGCTGGTAGACGAAGGCGAGCAGCCTCGCCACCACCAGGAAGAGCGAGGCCGGGATGTACTCCCCAACCGCGGCCGCCCGGTGCACCGCCCGGGCTAGCGGCGGGTCGACCACCACCGGCACCCCATTCTTCTCCGCCTGCGCCCTGATCGAGGCGGCAAGGTAGTCGGCGCCCTTGGCGAGCACCCGCGGAGCCCGGTCCCGGGTGGCGTCGTAGCCGAGGGCCACCGCGTAGTGCGTGGGGTTCACCACCACCACGTCCGCCTTGGCGACGTCGAGCATCATCCGGCGGCGGGAGAACTCGAGGGCGACCCGGCGCCTGCGCGACTTCACGTGGGAGTCGCCCTCCATCTCGCGGCTCTCGTCCTTCACCTCCTGGTGGGTCATCAGCAGCTGCTTGCGGTGCTGCTTGCGGCTGCGGCCGAAGTCGACCAGCGCGATCGCCAGCCCGACGACGCTGGTCGCCCGCACCAGCTCCATCGCACTCCCGGCGGTGACGCTGGCCACCTCCACCGGAGAGAGGCTCCCGGCGGTCATCGCCCCGATCGAGGAGGTTATCACCAGGTACCCCACCAGGATCACCACCAGCAGTTTCACAATCCCCTTCAGGGTCTCCACCGCCGGGCCGCTGGAGAAGATCCGCTTGACGTTGCGGCCCGGTGAGAGGTGGTTCAGCTTCGGCGCCAGCTTGGTCGGGACCAGCCGCAGCCCAACCTGGGCGAAGTTCACCAGCACCGCCATCACCACGAAGGGGATGCCGGCGAGCGCGATCAGCTCGGCGGCGGTTACCAGGCCGGTGTCCAACCGGCGCAGGTCGGTAACCACGCTGGTGGCGCCGGAGGTGAAGGCGAGGACCCCGAAGGAGACGATCTTGGCAGAGAGGGCATGGAAGATGGCGGGGAGGGCGAAGCTGAAGGCCAGGATCACGCTCCAGCTGGCGAGGTCGGGGGAGCGGGCGACCATCCCCTCCTTGCGGGCCTTCTCCAGCTTGCGGGCGGTCGGCTGCTCGGTTCCCTGGTTCTTCGGCATCTAGCCCCCAAGCAGATCCCGCTCGGCGGCCAGCAGATCGCGCATGGAGGCGTCGAAGAGGTGGGGCAGGACCGAGATCGAGAGCACCATCAGCACGAACGAGAGCAGGATCTGCAGCGGGAAGATGAAGGTCAGCGCGTAGAGCTGCGGGGCGACCTTGACCAGGATTCCCACCACCACCTGCGAGAAGAACATCACCGCCAGCACCGGGGAGGCGATCTCCAGGGCGGCGCCGAAGAGCAAGGTCACCGCTGTGACGATCATGTGCAGGTTGAAGGCGAGGTGGCCGAGCACTCCGGTCGAAAAGGAGAGCAGGTAGCCGTGGAGCACCGCCACGTCCGCGCCAGAGACGAAGAAGAGGACGATCCAGATCAGGTTGTAGAACTCCCCGGTGATCGGGGTCTGGTTGTAGGAGAGCGGGTCGAGGGCGGGGGGGGTGGCGAAACCGCCGAAGACCCCGATCAGGCTCCCGGCGGCGGAGCCGACGGAGACGAAGAGCATCCCCATGTAGCCGAGGAGGGCGCCGATGAGCAGCTGGGCGGCGAGTTCGAAGATCAACCCGCCGGTGGTAGGGAAGGCGAGGTGGAGGCGGGCGACCAGCGGCTCCGTGCCGAGTCCGACCGCCACCCCGAAGGCCCCCTGGACCACCTTGGGAACCACCGGCAGCGCGAAGGGAAGGGCGATGAGGACGAACCCCATGGCACGGGCGAAGGCGACCAGGTAGTAGAGCAGCCACTGCGGGTCGAGCGAGAACTGCACCGGCACCCCTAGAGCGTTCTGACCAGGCTGGGGATCTCCCGGTAGATCTGCACGGTGAAGCCGGCCAGCTCCCCAAGCATCCAATGTCCGGCAAAGAGGAGGACCAGCGCGATCACAGCCAGCTTGGGGAGGAAGCTGAGCGTCGCCTCCTGGATCTGGGTGAGCGTCTGCACCAGGGCTACCACCAGCCCGATGCCGAGGGCGGAGGCGAGGATCGGACCCGCGATCGCCGCGGCGACGTAGAGCGCCTGCCCGGCAAGCTGCATAACCGGTCCGTCGTTCATCGCATGCTCACCAGCAAGGCGCCAACGACCAGGGACCAACCGTTGACCATCACGAACAGCAGCAGCTTGAAGGGGAGCGAGACCAGCGTCGGCGGCAGCATCATCATCCCCAGGCTCATCAGCACCGAGGAGACCACCAGGTCGATGATGAGGAAGGGCAGGTAGATCACGAACCCCATCACGAAGGCGGAGTGGAGTTCGGAGAGGAGGAACGCCGGGATCACCGCGGTCATCGGGGTGCTCGCCGCCGGGAGGTTCGCCGTGTGATCGGCGGAGGAGAAGAGCGCCAGCTCCTGGGTGCGGGTGTTCTTCAGCATCCACTGCTTGATCGGGCTCTCCGCCCGATTGTAGGCCTGGACCGCATTGATCTTGCCCGAGAGGTAGGGCTTAACCGCCTGGTGGTCGACGGTCGCCAGCGTCGGAGCCATGATGAAGATCGACAGGAAGAGAGCCAGGCCCGCCAGCACCTGGTTGGGGGGGACCGCAGTCAGGCCGAGGGCGTTCCGGGTGATAGAGAGGACCACTACGACCTGGGCGAAACCGGTAAAGAGGATCAGCAGCGAAGGCGCCACCGACAGGAGGGTAAGAACCAGGATGATGATCAGGCTGGCGCTCGGCGCCTTGGGGCTGTGCAGGGTTATGTTCAGCGAAGGCAGCTGGGAGACTCCCGTGGCCGCCAGCAGGTGGAACCGGCTCAACTCCGGGCGCTCCGGGCGAGCCGCACCAGACCTTGGTACAGGCTCTCGCGCTTGAACGCCTGGCGCCTCCCCCAAGCGTCGGCGAGAGTACTCTCCGGGTCCTGCACGCCGGAGAGGTCGATGACGTCGACACTCCCCTCCCCGGAGGGAGAAGGCAGCTCCGCCAGCAGGTTGATAGCACCGGTGGTGGCGCCCACCAGCAGCCGCCCCGCAACGGTATCGACCACGTAGAGCGCGGCCTTGGGGGCAAGAGCGACCCGCTGGACCACCTTTACGGCGCCGGAGCCGGAGTTTCCGGCGAGACCGAGGCGTCGCGACCGCGCGCTCCGGGCCAGCAGCACGATGATCCCCAGCACGACGGCCAGGGAGACGATCGCTTGAAGGATGGTGCCCACCTCAGGCTCCGGTCCCCAGGTTCTCCGCCATCTCCTCGGCGCGGACGACCTCGATGATCCGGACGCCGAACTCGTCGTCGATCATCACCACCTCGCCCTTGGCCACAAGGGTCCCGTTGACCAGCACGTCTACCGGGGCGCTGGCTGAGCGGTCGAGCTCGACCACGTCCCCGTTCGAGAGCGCGAGCAGCGACTTGACCGGCATCTTCACCCGCCCTAGCTCCACCGAAAGCTCCATCTCCACGTTGCGGAGCACCGCCAGGTTTCCCGCCGCCGGCGTCTGATCCTCCATCATTCCTCCCCTTCAACTATCACCGCAGCTACCCGCGATCCGGACTGCCCGAGCACCGCCCTCGCCACCTGGACGCGATCGACCATCACCGAGAGCGGCTTTCCCTGCCGGTGGCCGACGTTGAGCACCTCGCCCTCCCGGAGCTCGAGCAGCCTCTGGCTGGAGATCGAGGTCGGCTTGAACCGCACCCGCGCCACTACCTCGACGTCGAGCAACCGCTCGGCCAGATCGCGCTTGAAACCGTCATCGATATCGGGGAGCGCCGCCGTGCGGTTGGAGAGCAGGTCCACCACCGGGCGGAGCATCGAGTACGGCAGCACCAGCGTGAAGGTGCTGGGGCTGGTGTCGGCGATGGCGGCATCCATCTTGACCACGACGCACATCTCCTGGAGCGGGACGCCTTGGATGAACTCGAGCGACGGCTCGGTGTGCATCCGCTCCAGCGAGACCGGAAACTGGCTGGAGATCGCGGTGGCGATCTGGCTGGCGAGGTCGGCGACCAGTGGGGCGAGCACCGTCTGCTCGAGATCGGTGAGCTGGCGGTCGTCCTGGTGGGAGTCTTCCCCACCCTTACCCCCGAGGCGCAGGTCGAGCATGAGCAGAGCCGCCTCGATCGGAACGAAGAGCAC
>JAJYHR010000086.1 GCA_021784675.1 Actinomycetes bacterium
CGATCTAGAGATCCCGCCGGGCGCCCTAGAGCCCGCCGAGGTAGCCGAGCTGATCGGGTTGGCTGACCGCATGGATGACCACCCGTACCAGCTGAGCGGGGGAGAGCGGCAACGCCTGGCGCTTGGAGCCCTGCTCACCCGCGGCCCGCGGGGGCTTATCCTTGACGAGCCCACCACCGGCTTGGACGAGGAGCATACCGTCGCGCTGTTCGATCTGCTGGGCCGGTTGCGGAGCTCGCTGGGGGCGCTTTCCTGCCTGCTGATCACTCACGACGTGCGGCTGGTGGCGCGCTTTGCGGACCGAGTTGCGGTGATGAACAAAGGGGGGATCGCTGCCGAAGGGGTTCCGAGGGAGGTGTTTGCCGAGACCGACCTCCTGCGAAGCTGCGGGGTTCGGCCGCCGGCAATCTCCGAGCTCCACCGGATGGTGACCGGGGGACCGGTGGAGCAGGTGGCAGTGTCTGTAGAAGAGTTCCTTGCCCGGGCGGATTGGGCGGGCGTGATGGGAGGCCAAGTTGCTGTCGGCGATTGACCATTGGCTCTTTCACGAGATTGCCGGGCAGACGGTTGTTGCCTATCTGATCACGTTCGTGGTTCCGCTCTTTGGACCGGCGCTGTTCATGAAGTTCGTCGGCATCGCGGGCCTTCGCAACGTGCTCTCGTACGAGGCCAACGACACCGTCGTTCACCGGCTCGATCCCCGGATCAAGCTGCTCTACCCGGTGTTTATCGGTGTCTGCTCGGTTCTCCTCTCGTGGCAGTGGACCTACCTCCTCTTTCTGCTTACGCTCGTTCCCTGGGTTCTCTTGCGGCCGTCGCTGGTCCGGGTGCGAATCCTGGCGGTGCTGGTTGTCACGCCCGCCCTCCTTTCGATCTGGTCACAAGGCCTGTACGCGACCACTCCAAGAGACAAGCTTCTCTTTGCCTTCCCGGTCACCATGGCCTGGGTTGGGACCGCTGGCCTCTCGCACGCCGGACTGGTCTACGGGGCGCACCAAGCCGCCCGGATCTTGGTGACCTCCTCGGCGGCCCTGATCGTGGTCTTTACCACCCAACCCTCGGACGTCGTCTGGGCGACCTCCCGGCTGCTGGCACCGCAGCGGCTCGGCTTGGCCATCTCTGTCGGGGTGCGCTTCTTGCCCACGGTCTTCGAGCGACTGAACGCGGTGATGCGCGCCGCGGAGGTGCGCGGGTACGACTTCAGCAGGCCAGAGAGGTGGTGGAAGCTGCGGCAGATCTGGGATTACGGGAAGCGGATGGTGCGGGCGCTCCCGTTGATAACGGTGCCGGTGCTCGTCGGATCCCTTCGAGGTTGCTACCAGATGGCCCTGGTGGCCGACTCCCGCGCATTCAACGTCAACAAGCGGCGCTCGACCCTGCGGGTCATCCAACGCACAGCCGCCGATCGGGTGGCGCTTGCTCTCGGCGGCGGCATCGCCGCCGGAGTAGCAATCTTGGTGGCGATCGGCCAGGGGCGCTTCTAGCCAGGGGGCGCTCCGGGAATGCGGCGGAGAATCGGGAGCTGGGGCGGCGCGAGATCGTCTGCGGCCGCTCGGGTGTACGATAAGCGGTTGAGGCGTAACAGCATTGCAGCGTGATGCCGGCGTGGCAACGCTGCTCCTGCGCCCCGCGCCGGCCGGGCGGGGAGCTCGACGCCGTGAGGAGGTTGACTTGGTTCCGTTGCAGAGGTTGAATCCCAAGGTCGATGCGTTCATGAGCGGGGCTCGCCAATGGCGGCGGGAGTACGAGAGGTTGCGGGAGATCGCGCTCGCCTGCGATCTCGCCGAGGAGTTCAAGTGGATGCACCCGTGCTACACCGCCGACGGGAGGAACATCGTACTGATCCACGGCTTCAAGGAGTACTGCGCGCTGCTATTTTTCAAGGGCGCCCTGCTGCCGGATCCACACGGGATACTGGTTCGCCAGACCGAGAACGTGCAGTCGGGACGGCAGGTCCGGTTCCAGCACGTCGGCGAGGTCGAGGCGCTTGAGCACGTTCTCGCGGGCTATATCCACGAAGCGGTCAGGGTGGAGCGAAGCGGTTTGAAGGTGGAGCAGAGAGGCGACGCGGCGGTGCCGCCGGAGTTCCAGGTGAGGTTGGAGGCTACTCCAGCTCTGAAGGCAGCCTTCGGGTCGTTGACACCAGGAAGGCGGCGGGCCTACGCTCTGTACTTCTCGGAGCCGAAGCTCCCAGCGACTAGGGAGTCCAGGATCGATCGGTGCCTGGAGCGGATCCGTGACGGCAAGGGACTCAACGACTAGCTTGGCTCGGCGGTGGTGCCGGGATTCCCCTTGCCTCCCGTGCGCGCGGCCGATCTGGCGCCGTGCTCTGGATGCGTTTCAGGTCGGCGCGTGAGTACTTGGAGAGGTCGGTGCTCTTGGGCATGTATTGGCGCAGCAGGCCGTTGGTATTCTCGTTCGATCCTCGTTGCCAAGGCGAATGGGGATCACAGGAGTAAACCTGTACCCCGGTCGCGACGGTGAACTCCAAGTGCCGAGCGAGTTCACTTCCCTGGTCCCATGCTATGGTCTTGACCAACGAGCCCGGTAAGGTCTTGATCGCTTTGCGCATCGCTTTTTCGACCTCGGGTGCGCTGTGACCATTGGGCAGATGCAAGAGCAGGACAAAGCGGGTCGTGCGCTCGACGAGCGTGCCTACCGCGCTCGCGCCACGAGCGCCAATAATCAAATCGCCCTCCCAGTGACCGGGCACGGCGCGGTCCTCCACCTCTTGGGGGCCGCTCGGAGATGTTGACCATGTTGGCGACCGGACCGGTCTTCTTTACTCGTCCATGGGCATGGCGCGTGGTGTGGCCGTAGCACAAGCACCGGGTGAGTTCCCTGCGCAGCTCACCTCTGCCCTGTACATACAGGGACTGGTAGATGGTCTCGTGACTGAGTTGCATGCGCGGCTCCTGGGGGAACTCTATCGCCAGCTCGGAGAGCGATCTCCTCGGGCGACCAGAGCTTTTCCAGATCCCCGGTCACTCGCTTGGCCAGTGGAGCGTAGTTCAACTTCTTGGCCTTGGGCCGCCGCGCTCGCTCGCGAGCGCGCTGGTGTGCGGGCCAGATCCGGTAGTCGTCTCTGCCACCGTTGGCACTGACTTCTCGCGAGACGGTGGAGGTGCAACGACCGAGTTGGCGGGCGATGGCGCTCAGCGAGTCGCCACGACTGAGTCCGCGAAGAATCTCCTCCCGCTCCTCAATGGAGAGCGCGCCGCGGCGCGGAACCCACTCGATTGGCCGGGCCTCCCGAGACTGGCCACGCAGCATGACCTCGATACCGGCGTGACCACAACCAACCTGTTTCGCAATAGCCCGGAGACTCCAGCCTTGGCTTCGTTGACGCCGTGCGAGAGCTCGTTGCTCGATGTTCAAATGGGCGGTCAATGGAGCTCCTCTGGTTGAACCTTGTACCAGTGGGTTCTTCTCGACCGTTGCGCTCACCCCCTGAACCCAAGCCGCCTCTCTCGAAATAACAGATACGTGCGCCTTGTTGGGCAGATCGGTGGAGGACCGTGGTTTCAGGCCGAGCGCTAGCGGCGGTTCAGGCCTGGCCTGGTAGGGGCGCCTCAAGCGTGGCGACCTCGCGGATGGCGCTCCGCGCCTCCTCCCGATCGTCGAGATGGATCAGCGCCGATCCGTAGCGCAGGCTCTGCTCGTGGCCGCGGCCGACGATGAGGACGGTGTCCCCGGGCCGCGCCTCGGCGACCGCCATCCTGATGGCGGCCACTCGGTCGAGCTCCACCCTTATCGACTTGGTGGGAACGTCCAGAGTGCCGGCGAGCAGCTGGGCTACGATGTCCTCGGGAAGCTCGTCGCCAGGGTTGTCGGCGGTCAGGATGGCCAGATCGGCCGTGGCCGCGGCTCTTCCTAGCTCCGGCCGCTTGAGCCGGTCGCGCCGGCCGCGGGCGCCGGCTACGAGGATCACGTGCTTCCCCGGCGATAGCGCCCTAGCCGTCTCGATCAGCGATCGGATCGAATCTGGGGTATGGGCGTAGTCGACGATGACGGAGAAACCCTGCCCCAGATCGATGTGCTCGAATCGCCCAGCCACGCTGTTGCAGGTCTCGATCCCCTCGATAGCGGTGTCCAGGTCGATACCGAGCAGCTGGGCTACAGCCGCAGCCCCTGCGGCGTTGAAGGCGTTGTGGAGGCCGTAGATCGGCACCCTGAGCCGGCTCTTCTTCGCCTCGGTCACCATGGTGAAGACGGTACCGCGGGAGTCGTACTCGACATCGGCAACCCGGAAGTCGCTCGCCGGATCGGGTCCGAAGGTCACCAGCGGGACGGCCGCCTGGCTGGCAAGCCTGCGCCCCCACTCGGTGTCGGTGCCGAT
This sequence comes from Actinomycetes bacterium, assembly GCA_021784675.1. Classification (GTDB taxonomy): domain Bacteria; phylum Actinomycetota; class Acidimicrobiia; order Acidimicrobiales; family Acidimicrobiaceae; genus JAKARV01. Next base: position 4,340 of record JAJYHR010000086.1, read on the forward strand.
CGCCGCCTCGACCACCTGGGAGGGGGAGAAGAGCTGAGCCTTGGCGGCGTAGTACTGCTCGATCGTACCGTGGTAGTCGAGGTGCTCGGGGGAGAGGTTGGTGAAGACCGCCACCCGGAACTTGGTGGAGTCGACCCGGTGCTGGTCGATCCCGTGCGACGAGACCTCCATCACCACCGAGTCGATCTGGTTGGAGAGCATGTCGGCGAGGAGCCGGTGGAGGTCGGGGGCCTCCGGCGTCGTGTGCAGGGATGGGCGGTTGGAACCGCCGAACTTGGCCTCAATGGTCCCGATCAAGCCGGTGCTCCGTCCCGCCCGGGAGAGTATCGACTCGACGAGGTAGGAGGTAGTGGTCTTCCCGTTGGTGCCGGTGATGCCGATGAGGTCGAGATGGGTGGAGGGATCGCCAAAGAAGAAGCTGGCGATCCTGCCGATGGCGTGCCGTACCGACGGTACTACTATCTGGGGCACCGGGACCGGGAGCTCCTTCGCCACCAGAACCGCCCTCGCGCCCTTGGAGATCGCATCGGCGACAAAGTCGTGGCCGTCGAAGCGAGACCCTCTGGTAGCGCAGAAGAGCGCGCCCTCGCGCACGTCCCTGGAGTCGAGGGTGATGTCGGACAGCTCGACGTCGTTGCCGATCACCTGCGCCGTGTTGAGCATCGGTACCAGCTGATATAGCCTCGGCAAGCTAGTAGCTCCTAAAGACTGGTCCAACCATTTGATGCTAGGCTAGCGCCTTGTCTAGCTTGGCTTGTCTGTAGGAGGGCAATGCGCATCACCGTTGTGGTCACGGCGTTCAACGCATCCTTAACCATCGGCGACGCGATCGATGGAGTGCTGAAGCAGGGGGCATCCGACCTTGAGTTGATAGTGGTGGACGACGGTTCGACCGATGGCACCGGCGATCTGGTGCGCCAACTCGCCCCGATGGCAGAGGTCGTGACCCAGGAGAACCAGGGACCGTCGGCGGCCCGCAACGCCGGGATCGCGAGGGCCACCGGCGATCTGGTGGCATTCCTCGACGGAGACGACGTCTGGCATCCCAGCAAGCTCGGCCGGCAGCTCGAGGTTCTTGAGGCTCACCCGGAGCTGGATCTGCTCGCTACCAGTTGGAGCCGCCGCTATCCGGAGCCGGAGCCGGATGGGGAGCTGCGGTGGCTCGGCTACCTGGACCAGCTCGCGCTGAACCAGTTCCAGACCTCTACCGTGCTCGCCCGCCGCTCGCTGCTGGAGCGGGTAGGCGGCTTCGACTCCGCGCTCGATGGTGTTGAAGACTGGGACTTCTGGACCAGGTGTGCCGCGCAGGGCACCCTCGCCGTGCTCGAGTCGAAGCTGGTGATGTACCGCGACTCTCCCGAAGGGGTGTCGAAGGACATGCGTCGATTCCTGCAGGGAACCAGCATGTTCCTTGCCAAGGAGCGGGAGAGGGGTCTGCTGACCCCGCGCCACTTCTCGGTCATCGAGTCGTGGCACTATCAGCGGATAGCGGTGGCATCGCTGCTTGTGCACGACCCGATGGGGGCGGTGATGGCGCTGGGCAGGCTCGAGCGGCTGCCGATATCCGCCACGATCGAGGCGCTCCGGACCCGCACGATTCCTTTCCTGTCAGGCCGCCTGCAGCGGAGGCGCCGTCAGTCGGCCGCGTCCTGGCCGGTCTTGCGCAGCATCGGCCCGAAGTGCCGGTAGGCGCCGTAGCCAGCAAGAGCGACCACGACTGCGGCGAGAACCAGGCTGCTGGTGAGGCTGGCATCCTTCATCACCGAACCGTAGTTGACCCCGGCCACGTAACCGAGGGCGGTGTAAAGCGCGGCCCACGACAGCCCCCCAAGGACGTTGAAGAGAAGGAACTTCCGGTAGGGCATCTCGGCCATGCCGGCGGCACCGGGCACCAGCACCCTCAGCGCGGTGGTAAAACGGCCGATGAAGACTCCCAACCCCCCCCGCTTGGCGATGAAGTCGACGGTCTTGTGCACCGACTCCGGTTTGAGAAGCCGCTTAGGGATGTGCGAGAGGAGCTGGTGGCCGTACTTGCGCCCTACCCAGTACCCGACAGAATCGCCGGCGATGGCGCCAACGCCGGCGGTGAGCGCGGCCAGCCATACCGGGAAACGGTGTTGAGACGCCAGGACGCCTCCCAGAATCACCGCGGTCTCGCCTGGGAAGACGAAGCCAAGAAAGATCGAAGCCTCGAGGGCGGGGAGGAGGAAGATCAAAGCCAGCGCCGGGATGGCCGGAAAACTTAGAAGCTGGCGGATGATAAAGTTCATAGTGATGCCTGTTCCCCCCGGTGGGAGAGGGGGTAGGAGTTAAGGAGTACCATGATACTTGCCGATTTCTTCGGTACTACCGATCTGATTGTCATCCTCGCCGTCCTGCTGCTCATCTTCGGCGGCCGCAAGCTCCCCGGCCTTGCCCGTTCTCTCGGCACGGCTACCTCGGAGTTCAAGCGCGGTGCCGAGGAGGGCAAGCGGCCTCGGGACACTGGCGAAAAGGAAGGGTAGCCACAGCTCGGGCGGTGGCCGGGTGCCGTCCCGGAGAGCGCCACAGGTCCGGACTGTTCGAGCTGGTGAGGTGGGTGCTGCCCGCCAGCGTGGACTTTTGGCTCAGGGTCCTTTGGCCTAGACTGGGTAGCGTAGGTTGGAGGTTCGAGCATGAGATACCGGATGAGCGAGGGCGGATGCGATCGATGCGGCGCCGGTGGGGATTCCTTTCGGCTGGCAGCGCCACGCCCTGCGGAGGGTGACTGATGCGCCCGGACATCACCCCGCTTCCCGATCTCTTGCACCTGCGCTCGCTTACCGGTCCGGTGCGGACAGAGCGGCCGGTCTACCGGGACATCCTTCCCCCCTGCAACGTTGCCTGCCCTGCGGGGGAGAACATCCAGGGTTGGCTCGACCACGTGGAGGCGGGGAGGTATGAGCAGGCCTGGCGCACTCTGGTCGCCGACAACCCCTTCCCGGCTATCCATGGACGGGTCTGTTATCACCCGTGCGAGGGGAGCTGCAACCGCGCCGAACTCGATAGCGCTGTCTCCATACACGCCGTCGAGCGGTATCTCGGAGATCTGGCGCTCGAGAGCGGCTGGCGGTTCGAGTCACCCGCAACCCGATCTGGAAAGCGCGTGCTGGTGGTGGGGGCTGGTCCCAGCGGGCTCTCCGCCGCCTACCACCTGGCCATGCGGGGTCACGAGGTGGAGGTGCATGATGCTGGGGGTCTTCCCGGAGGAATGATGCGCTACGGTATCCCCGCCTACCGGCTTCCGCGGGATATCCTCGGCGCCGAGGTGGAGCGGATCCTGTCGCTGGGCGTCCGGATGGTCAGCGGTCATCGCGTCACCGATCTTGAACGGGAGCAGCGCGATGGCGGCTTCGATGCGGTCTTTGTGGCCGTCGGCGCCCATCTCTCCAAGCGGGTGGACATCCCTGCTCGCGACGCCGGCCGGATCCTGGATGCGGTCAGCTTTCTGAAGAGCGTTGCCGAGGGGGAACCGCCGGTCGTCGGGCGCAGGGTTGCCGTCTACGGGGGTGGCAATACCGCCATGGACGCCGCCCGGACCGCCAAGCGCCTGGGCGCTGACGAGGCGCTGATCGTCTACCGGAGAACTCGCGCCCAGATGCCCGCGCACGAGGAGGAGGCGAACGACGCCGAGCGGGAGGGGGTCACCATCAACTGGCTGAAGACCATCACCGCTTTCGACGCCCCGGAGCTGACGGTGGAGGCGATGGAGCTGGACGAGAGGGGCTACCCGCGACCGACAGGCCGCATGGAGCGGCTCGCGGCCGATACCGTGATCCTGGCGCTCGGCCAGGAGACCGAGAGCGCGTTCCTGCGCGGGGTGCCCGGCGTCGAGTTCGGCTCCGACGGCACTGTGCAGGTCTCCACGTCGATGATGACCGGCCACGCGGGGCTGTTCGCGGGCGGGGACGCGGTGCCGGCGGAGCGCACGGTGACCGTTGGCGTCGGGCACGGCAAGAAGGCAGCCCGCAACATCGACGCCTGGCTCCTGGGCGCCACCGCAGCAAGCGGGAGCAAGCCCAGAACCGCCTCTATGGACATCCTGCACCTCTGGTACTTCGGTGACACGCAGCGGAGGGTCCAGACGGAGCTTGCTCCCGAGGATCGGATCTCGGACTTCTCCGAGGTGCTCTCCGGGCTGACGGCCGGCGAGGCGGCGTACGAGTCCCAGCGCTGCCTGTCGTGCGGTAACTGCTTCGAGTGCGACGGCTGCCTGGGCGCGTGCCCGGAGGATGCGGTGATCAAGCTGGGGGTAGGGGAGCGGTACCGCTTCGACTACGACCGGTGCACCGGCTGCCGGGCGTGCTTCGAGCAGTGCCCGGTGCATGCAATCGAGATGGTCCCGGAGGAGGGGTGATGCGCGCGACAGTCGACGGCAACGAGGCCGTAGCCTCGGTTGCCTACCGGACCAATGAGGTCTGCTGCATCTACCCGATCACCCCGGCGTCCCCGATGGCGGAGCTCGCCGACGAGTGGTCCGGCAAGGGCAGCAAGAACGTCTGGGGAAGCGTCCCGACGGTGGTGGAGATGCAGAGCGAGGCTGGAGCCGCGGGAGCCATGCACGGGGCGCTTCAGGGAGGCGCGCTGTCGACGACCTTCACGGCATCCCAGGGCCTCCTGCTGATGATCCCGAACATGTACAAGATCGCCGGCGAGCTGACCCCGGCGGTCTTTCACGTCGCCGCCCGCTCGGTCGCCGCGCATGCGCTCTCGATCTTTGGGGACCACTCGGACGTTATGGCCGTCAGGCAGACCGGCTTTGCCATCCTCGCCTCCGCCTCGGTCCAGCAGGCCCAGGATTTTGCCGCCATCGCGCAGATGGCGACGCTCGCCGCCCGGGTCCCCTTTCTCCACTTCTTCGACGGCTTCAGGGTGTCTCACGAGCTCAACACCATCGACACCCTCTCCGACGAGGAGCTGGCCGGCCTGGTCCGGATGGAACTGATCCGGGAGCACCGGGGTCGCTCCATGACGCCGGAGAACCCCTTTGTCAGGGGCACCTCGCAGAACCCCGACGTGTTCTTCCAGGCTCGGGAGGCGTCGAACCCGTACTACCTGGCGGTGCCCGGCGTCGTCGAGTCGGCTATGAGCGCCTTTTCCCAGCGGACCGGGAGGAGCTACGGCTTGGTGGCGTACTCCGGCCATCCGGAGGCCGAGCGGGTCGTGGTGGCGATGGGATCGGCGACGGAGACGCTGGCGGCAACCGCGGATAGGGTCAACGCCTCCGGCGACCGCGTTGGCGTGCTCGCGATCCACCTCTACCGGCCGTTTCCCGCAGAGGCGGTGGTGGGGGCGCTTCCCCGGAGCGTCCGGAGGGTGGCGGTCCTCGACCGGACCAAGGAGCCGGGCTCGCTGGGAGAGCCGCTCTACCTCGACGTGCTAGGCGCCATCTCCGAAGCCTTCCAGCGCGGCCAGATCGGCTCGATGCCGGTGGTGGTCGGGGGAAGGTACGGCCTCTCCTCGAAGGAGTTCACACCGGGGATGGCGGCGGGCGTCTTTGCCGAGCTCGCCAGGGAGGAGCCGAAGCGCGGCTTCACTGTCGGGATCAACGACGACGTCTCCGGCACCAGCATCGACTACGATCCCGCCTTCGACATCGAGCCTCCGGACACCATCCGTGCCGTCTTCTTCGGTCTCGGATCCGATGGCACGGTCGGCGCTAACAAGAACACCATCAAGATCATCGGTGACGAGCCGGAGATGTTCGCCCAGGGCTACTTCGTCTATGATTCCAAGAAGTCCGGTTCGCAAACGGTATCGCACCTCAGGTTCGGGCGCCGGCCGATACGCGCGCCCTACCTGATCAGGGAGGCCGGTTTTGTCGGCTGTCACCGGTTCGAGTTCCTGGGGAGAGCCGAAGTGTTGGCGGTCGCGTCACGAGACTCCATTTTGCTGGTGAACGCCCCGTACCCGGCGGAAAAGGTGTGGGAGATGATCCCCCGCCGAGCCCAGGAGCAGATCGTCGAGAAGGGGATCGAGCTCTACACCGTCGACGCCGGCAAGATCGCGTCCGAGGTCGGGTTGGGGGGCAGGGTCAACACGGTCCTGCAGGCGTGCTTCTTCGCACTGTCGGGCGTGGTCGAGCGGGAGCGCGCGATCGGCCAGGTCAAGGCGTTCATCACCAAGAGCTACGCCCGCCGCGGAGACCGGGTGCTGAAGGCCAACCTGGAGGCGGTGGACCGGGCGCTCGGGGAGCTCGAGCGGGTCGAGATCCCGGCGGAAAGCTTCTCGGCGATCGAGGCCCCGCCGGTGGTTCCGGAGAACGCTCCCGACTTTGTCAAGCGGGTTACCGCGATGATGATGAGCGGCAGGGGGGACGAGCTCCCGGTGAGCGCGATGCCGGTCGACGGCACCTGGCCGAGCGGAACCGCCGCCTTCGAGAAGCGGAACGTCTCCGACATCATCGCGCGGTGGGATCAGGACAGCTGCATCCAGTGCGGCAACTGCGGCTTCGTCTGCCCGCACAGCGTGATCAGGTCGAAGTACTACCCGCCCGAGCGGCTCGAGGGGGCTCCTACCGGTTTCCAGTCGGCGCCCCTCCGCGCTCGAGGGCTTCCAGGAACGCGCTTTACCCTCCTGGTCTATAGCGAGGACTGCACCGGTTGCGGCCTGTGCGTGGAGGCCTGCCCGGTGATCGTTCCCGGAGAGCTAAAGGCGATCAACCTCGCACCGCGGGAGGAGCGCCGGGTGCGGGAGGAGGTCGCCTTTTTCGAGTCGCTCCCCGCTATCGAGCGGTCCCGGATCGACTTCGCCACCGTGAGGGGAACGCAGTTCCTCGAGCCGCTCTTCGAGTTCTCCGGGGCCTGCGCGGGCTGCGGGGAGACGCCCTACCTCAAGCTTCTCTCCCAATTGTTCGGGGAGCGGGCGATGGTCGCCAACGCCACCGGCTGCTCGTCGATCTACGGGGGAAACCTGCCGACCACTCCGTGGACCAAGGACGCGCAGGGGCGCGGGCCAGCCTGGTCGAACTCGCTCTTCGAGGACAACGCCGAGTTCGGGTTGGGGATGCGGCTCGCGGCCGATCAGCACTCCCGGCTGGCTAGGGAGCTTGCGGTCGCGCTCCGGGAGGAGCTGGGTACGGGCCTGGTGGACGCCGTGCTCGACTCGCCGCAACGGACCGAGTCGGAGCTGCAGGCGCAGCGGGCCCGGGTAGCCATGCTCAAGGAGCGCTTGCGCGCGATCGGGCGTCCCGAGGCGACCGACCTCGCCAGCGTCGTCGACCACCTGCTCCGGCGCAGCGTCTGGATCGTTGGCGGTGACGGCTGGGCCTACGACATCGGCTCCGGCGGGGTCGACCACATCCTCGCGTCGGGCCGTGATGTAAACGTGCTGGTGATGGATACCGAGGTCTACTCCAACACCGGGGGCCAGATGTCCAAGGCGACGCCGCTCGGCGCCGTCGCCAAGTTCGCCTCCGCCGGCAAGACCGCGGAGAAGAAGGATCTGGCGCTCCAGGCCATCGCCTACGGTAGCGTCTACGTAGCCCGAGTGGCGATGGGGGCGGACCCCCAGCAGACGCTCCGCGCCTTCCGCGAAGCCGAGGCTTACGAGGGTCCCTCGCTGGTGATTGCCTACAGCCACTGCATCGCCCACGGCATCGATATGCGCGATGGCCTTGCCCAGCAGTACCGGGCGGTAGCCAGTGGCTACTGGCCCCTGATCCGCTACGATCCCATGGTCCGGGCGGCGGGCGAGAACCCCTTCCTGCTCGACTCGCCCCGCCCGCGGATCGCCCTCAGCGACTACAGCGGGCGGGAGCTGCGCTACTCGATGCTTGCCGCATCCGATCCGCTGGAGGCCGACCGGCTCGCGCACCTGGCCCAGGAGGCGGTGGACCAGCGCTGGGCTACCTACGAGGAGATGGCCACCCGCCCGGCACACCGGTTCCCAGCCGATGCCAGGAGGGACCGCTGATGAATATCGAGGCGAGTTATATGGGACTTCGCCTCAAGAGCCCCGTGGTGGCTTCGGCCTCCTCCCTGAGCTACACCCTCGACGGGGTGCGCCGGCTCGCGGCCAGCGGGGTCGGGGCAATCGTCATGCACTCGCTCTTCGAGGAGGAGATCACCGGCGAGGCCGACCGGCGCGCGCGCCTGCTAGAGGCAGGGACGGAGAGTTACGCGGAGTCGCTTTCGTACTTTCCCGAGCCCACGCCGCAGGGAGCGTCCAAGCGCCATCTGGACCTGCTGGAGCGGGCGGCGAGCCTGTCCGACGTTCCGGTTATCGGCAGCTTGAACGCGACGGCTCCCGGTGGTTGGGTAGCTCATGCTCAGGAGATGGAGAGCGCCGGTGCGGCCGGGATCGAGCTGAACGTATACATGCTTCCGGCTTCACCCCAGGACGGCGGCCGTTCGGTCGAGGCGAGGCACGTGGAGCTACTCCAGATGGTCAAGTCGGCGGTGAGGGTGCCGGTGGCGGTCAAGCTGGGCCCCTTTTTCAGCTCGATCGGCGAGGTCGCGGCCATGCTGGACGCTGCGGGGGCGGACGGCCTGGTCCTCTTCGCCCGCTTTGTCCATCCGGACATCGATCCCGAGCTGATGCGTATCGTACCCGGCATCGGACTGTCCAGCCCCTTCGAGTCGCGGCTCTCCCGAACCTGGATCTCGCTCCTCCGCGGGAAGGTCAGGGCTTCGATCGCCGGTGCCACCGGGGTGGACCAGGCCGAGGACGTTATCAAATACTTACTAGCCGGTGCAGACGTGGTTATGACCGCCTCCTCGCTGCTTCGGCATGGCCCAGCTCACGCCCAGGAGCTCGTCGACGGCGTTTCGGCGTGGATGGCGCGGAAGGGCTTCCAGTCGCTTGCCGACTTCCGGGGGATGCTCTCCGGCTCGGGAGACGGAGACGGGGCCGCCGAGGAGCGCGCTGCGTACGTGGACGCGCTGCGCGCCGCCAACGCCAAGTCGCAAGGCCCCTGGTAGGGGTGGGTGTTCGGGTGGCTTCGGGTGGTGCGGCTCGCCCTGATGCCGCTACCTCGCCTCCCGCGCGGCGGGAGCGGTTTGGACGCCTCTCGACTGCGGCGACGGGACGCTAGGCCTCGCGCTCGCTGAAGGATGCGGGGGGGGACCGCGGCTTGCTCGGGGAGTTGAGGTCGCGGCTCCCACTACGCTGGTAGTTCCCAAATCCACGCCTACCTAAGGAGCACGGTGTCCCCTCGACCGATCAACCGGGCAGATGTTACGCTGCAGGCGAAGCCGGCAAGCCAGGCAAAGAAGCGGCTGGTCGTCGTCGGCGTCCTGGTTGCCGCCTTCCTGGTCGTAGAGGCGTTGCTGATCTTCCCGAGCCGGGTGACCCTTGCCCAGAAGCAATCCGATTTCAAGTCCTTTGTTACCAGTATGCAGCTGGATGTGGGCGGGTGCGCGGTGGCGCTTGCCGACGGCTACCACGCCCTTGCCAAGATCCACGCGGGCGACACCAAGGACATGAGCATCGCCCAGACCATCATCCAGCAGGACGAGTCGTACTGCACCATCGCCGTGAACTCCGACCTCTACAACCTGATCACCCTGGCCCCGCCGAACTCGCTCAACTCCTACAACCTGACTCCGGTGGTAAAGGAGACCTACGGCTGGGCATTTCCCAGCGCGGCGGCGATCCTCGCCGACAGCCAGGTGCTGCTTAAGCACCCCGCGAACTCCGCCGCGATCAGTGACATCAGATCGAGGCTGGTGACCATGCAGTCTCTGCTCCGTCAGGCGAACTCCCAGCTTGCCAAGGTCTCTGCCGAGCTGCAGGTCCCGACCGAGAGCATCAAGCTGAGCGCTACCAAGTCGATGCCTGGTTTCTTGAGCGCAGCGCTCGGCTAGCCGCGCTTTCGAAGCGCTTAGGGGCGGATTTCGGCCGCCGCGGCGGAGAGCACCCCGTTGACAAACTTGGCCGATTCGCCGGTCGAGTAGCGATCGGCGAGCCGGGTCGCCTCGGACAGGATCACTCCGGTGGGGACGTCGGGTTTGGCCATGAGTTCCCAGATGCCAAGCCGCATGATCGAAAGGTCGACGGCAGTTACTCGGGAGATCTCCCACCCGATTAGGTGCTTGGATAGGAGCGAGTCGATCTCGGCCTTGCCGGCGTGGACGCCGGCGATCCGCTCGGCAACGAAGGCCGACCGGGAGCGCTTGAGCTCCTGGGGGCTGCTCTCGCCCTTTACCTCGGCTTCGTAGAGCGCCTCGAGCACGGCCTCACGGAGGGTCCGGGTCTGCGTGACCGCCTCTTCCTTGGAGCGCCTAGGCACGGGTGAGGTAGTCGCCGCTCCTGGTGTCGACCTTGATCCGGTCTCCAGCGTTGACGAAGAGCGGCACCTGGACGACCAGCCCAGTCTCGAGGGTGGCCGGCTTGCGGGCACCGGAGACGCGGTCCCCCTGCAGGCCGGGCTCGGTCTCGGCGACGGCGAGTTCCACTGCGGCCGGAAGCTCTACCACCACTACTTGGTCCTCGTACATCGATAAGGTGGCGGTGGCGTTTTCGACCAGGAAGTTCTTGGCGGATCCGAGCGCGCCTTCGGCGACGGTGAGCTGGTCGTAGCTCTGGTTGTCCATGAAGACGTAGTCGGCGCCGTCGCGGTAGAGGAACTGCATATCCCGCTTGTCGACGATGGCTTGCTCGACCTTCTCGTCGGCCCGGTATGTCCGGTCGATTACCGCTCCGGTCCGGAGGTTCTTCAGCTTGGTACGGACGAAGGCGCCTCCCTTTCCGGGCTTTACGTGTTGGAACTCAACGACCGTGTACAGCCCTTCCCCGGTCTCCAGGGTCATCCCGTTTTTGAGGTCGTTGGTGGACGTCGTGACCGACACGCTCTTTCACCCTCCTTCTCCGCTCGCGGCGCTACAAGCTTAGCCGCCGGAAGGGCTCCCCGAAGTTGGTGAGCGGCTCCGCTCCCGTCGCGGTGACCACGAAGAGATCCTCGATCCGGATTCCGAAGCCCCCCGGGAGGTAGACGCCCGGCTCGACCGTAACCGTCATCCCCTCGGCGAAGAGCTGCGGGGTACGCCTCGATGTGAAGGGCTCCTCGTGGATCTCGAGGCCCACCCCGTGGCCCACCCCGTGGGGGAGGAGGTGCTCGACGTCATGCTTTCTGAGGATCCTCCTTGCCGCCTCCTCCACTTCGTGGACCGGAGCTCCGGGCTTGATCGCCGCGGCTCCTGCTTCCTGGGCCTCCCGGACGATGGACTCGAGGCGGACGAGCTCGGCGGGGGAGTCCTCTAGCAGCAGCGTGCGGCTGCAGTCGGAGTGGTAGCCGGATGCCAGGGCGCCGAAGTCGATCAGGAGCGGGCTGGTGCCGCCGATCGGCGATGTGGTCGGCGCCGCGTGGGGAAGCGAGCTCCTCTGGCCGGCGGCGACGATGGTGGGGAAGGAGGAGCCGCTTGCTCCCAACCGCCGCAGATGGAGCTCGAATAGTCCGGCGAGTTCGAGCTCGGTGGTCGCCGCGGTCGTCTCCTGGAGCGCTGCGTCCATGGCGGCTTGGGCGATGCGGCTCGCTGCAGCGATCTGCTCCACCTCCTCCGGCTCTTTCACCGCCCGGAGCTGGATCAGGACGTCGCCGATGTCAACCGGTGCCAGGCCCAGATCCGCAAGGCGGGCAACCAGGGCGTAAGGGGTTCGCGCGCCGTCTACGCCGACCGGGCCCCCGAGCCTTGTGAGCAGGCCGCCGGCCGCGAGAGGATCACCGGTCACCACCTCGCAGGAACGGATCCCGGAGGCGGCTAGCTCGGCACCTGCCTGCTCGACGTAGCGCCCATCTGTACACAGAAACGCGACCGGCTCCCCGGTGGCGGAGATGGCGAGCGAGGCGGCGGTACCGGTGAATCCGGTGAGATATCTAACAGAAGTAATATCGGTTATGAACAGGGATGATACCGCGAAATCCACCGTCGCCGCCACCGCCGAAAGCAGCCGGTTGTGCCCGATTACCGGCGCATTTGCACTGCGGCGATCACTAGAAAGTTGTTCGGACGACCTTACATTGGTATGCAAAGATTCCGGAATTTGGTAGGGCACCGCTACTCCGCTGTGTTAGAGTTAACCACTTAGGAACATGCTACCAATGTGCCGGGTAGGTGTTCCGATGTGCTGAGGAGATGGTGGTCACACGATGAGGACTCTGGCCCGTAGCGAGGGTAAACAGGACTGGCTTAGGTTGGTAAAGGGTTACGTTGCCCTTACCAAGCCGCGGATTATCGAGCTTCTGCTGATCACGACCGTTCCTGCGATGGTGGTGGCAAAGCGAGGCCTCCCCTCCCTCTCCTCCATGCTGATAACGGTGATCGGCGGAACCCTCGCCGCTGGCGGTGCCAACGCGGTGAACATGTGGTACGACCGCGACATCGACTCGGTGATGCGGCGGACCAAGAACCGCCCCCTGGTGACCGGTGAGGTCTCCCCGGCCGGGGCGATGGTGTTCGCGATCGTGCTGGAGGTAGTGGCCTTCGCGATGCTCACCGTTGGGGACAACCTGCTGTCCGCGCTTCTCGCCCTCTCCGCCGCGCTCTTCTACGTCTTCGTCTATACCATGTGGCTGAAGCGGTCGACCTCGCAGAACATCGTCATTGGCGGGGCCGCGGGCGCGGTCCCGGTGCTGGTTGGGTGGGCGGCGGTCACCGGCTCGCTCTCGCTGGCCGCCTGGCTCATGTTCCTGGTCATCTTCATCTGGACTCCGCCCCACTTCTGGGGCCTCGCCTTCCGCTACTCCGACGACTACAGCGCCGCAGGGGTTCCGATGCTCCCCGCGATCGCTTCTCGGAAACGCTCCGCCACCGAGATCCTGGTGTACACGGTGCTGCTTGCAGCGACGACCGAGGCTCTCGGAGTGGTGGCGCACCTGGGCACCGTCTACGAGCTGGTCTCGCTGGCGCTGAACTTCGGCTTCATCAGCTACGCGGTGGCGCTCTACCGGCTCCAGACCCCAAAGGCGGCGATGCGGGTCTTCTCCTTCTCGATCACCTACCTGTCCCTCCTGTTCGTCGGGATGGCCGTCGATGTCGTGGTGAAGTGGCAGTAACGGTGCGGGAGCCGGCTATGAAGCGAGGGAGGTTTGGAAGGCGCCAGGTTTGGGCGCTCGCTATCGTTGCCTCCCTGGTCTTCGTGGTTGCCTACGCCGTCTATGCGGCTACTCTTAGCCAGTCGGGGAAGGCGCTGGCCAACCTCGGGGCCCTCAAGGCCTCGGCCTCCAACTCCGCCCTCGTCGGCAAGGCGGTCCCGGCGTTTTCGCTTCCCGAGCTCAGCAACAACGGAACCCAGGCCCAGGGAACCGTCGCCACGGCGCAGTTTGCCGGCAAGCCGCTGGTGGTAAACTTCTTTGCCTCCTGGTGCATCCCGTGCCAGAGCGAGACTCCGATGGTGGCGCGCGCGGCGCAGGCCTACAGCGGCCGCGTCTCCTTCCTGGGCGTCGACGAGAACGATACAGCTGGCAAGGCACTCAAGTTCATCGCTGCGAAGGGCGTTCACTACCCGGTA
>JAJYHR010000070.1 GCA_021784675.1 Actinomycetes bacterium
CAGGTATCGACGATCACCGCCTCGTTCTTCCCGACAACGTCGTGATACCACTTCCATACCTCGGGCTCGATCGGCTCCCCAACAGTGGTCATGTGCTTGAAGTGGTACTGGTACTTCTTGGGCTCATCGGGTCCAAGCTTGCGAAGCATCCTGATGGTGGTGGGTGCGGTGTGGAAGATGGTGACCCCTAGCCTCTCGGCGATCCGCCATACCCGCCCGGCATCGGGATAGGTGGGGACGCCTTCGTAGATCACCGTCGTGGTCCCCAGCGCCAGCGGGCCGTAGACAATGTAAGAGTGCCCGGTGATCCAACCGATATCGGCAAGGCACCAGTAGGTGTCCTCCGGGTGGATGTCCTGGTAGTACTTCGCGGTACCGGCCACGTAGGAGAGGTAGCCGCCCGTAGAGTGCTGGCAGCCCTTGGGCTTCCCGGTGGAGCCGCTGGTGTACATGAGGAAGAGCGGCGCCTCAGCCGGCATCGACACCGGCTCGACCAGCTGGTCTCTGAAGTTAGCCAGGATCTCGTCGACGAAGACGTCACGGCCCGCAACCATCGGCATTTTCGAGGCGTACTTCCCCGGATGGCGGCGCCAGACCAGAACTTGCTGGACCTCGCTCCCCTCCGAAGCTGCCTCTGCGACAGCCTCGTCCGCCTTCACCTTGTGATCGAGAAGCTCGCCGTTGCGGTAGTAGCCATCCATGGTGATCAGAACCCGGCTCCCCGAATCGTGGATCCGGCCCCCGCAGGCTACACCGCTAAAGCCGGCGAAGACCTCGGAGTGAATCACCCCCAAACGGGCGCAGGCGAGCATGGTGATCGGGAGCTCGGGAACCATCGGCAGGTGCAGAGTTACCCGGTCCCCCGTCTTCAGGCCGCAGAAGTCGCGGAGCATCGCCGCCACCTCGTTCACCCTCCGGTAGAGCTCCTGGTACGTGATGATCTCCGTCTCCTCCTCCTCGAGCTCCGGCACGAAGACGACGGCGGCTTTGTTGCGGTCCTTCGCGAGATGCCGGTCGACGCAGTTGTAGGAGACGTTCAGCCTTCCTCCAGCGAACCACTTCCAGAAGGGCGGGTTGCTCGTATCCAGCGTGGTCGTCCAGTAGTGATCCCAATCGAGCAGGTCCGCGTACTCTTTGAAGCAGTCGGGGAACTTGTCTTCGCTAAAGCGCTCCAGGATTGCCGGATCGGACGCGTTGGCCTGCCCGACAAACTTGGTGGGCGGATAATACACCTCTTCCTCGCGCCAATGAACCGCTATCTGAGCTTCGGAGATTACCTCATCGCTTTCCGACATCCGTTTACCTCCCCGGGGATCATTGTCCCACAAAGTTCCAGCAGCCCCGCCCCGGGGACCACCCCGCGCAGCTCCGCCGCCGTATGGCAGGTAACCGCCCCCCAAGTATGCCAGATGCAACAACAACCTTCCAGCCAATTCTCCTCGAAAACCCTGAACGACAGCCCGCCACGAGCAGGTGATCCCCGGCCATCGCACTGGTGCCTCCCTTTTTCAGAGTTTTGCCTCTCGCCTCACCATGGTGCCTTCCGTCCCAGGGTGGACCCGCACTCACTCCTCCGCCTCGAAGTCAACCGGGGAGCCGAGCCAGGGTCTGTGCCGCCAGCGCCCGCGGCGGCGCCTGCCACTCTGTGAGCGGCGGATTCCCCGGAGAATCGGCGGGGATTGGCTATCCTTTTAGATCAGGTAGTCAGAGTGAACGGTTCCAGCGAGTGCGCGGGACTACCCGGGCTCCTACGGGGAGTTCCTGGCATGGTACAGGAGCGAGGATGACTGCCTCGACTACCTGGCTTGGCTGCGGTGGCGAGCGAGCCTGGGAGCTTCGTGTCGGTCGACGCCGGTGCGTGGTCTGCGGGCGCCAGAGCTCGGTAACGGCAGGAACGATCTTCCATAAGAGCCGCACACCGCTCACGGTCTTGTTCGCCGCCGCCTGGCTGCTCACCAGCCAGAAGAACCGGGTCTCTGCGCGCGTGTTCCGGCGGGTATTCGGGATTGGCTCCTACCAGACGGCGTGGGCAATGCTGCACCACTACCGAACCGCGATGGTGCGGCCCGGTGCGAAACCGAGGTCGGCAATCAGCGGGCGGCCCGGCACTGAGCGGGCGAAGCGGCACGATCGCAAACCCAGCGATCCGGCTGCGGTCCCGCGCAACACGGGCCCGCAGCCCTCAGGACCAACTCTTGTCATTGGTAGTCAGGGGCGCGGTGCTCTGTCGAGCCCGGTTCCCCATCCCCCTTTCAATCCGTACGTGCCGTTTTCCCGCATACGGCTTACCGGCGGTCTTCTGGACATGGTTACGCTGCCTTTGGGTATCGGATGGTTCCGTGCAAGTGGTACAGGCCCTGGTCGTGGAACCAGGCTGACGTCCACCGGTCTGCTTGACCGGCACGCAGGTTGCGACCCCGCTTCTTCACGAGCAAGCGGAAGAGCCGCCACCACACGTACTTGTCGATCTCGCAGAACTTGATGGACGCATTCCCGGTGCGGAAGTAGTTGCCCCAGCCCCGGAGGAACTGGTTCAGCCGTCCGATGACGACCGGCAACTCCTGCCCGACCTGGCTTCGATCGGTGATGGCCTTGATCTTCGCCCGGGCACGCTTCATGGACCGCACCGACGGCCAGCGCTGCAGGTAGTAGCGGACGATCTTCCGCTGCTCCCAGAGCTTTCCCGACATGCGGGCATGGAAGTGGCACCCGAGGAAGTCGAAGCCTTGCCGCCCACCCCGGAGGTCGACCACAGCGGTCTTGTCCGGATGGAGGACCAGCCCGAGGTCACCCAGGATGGCGGTCGCCCGCCTCTCGGCTTCCTCGGCTTGGCTCTGAGAGGTGCACAGCACCACGAAGTCGTCCGCATAGCGGACGACTTCTCCTATGCCATGCTCGGCCCAGGCCCGATCGAAGGCGTGCAGGTAGACGTTGGCAAGGAGGGGAGAGATGACCCCGCCCTGGGGAGTCCCGGTGACCGTCTCGGAGACCACCCCATCTGCCAGCACTCCTGCACGCAACCACTGGCGAAGGAGCTTGAGCACCCGGCGATCCGACACCCGCTCACCGACCAAAGAGAGAAGCTTCTCATGGTCGATCTCGCCGAAGAAGTTCTTGATGTCGGCCTCGAAGACGAAACACTTGCCCTCGTTGAAGCCGACCCTGATCCTCTCCATGGCATCGGTAGCCGACCTCTTCGGGCGGAACCCGAAGCTGGTGGGCAGGAAGTCCGCCTCGAAGATTGGCTCCAAGACGATCTTCGCCGCCTGCTGGCACACCCTGTCCTTCACCGTCGGGATTCCCAATGGGCGTTTGGACCCGTCGGGTTTCGGTATCTCCACCCGGCGCACAGGCGAGGGGCGGTAGATGCCTGACCGGAGGCTGTCTTGGATCTCTGCGATCATTCGATCTGCTCCATAGGCCTCCACCACCGCCAAGGTCACACCATCGACCCCGGCAGCACCACGGTTTGCTCGGACCCGCTCCCACGCCTCCCACAGAACGTCACTTCTGTAGATGCGGTCGTACGGGGCGTGGAAACGCCGACCCGAAGACTGCTTGGCCGCAGCCCATAGCCGGTTCTGGAGTCGTCGCACTTTGGCGGGAGGAAGATGCTTCCCCCCGGGGTAGATGTCCGGGGCGGTCCCCGGCATGCCCTCGCGCTTACCTCCGTTGCCGGCGTGACCGAAGTCGGGGCCCTTCCCTCCCGCCGGGTTCATCCCGGCGATCAACGGTACTATGGCCCCGTCGGACTCCCGCTTGCCTCCGTCG
>JAJYHR010000047.1 GCA_021784675.1 Actinomycetes bacterium
GCCTCGAAGAAGACCCTCGGCTCGATCGCCTCCCTGAGCGCGGAGGTCATGTTGGCAAGCGAGCTCGCCGCCAGCGACCCCACCTTGGGAATCTCGGTGATCACCCGCTTGATCCGGTTGCGGGCCTGGATATAGGAGGGGTTGAGGCGGAGCTTGGTGAGCGAGGAGGAGAGCCGGGACACCGTCGGCGCGTACGAGCGGCCGTTGTCGTTCCAGACGATTACCATCGGGAGCTTGCGGTGCCCGATGTTGTTGAGCGCCTCGTAGGCCATCCCGCCGGTGAGCGCCCCGTCTCCAACCACCGCGACCACCCGGCGGTCCTCCCCTCTCGACTGGAAGGCGGCGCTCAAGCCGTAGGCGTAGCTGAGGGCGGTGGAGGCGTGGCTGTTCTCGATCCAGTCGTGCGCGGACTCGCTCCGGTTCGGGTAGCCCGAGAGCCCTCCCCGCTTGCGCAGGGTATCGAATGCGCCGTTGCGCCCGGTGATCAGCTTGTGCGGGTAGCTCTGGTGGCCGGTGTCGAAGAGGACGGCGTCGTTCGGCGAGTCGAAGACCAGGTGCAGCGCGATGGTAGCCTCGACGATGCCGAGGTTGGAGCCGAGGTGACCCCCGTTCTTCAGGACCGTACCGACAATCCGATCGCGGATCTCCTGGGCCAGCTCCTCGAGCTCGGCGGTGCTCATCCCTCGGAGATCGGACGGGCCATTCAGATTTTCTAGATTACGAGAATCCATGCCACTTCCAACTAGACGAAGCAATCATACCCGGCGCCCCCCGAAAGAGTCGGGTCACCCTCTCCCGAGGCCTCAAACTCCACTCATTCCGGCTGGCAGCTGGAGCAGGGCGACCCACATCCAACCTCCCTCAGGCCTCCCGGTCGACGACGAAGGCGGTAAGCTCCGCCAGCGCGATCCGGGCTTCCCTGGTGAAGGGGAGCCGGTCGAGGACGTCCACCGCCTCCTGGAGCAGCCCGTCGATCCGGTCCTCCAGCCTACCCACGGCGCCGGAGCCGGCGATCAGCCGCTGCAGTATGCCGATGCCATCGGTGTCCAACCCCGCCTGGCCAAAGTGCTCGTCGAACACGGAGCGCTCCTCCGGCGAGAGCTCTCTCCTGGCCAGGGCGACCAGCAGGGTGGGCTTCCCCTCCCGGAGGTCGTCTCCGACCGGCTTCCTGGTCACCGCAGCGTCGCCAAAGGCACCAAGGATATCATCCTTGAGCTGGAAGGCCAGCCCAAGCGGGACGGCAAACTTGGAGATCAGCGCCAAAGCGCGATCGCTTCCCCCGCTCAAAGCGGAACCGATGTGCATCGGCCGCTCGACGGTGTACTTTGCCGACTTGTAGATCGCGGTCCGCTCCGAGCGCTCCAGGCTCGACTCCCGCATCACCCCTCCGGCTATGTCCAGGTACTGCCCCAGGTTCACCTCAACCTTGAGCTCCGAGAAGACCTGGCGGGGCCGGAACCCCAGCGGCTGGAACATCCGGTCGGCAAGCGCGAAGGCCAGATCGCCGGCCAGGATGGCCATGGCGTTCCCGTAGTGCTCCGGCGATCCCCGGAGCCCCTCTCGCAGGTGATCCATCCGGTAGCGCTGGTGCAGGCTGGGCTCGCCCCGCCTGGTGGCGGAGTTGTCCATGACGTCATCGTGGACCAGCGCGAAGGTGTGCAGGAACTCCAGCCCTGCCATCGCCCGGGCGAGCAGCGGGTTCTCCGGATCGACCCCGGAGCCGACCGCTGCCCAGTAGCAGAAGCTGGGTCGCAACCGCTTTCCCCCAGAGTCGACGAACCTCCTCAGAGCGAGCAGCGGCTCGCGGAAGTGCGAATCCATCCTGCCCCAGCGCTCCAGCTCCTCGTCAAAGACCCGATCGAGAATGCGGTCGGCTACCGCCGATGCCACTGTCAGCGCGGCCGGGGCGTGTGAGGGCAGAAGCTGCTCGGGGATGAGAGCTTGCGCCGCTTCGCCATCTAGAGACAAACCCAACTCCTTCGCGAGGCTCCACTCGAAGGGACCTTGGCCCGGCCTGCAGCCGGCCACATCCCGCCCGAGAACCCCCCATCCTGGCCGAGATGAGGATGTCCATATCCCTCGAGATGGCTCATAATCTACCAGCTTAACTTACTCACCGTCTTTATCGCCGGTCAACCGGTGGGGACGGCGGCAAGCTGGGACTCCGGCCCGCGAACGCCGCCTGGAACCAGCCGCCGGGAGCTGCCGGGTAGGATCGTTACCTGGAAGCAAGATGGAGGATGGAGCGTGGTCGACCCGGATCTTGCGGAGAAGGTAATACGGCAGGCCCTCGCCCGCGGGGGAGACTTTGCCGAGATCTTCTTCGAGCGGCACGAGTCCGCCTCGGCCAGCATCGACGACCGCAAGATCGCCAGCGTCGCCGACTCCAGCTGGATGGGGGTTGGGATCCGGGTGGTCTCCGGGGAGTCGACCGGCTTTGCCCACACCGCCGATACCAGCGAAGCCGGCCTGCTGCGGGCGGCGGAGACCGCCTCCCGGATCGCCCGCTCGTCACGGAGGGCGCCAGCGATGCTGGATGCCACCCCCTTCGCCATCGACGAGCGGAGCATAAGCGGCGAGCACAAGCGGCGCGGGATCGGCGCCCTCCAGCAGATCGACGAGGTGGCCCGGGCCGGTGCGGCGGCCATCATCCAGGTGTCCGCCAGCCTCTCCGCTACCAAGCGGGAGATCATCGTTGCCAACTCGCTCGGCCGCTACGTGCACGACTCGCAGTGGAGGTCGCGGGCGTCGGCGCTGGCGGTAGCCAGGGGGGACACCGGCCTGCAGACCGGTTACGAGGTTTTTGCCAAGTCGGTGGACTTCGACACCTTCCTATCCGAATTCGCCCCGGCCAGGCTGTCCGGTACCGCCGTCAAGCGCGCCATCACCAAGCTGCAGTCACGCCCCGCCCCTTCGGGGGTGCTTCCGGTGGTGCTGGCGAAGGGCTCGGGCGGGATCCTCTTCCATGAGGCCTGCGGTCACGGGCTGGAGGCCGACCACATCGTCAAGAACTCCTCGGTATACGCCGGCAAGCTCGGCAAGACGGTAGCATCCAGCCTGGTCACGCTGGTCGACGACGGCAGCATCGACCGCGAGTGGGGAACCTTCGCCGTCGATGACGAGGGGAATCCGGCGCAGCGCAACACTCTCATCGAGGATGGCGTCCTCGTCGACTACCTGATGGACTACCGGAGCGCCAAGTCCTTCGACCACGGCCCCCGGGGAAACGGCCGGCGCCAGGACTACCGATCGCTGCCGATGGTGAGAATGACCAACACCTTCCTGCTCCCTGGAGACTCCGACGCCGAGGAGATCGTCGCCGGCACCGAACGCGGCGTCTACGTGGCCGCACTCTCGGGTGGCCAGGTCAACACCACCACCGGGGACTTCGTCTTCGGGACCCAGGAGGCCTACCTCATCGAGAACGGGAGGATCACCGCGCCGATCCGCGACACCCAGCTGATCGGGAACGGGCCCGCCGTTCTCGGGGAGATCGACGCGGTCAGCAGCGACTTCGGCATGAACGCGGGTACCTGCGGCAAGGATGGGCAATCGGTTCCGGTGGGGACCGGGCAGCCGACCCTGCGCATCCGATCGATCACGCTGGGAGGGACGAGCGGTGGCTGAGATTCTCGATATCGCCAGGTCACTGGCTGCGAATGCCCGCGACGGCGAGGAGGTCGAGGTGGTGATCGGGCGCGGTGTCGAGACCGAGATCCGCGTCTACCGCGGCGAGATCGAGAGCTTGACG
>JAJYHR010000057.1 GCA_021784675.1 Actinomycetes bacterium
TGCCCCAGGGAGTTCCAGACCGCGACCCGCTCGTCGAAGCCCGCGATCTCGTTGAGCGGCTCGGTTCCCCCTTCAAGGTCCCAGGAGCGCCGGGCGAGGTTGTCGACGGCGAGCACCTCGTGGCCGAGGGATGCGAGGTGCAGCGCCATCGGCCAGCCGATGTAGCCGTCCGCTCCGTAGACGATGACTTTCACGTGGGGTCCTCCTGCTGAAGGTCTGTAGCCATTTCCAACACGCCGTGTGTTATTTCACACCGCGTTGCGCGTATCTTACCTCCCAGCGCGAGACAAACGAGCGCTTATCGGCAAGATGAGTGGATTTCTTTACCATTTTTCCTACTAATGTAACCATTTCCAAACCGGGCCGGAGGCCGGCCGCCCCAGACCCCCGGCCCCAAGCCAGAACGGCTAGACTTGCAGGGTCTATATCCTGCGGGTCGGGAGGTACTTTGAAGTCCCCCAGCGTAAAACGGGATGCTGCGGAACGCCGCGCGGGGCGGATCATTCTGGCCCGCGGCGGTTGGATCGATACCAGTCGCCCACTCGCAGTGGCACCCCAACACTGGCGGGTCGTCTCCCGCTTCGATACTGCCGATGGCGCCTTGGAGCGCGCCGGGATCTGCCTGGTGCGGCTCGCCTCCGGAGGCTCGGCCGCCTACCTGGCCTTTGCCGGCGAGAAGCGGTGCCGGATCCTGTGGAGCGAGGACCCTCCGGCCGATCCGTCTCCCCTAGCCCTCCTGGAGTCGCTCCACGAGCAGATCGACCTGCGAGGCCGGATCCCGCTGGAGATCGTGGCTGGGGAGCAGGAGATAGCGGTGTGGCGCGCCGGCACAGAAATAGCCGCCCTCGCCCTCCCCTCCGGAACTGGCGCGACCGTCCCAGCCCTGATCGCCACCGGAGGAGCTGCCGCGTTCGCAGCAGAGGTAGCGCCGGCGCCCTCCCTCTGCTCCCGGATCGCCGCCTCGTCGCCGTTGCCGCCACCCATACCCCGCCCCACCTTCTCGTGGGACTCTCCCGCCTCTAGCTCGCTCTCCGTGGCGATAGCGGCTGAGCTGGAGGCGATGCTGGCCGAACTCTCCCTCTTCCAGCGGGGGGATGGCCCCGAGGCGATCCACCAGGCCCGGGTTGCGGCGCGGCGGCTGCTGCTTCTCCTGGGGATGGCCGGGGTGGAGGCTGCCGAGGCGGCCACCCTGAAACGGTATCACCGGGAGCTCGGCGAGATCAGGAACCTGGACATCACCCTCGACTGGCTAGAGCGCACCGGTGCCGCCAAGGGCTCCGCCTGGCAGGTGGCGAGCCGGCGCGAGAAGGCCGTGGCACAGATCCCACTGGCCGAAATGACCGCCAGCTTACGGGGTTATGCCTTCGAGCCCAAGCCGGAGCTGTCCGGCCTAGCCTACGGAGAGGTCATCGACCGGCAGCGGCGAAAGGCAATCCGGGAGCTGGCCACGATGGAGATCAAGAGGGACTTTGCCAGCCTCCATGCCATGCGGCGGAGGCTCCGCCGCTACCGCTACCTCCTCCAGTTCCAGCCCGCGGCCGGGCCGGAGCCCTACCTCCCCTCCGGGATGATCCAGGCGCTCGGCCAGATCGCCGACTACACGGTGATCAAGGAGATCCTCGGCCCGGAGCAGCCGGAGATCCCGCAGATCGACCGGGCGCTCGCCAGGCTCCTCCCCGCCGCCCACGGCCGGGCAATTAAGGTCCAGCGCCGCCTCCGGCAGGTCGCAAAAGCCCCCCGAGGCCGCGCCTCGCTAGCATGAGAGGCAGTGTCTAGCCGCCAATTCCACCGCGCAGCCCTAGCCCGAGTCCGCTCCCATCTCGGGGCATACTTCAGCACCGCAGCGCCGGTTGGAGGTCTGCGCCGGCTCCAAGCCCTCTCGCTCGCCTCCGACGCCCTGATGGCGGTGGCGCTCGCCGGCTCTCTCTTCTTCTCGATCAGCCCGGGCGAAGCCAGGAGCAAGATAACCGCATACCTCCTCTTCACCATGGCGCCCTTCGCGATCATGGCTCCACTCGTCGCTCCCCTGCTCGACCGCGGAGCCCTGGCGCGCCGCAAGGTGGTGGCAGCATCCGCGCTGGTGCGCATAGCCGCCGTCACGGGGATGATCTTTTCACTGCAGAGCCTGGCCGTTTTCCCGCTGGCCCTGATCAGCCTGGTAGCCTCCAAGGCCTACCTGGTCGCCAAGTCGTCGCTGGTCCCCGAGCTCGTCCCCCGGGAGGAAGCCGACCCCAAGGCATTCATCCAGACCAACGCCAACCTGACCCTGCTCGGAGCGGTTGCCGGGGCTACCGCTGCCACCGTTGGCGCTGGGATCCTGAAGACGCCGTTCCTCGGTCCCAGCTGGGATCTGGTTGTGGAGCTGATCCCGCTCACCCTCATGCTCCGCGAGGGGCTCCGGATGCTCCGCCCCCTCGCTACCCAGGCGCACCCGCCGAGGCGCCGTTCCCGGCCCCAACCCGGGCCGAGCGGGCCCGGCTACGCCGGCACCCTGCTCCTCTCGCTGATGGTCGCCGTAGTGCGGGGGCAGGTCGGCTTCTTCGCGCTGGTACTTGCCTTCGCCCTCAAGGTCGACCACTCCCCGGCCTGGGTGTACGGAGCCGCGCTCGCCTCCTCCACCATCGGTTCCGCACTGGCTACCCAGATCACTCCCCGCCTCCGCCACCTGCTCAAGGAGCCGATCATCGTCGCCGTCTCCGCCGGTGCCATCGGGGTGGCCGCCATCCTTACCGCGGCCAACGACCCTTACCGGGGCGCGGCTATCGCACTCTCCTTCATCATCGGGCTCGGGGCGCAGTCGGGGAAGATCGCCTTCGACGCCGACGTCCAGCACCAGCTGGTGGTCCAGCACTACGGGAGGACCTTCGCCCGCTACGAGTCTTCTTTCCAGCTTGCCTGGGTTCTGGGTGCCCTCGTCGCCGCCACCTCCCGCTTCAACCTCCAGACCGGAGAGAGCCTGCTCGGGACCACCTCGGCACTCGCCATCGCCTCCTACCTGATCGCCACCACCGCCCTCCGCCACTCCTCGGGAGAGAGCACTCCCCCCGCCGCGGACTGGTAGCCGCCCGCAAAGCCCCGGCCGCCGTGCCGGGCCGATAAGGCCTGGGAAAACCGCCCATCGCTTCCCGCGACCGGGGACCATAAGCCCTAGGAAGATGGAGCACGCGGACTATCTAGAAAACCATGAAGAAACAGATAGTTGTTCTAGGTGGCGGGACCGGAGGCGTCATCGCCGCCAATCGGTTGCGAAGGATGGATCCGGACCTGTCAATCACCGTTGTGGAGCCCTCACCGGTCCACACCTACCAGCCGGGTCTCCTCTTCGTTCCCTTCGGAAAGAAGATGGTGGACGAGTTCCAGCGGCCGCTTGCACAGCAGCTGCGGTCGGGCGTGCAGCTGCTCCAGGCGGAGGTGAGCTCGGTCGACATCACCGGCCAGACCGTCACCACCACCACCGGCAAGACGATCGAATACGATATCTTGATCGTGGCGACAGGGGCCTCCCTCCTCACCGAGGAGACCGAGGGCCTGCTCGGTTCGGGGTGGGGCCGGGACGTCTTCACCTTCTACGACGCCAAGGGCTCCTCCGGTTTGGCTGGGGCTATGGATGCACTCAGCTCCGGCCGGCTGGTGATCAACATCATCGACATGCCGATCAAGTGCCCGGTGGCGCCGCTTGAGTTCGCCTTCCTCTCGGATGCCTTCTTCACCGAACGCCACGTTCGCGACCGGATCGAGATCG
>JAJYHR010000110.1 GCA_021784675.1 Actinomycetes bacterium
CGGGACGCCGGGGGCTATGCGGCCACTCCCGGGTGGCTGCCGTGGCGGAGCCGCTACCGCTCCGAAAACCTTTCCCGGCTCACCAGGACCGACTGGCAGACTCTGCTCGACGCCGGGATCAAGCTGGTCCTCGACCTCCGCACCGACGCGGAGGCCGAGGAGATGCCGAGCCGGGCGCCCTCCGGCATCGAGGTCAAGCGGCTTCCGGTCTCGAGCAGGCTCCAAGGGTTCGCCGATCCGACCGCGGCCCTCTTTGCCGGCAAGATCCCAAGCATCGGCTACGACGATATGGTTGAGATGTACCTTGACACCATCGAGACCAGCCGCCCGCAACTCGACGAGGCGGTCCACCTGCTCTCCAACTATCCGGAACCGATGGTGGTCCACTGCACGGCCGGCAAGGACCGCACCGGCATCGCTATCGCCCTCTGGCAGCTCCAAAACGGCGTCCCCATGCAGCAGGTAGTGGAGGACTACCGCCTCTCGGCGCTGCTGAGAACAACCCCGCGCTTCCTGGAGCTCCGCCACCGCATCGACGGCGCCGGGGTCGTCCCGCGGCTGGTCCAGAGCTACTTCTCGGCCCCAGTTCCCGCCCTCATCGCCGCGATCGGGAAGCTAACCATCTAGGGATCGCGAGCACCTCGATGCCTCGAGTCACGCCTTCCCTGCGCGAGCAGGGAGTCGGGTTGACATGCCCGTTTAGATGAACAGCTAGTTATTTGTTGACATTTTTTTACCGTTTCATTAGCATTAACTTGATGATGAAGTTACTAGCGGCAAAGGATTTCAAAGCATGACCGATATCCCGGCAATCGACGCCCTCTACCAGGAGAGCAGGAAGTTTCCTCCCCCGCCGGAACTTGTGAGCAGCGCCGCTACCAACTCCACACGGATCTACGCGGAGGGCGACGACCACCAGAACTTCTGGGAGGAGCGGGCGCGTTCACTTGTGTGGCGGCACCCCTGGGACCAGGTGCTCGACTGGAGCGGCGCTCCCTTCGCAAAGTGGTTCACCGGGGCCACGCTCAACGTCACCGAAAGCTGCCTCGATCGCCACGCGTCCGCCACCCCATCGAAGATCGCCTACTACTTCGAGGGCGAGGAGGGCGACTCCCGGACCATTACCTACGCTGGCCTCCTCGAAGAGGTCAGCCGGTTTGCCAACGGCCTTGCCGAACTCGGCGTCGAAAAGGGCGACCGCATCGCCATCTACATGGGCATGGTCCCCGAGTTTCCGGTCGCGTTGCTGGCCTGCGCGCGCCTGGGAGCGGTCCACTCCGTGGTCTTCGGCGGCTTCTCCCCCGAGGCCCTCGCCGACCGCATCAACGACGCCAAGGCCAAGGTGGTGATCACCTGCGACCAGTCGAGGCGAAAGGGGCAGACTGTCGACCTCAAGGCCTTTGCCGACGCCGCAATCGAGCGCTGCGACTCGGTCGAGCACGTGGTGGTCGTCGCGCGGACCGGAGCCGATGTGAACCGGGTTCCCGGACGCGACGTCGACTACCGGGAGCTGGTCAGCCGGCAGCGGCCGGTCAGGCCCGCGACCGAGTGCTCCAGCGAAGATCCGCTCTTCATCCTCTACACCTCCGGCACCACCGGGAAGCCCAAGGGGATCGTTCACACCTCCGGCGGCTACCTGGTCGGAGCGACCACCACCCACCGCGAGGTCTTCGACTTGAGGCCCGACGACGTCTACTGGTGCACCGCCGACATCGGCTGGATCACCGGCCACAGCTACGTCGTCTACGGCCCGCTAGCCAACGGGGCCACATCGGTCATCTACGAAGGCGTGGCCGATTACCCCGACAAGGACCGGTTCTGGAACATAGTCGAAAAGTACCGGGTCACGCAGCTCTACACCGCGCCGACCTCGATCCGGACCTTCATGAAGTGGGGAGACGACTTCCCGGGGCGGAACGACCTGTCCTCGCTGCGGATCCTCGGAACCGTCGGGGAGCCGATCAACCCGGAGGCGTGGATGTGGTACCGCGATGTCATCGGGAAGGGCCGCTGCCCGATAGTCGACACCTGGTGGCAGACCGAGACCGGCCACATGATGATCTCGCCCCTTCCTGCCGTTACCGAGACCAAGCCGGGCTCCGCATCGATGCCGCTTCCCGGCATCTCCGCTGACATCGTCGACGACGAGGGACGGTCGGTTCCCTTCGGCGGGGGCGGATACCTGGTGCTTGACCACCCGTGGCCGGGGATGGCTAGGACCATCTACAACGACCCGGACCGCTTTGTCGACACCTACTGGGCCCGCTTCTCCTCCCCGGCGGAGGGCCGCTGGCGCTACTTCGCCGGCGACGGGGCCAAGCGGGACGAGGACGGCTACTTCTGGCTGCTGGGGCGCGTCGACGACGTGATGAACGTCTCCGGCCACCGGATCTCCACCCTCGAGGTGGAGTCAGCGCTGGTTGACCACCCGAGCGTGGCCGAGGCCGCCGTAATCGGGCGCGCCGACCCGATTACCGGGCAGGCGATCGCCGCCTTCGTCACCCTGAAGGCGGGAGTGAAGGGGAACCAGCCCCTCATCGCCGAACTTCGCGATCAGGTCGCCGGCAAGATCGGCAAGATCGCCCGGCCGGCATCGATCGTATTCACCGAGGACCTTCCCAAGACTCGTTCTGGAAAGATCATGCGCCGTCTCTTGCGCGACATCTCCGAACAGAGAAAGCTCGGCGACGTTACCACGCTAGCCAACGCTGACGTCGTGCAAGAGATCGCAAGACGAGCGCAGATGCAAGCAACAACGGAGGAGTAGGCACGGCTGCTTGCCCCTCCCTGGAGATGGGTTAAACAGAAGCCGTACGGAGCACAATCCGTAAGGACAATCGGGAAAGCGGAGATCCGCTTTCCAAGGAGAAAGATCCCATAGGGGATCAGAAAGGAAACATATGGCTACCGATCTAGAAACCAGAGAGGTCTCTGTCAGTTCGGCCGCTGCAACGGCAAATCCGGCTCCGCTCGGACTCGCCGGCTTCGCGCTGACTACCTTCGTCCTCTCCTGCTTCAACGCCGGGTTCATCAACGGCGACCTGGTGGGAGTAGTCCTCCCGCTGGCGCTGTTCTACGGTGGCCTGGCGCAGCTGCTCGCTGGGATGTGGGAGTTCAAGAAGGCGAACACCTTCGGGGCTCTGGCGTTCTCGACATACGGTGCATTCTGGATGTCGTTCGCTGGCTACGCCTACTTCATCGCTCCCAAGCTTCCTGTGGCAACCGCCTACCAAGCGACCGGCCTCTACCTGCTGGCGTGGACGATCATCACGGCGATCCTCTTCGTCGCCACCTTTGGGCTGAACTCGCACTTGAAGTCGCTTTTCGGAGCGCTTCTACTTACCTTCATACTGCTGACCGTCGGCGCGTTTGGCCAGTCCTCCTCGATGACCGCTATCGGCGGGTACTTGGGGATCCTGACCGCGCTGATTGCCTGGTACGGAGTGCTGGCCCACGTCGCCAACTCGACGATGGGGCGAACGGTATTCCCGATCTAAGCCCGATCTGAACCGAGAGGGCCGGCCCGCGTTTGCGAGCCGGCCCTCTCTCTTTTTGAACGAGTTGGCGACCGCAATCCCCGTCCGTGAGGGCGGGGTCAAGGTCGCCGGTTGCGTGGCGGCCTCCCCTGCCGGTTGGGTAATTGCTGGGTCTCGATGT
>JAJYHR010000173.1 GCA_021784675.1 Actinomycetes bacterium
TGCGGTGGCCGGCGGGGTTCTCTACCTGTTCGTCCTGTGGTCGGTAGCCCAAACCTTGATGGTGCCCCGTGGGCGCCGCCCCCTCGTTTCGCGTAGCATCGACCGGGTCGTCGGCTTGATCTTCCGCTTGATGGTGAGGGTTTCGAACCGTTACGAGACCCGAGACCGGATTCGCACCGCCCAGCCGGCGTCAGTCCTCTTCCTCCAGCTGATCTCCTGGGTCGCACTGCTCTGGCTCGCCCTTTCGGCTTTGCTGGTTCCCTTCGTGGCCTCGGTGGGCCAGGCGTTGAGGGAGGCTGAAGCCTCCCTGCTTACCTTGGGGTTCACCTCCACCCCGAACCCCGGGGCCAGCGCCATCGACTTCCTGGGCGGGTTTACCGGACTGACCGTGGTGGCGCTGCAGATCTCCTACCTTCCGGTGCTCTACGGCGCCTTCAATCGCCGGGAGGCGGAGGTGGCGGTGCTGGTGGCGAGGGCAGGGGAGCCCCCCTGGGGGCCCGAGATGCTGGCGCGAACCCGAGTCGGGTTTCTCGATACCGATCTTGCGCAGCTATACCACTCCTGGGAGCGGTGGGCCGCCGACGTCTCCGAGACCCACTCCAGCTACCCGGTCCTCCTCCGCTTCCGCTCGCCGGACCCCTACGCCTCTTGGCTGGTCTCGCTGCTCTCGGTGATGGACGCCGCCGCCCTCCACCTTTCGCTGGCTCCCAGCGATGCCCCGGTGGAGGCGCGGCTCTGCCTTCGGATGGGCTTCGTCTGTCTCCGCTCGATAGCGGCGGCGATCGGGATTCCCTTCGACCCCGACCCGCGTCCTGACGACGACATCAACCTGACCGAAGCCGACTTCGCGATGGCCGTAGAGCACCTGCTCGAGGTGGGCTTTCCGGTGGAGATCGACACCGGGACCGCCTGGCTCGGCTTCAAGGGCTGGCGCGTGAACTACGAGTCGGTCGGGCAGCGGCTGGCGCGAGAGATCGACGCCGTTCCCGCGTTGTGGTCGAGGGCTCCCGAAGACGGGGTCGAGATCATCAACCCGCGCTGGGTCCGGAACCGGACCCACGAAGATCCGGAGGGGACTCGGTCCGCCTTAGGACGGCCCAACCCTTTCCAGAGGCCGCGGCCCGACGGCGATGGCGGATCGGTAGTGTAGCTACAGGTCGAAGGCGGCGATCTCCGCGAGGGCGGACTGGAACGCCGTCACCGCCTCGGAGAAGGCCTCGCGCCCGGCTTCAGCGTTCGCTCCACCCGGATCGCCGATGACGCCGGATTTTCCGAAGTCGTCCGAGGTCCAACCGAAGGAGACCGGCTTTCCGAAGCCGACCAGCCGGTAGCGGTCCAGCCACTCGGGAACGCACCTTTCGGCCAGCTCCATCCTCACCAGGTCCGGCCTGAGGTGGAGCATCACCGAGGTCTCCCGGAAGCCGGCGTGGATCTCCAGGCCTTCGGAGGAGATCCCGCCCTGGTCGGCCGGAGTGTGGGGGTGGGCAACGAAGGTCAGGAGGCGGTGGGAGAGCCTCAGCTCTCGAGCTGCTACCCGGAGGGCCGCCGAGTTTCCCCCGTGCCCGTTGAGGAAGACCAACCGCTTGAGCCCGGCACGGGCCACCGCGGAGCCGATGGAGTCGAGGAGGGAGAGCAGCTGTCCCGGAGGGAGAGAGAGGGTGCCCTTGGCCCAGGTGTGCTCGCTGGAGAGTGCCACCGAGATGGTGGGGAGGGCCACTGCAGGCGGGACCGGCCCAGCGAGCGCCGCGTGGGCGACCGACTCTGCGATCATGGTGTCGGTTCCAAGGGGGAGGTGCGGGCCGTGCTGCTCGACCGAGCCGATGGGGAGGACGGCAACTGTCCCCCGGTCCCCAAGGTCGGCAAGTTCGCCGGAGCTGAGCTCGTGCCAGAGCAATGTAGCCATGGGGAGAGCCTAGGGAGGGCCGATGGCCGGCGGGCTGCGGCAGGGTTACGCCACGATTAAGCCGGATCCCCACCGGCGCTCTCGCTAACCGGCCAGAAGGGGGGCGAGCTCCGTGGCCAGCGTGATCAGGGTGGAGTCGGAGCGGTGCCGGCCGGCAAGCTGGACCCCCACCGGAGGCTCTCCCACCTGGCGGGCGAGCGGCAGGGTGATCGACGGGAGCTGGAGGGCGGACACCGCGAGGGCCCAGTGGTCGGCGGTCTTGCTGATCTCGGGCAGCCTTTCGAAGCTGGGAGCGGGAGAGGGGGTTGCCGGAGCGAGAAGAGCATCAGCCCCCGACAGCACGCTGCGCGCCTCGAGGCGAAACCGCTTGATCCGGTCGAGAAGGTGGAGGTAGGTTCGAACATCGAGCCCGCCGCGACGCATCCATTCGCCCTCGGAGAGGCCAAAGGAGATCTCTGCCTGTGTCAGGTGCTTGGCGATCTCAACCAGCTCCGGAGCGGGTGCCGGCGGAGAGAAGTCGAAGAGTTCGTAACCGGCAGCTTGAAGTGCCTTCATCGCCCGCTGGAGCGAGCAGGACACCTCGCCGTCGAGCGCCAGAGCGGGATCCGTCCAGATCGCGAGCATTCTCTTGCGGCGCGGCGCCGGCCGTTCCCGCCGCGGCCATAGGCGCCGGTAAAGGGCGTCAAGATCGGTGGCGCTCCGGGTCACGAAGCCTGCAACCGACTCCGGCGGCTCGAGCTCGGCATCGAGATCCCAAGGCAGGTGCGAGCGCTTCGAGAGCATCCCCTGGGAGGGGCGGTAGCCGACTACCGAGCACCAGGAGGCGGGGATCCTGATCGAGCCGGAGAGGTCGCTCGCCAGGTCCAGCACGGACATGCCGGAGGCGACGGCGACCGCCGACCCGCCCGAGGAGCCGCCCGGCGACCAGCTGCTGTCGTGGGGGTTGAGGGTGCGGCCGGAGATCGGGTTGCAGGTGTCGAGGCCCACCAGCGACTCGGGGACGTTGCTCTTCCCGAGGATGACCGTGCCCAGCCGCAGCAGCCGGGCGACGGCGGGCGCATTTCTCGCCGGCACCAGTTCGCGAAAGCGGCTCATCCCGCAGGTAGCCGGCATACTCTCCACCGCGAAGGAGTCCTTGACGGTGATCGGCACTCCGGTCAGGGAGCCGAAGGCGGTTCGCCGGGCGAGCAGGCTGTCGAGCATCTTCGCCCGCTCCCTGGCTCCCCGTTCGTTCACGTAGCTCAGGGCGTTGAGCCGCGGGTTCTGCTCTTCTATCTGCTCCAGGTAGGCGTTGGTAACCTCGAGACAAGAGATCTCCCCCCTCCTGATTGCGAGCGCGAGATGGTTCAGCGGGAGGTCGCGGATCTTCTGATTCATAGGCTGTCTCCGGCGTCGCGGAAGGGCTGCGGTCTCGGCGTCTCCAGGGTGGCCGTGCAGGTGGTGGTGGAGACGATCCTGCCGTTGTGAATGACTACGCGATCGAGCGCCGTGCTGGCCATGGCGGTGGCCAGGCTCTCCGCCTTTACGGCGAGGATATCGGCGCGATCGCCAACCTGGAAGCCGGCTGGTCTTCGTCCGAGGGCGGTGCGGACGTTTTCGCTCGTCGCTGCCCAGGAGTCCCGGATGGCGAGGTGGGCGCTGGCGACGGCGAGCGAGGCCGTCTCCAGGGCATCCATCCGCCCGAGCGGGTAGAAGGGGTCGGCCACGTTG
>JAJYHR010000176.1 GCA_021784675.1 Actinomycetes bacterium
GTGCAGGTCCACCTCCCACCACTGCCGGAGGGAGTAGGTCTCGACAAAGTGCCGCTCGTCGTGCACGTGGAAGCCATGATCGATGGCGTGGTCCTTCAGGTCGGTGACGAAGCCGGCTATATCAATTGCTGCCACACGTAAAGCTTAGGTACTTCTGCCGTTGCTCGGGAGGGTGTCGCGGCAGTGTTCTGCGTTCGGGCAGCGCTCGCACCGCGCGGCCCGCCGGGGATCGAGCGGCCGGCTGCCCGCTCTGATGGCACGCGCAACCGGCACCAGCTCTTCGAGGCAGGCGTCGAGATCCTCGGCTGAGAAGACGTGGATCGAACCCCCGGTGCCAGCCAATACCCCTCTGCCAGTGAGGCCGAGGCCGGCACGGGCCAGCGCGAGCTCGGCTCTGGCTATCTCCCGCGGCTCTGGGGCTGCCGCCAGGCGGATCGCGGTACCGTCAGCGGCCGCAGCGCCAAGGCTTCCGGCGACGGTGATACCCTCGAACTCCAGCTCAAAGCCGACCTGGAAGCCGGTCCCCGGGCCAACCGGAAGGAGTTGGGCAAGCTCCGCCGCGCTCTGGTTGATCTCGCTGGCGACGGTGCCGGCGCTCGCTCTTGGCAGCCACTGGAGATCCCGGGCCTCCACAGGGCTGCCGCCAAGCGTGCGCGCCAGCATCTCCTCCATGCGGCGAGCCCCGTAGCGGGGGCTGGAGAGTCCGAACCGTGCCGCCGGGCACCAGGACGCCAGGGCGAGCTCGCGGCTGGCGATCCGCGTGGGAGCCTCGGTCACCGGTCGAGAGAGGTCGGCGCTGGCGGGCCGTAGGGGGGCGGGCCGGCCCCCCGGAGCGCTCCGCGCCGCCGCCTGCCCGGCCGCGCCGACGGCCTTGACCTCTACCACCGTGGCCAGCTGGCTGACGAGTTCCTCGACCCGGAACTCGGAGGCGAAGCCGGCGATGAGGTAGTCGCGGGCCCGGGTCAGGGCCACGTACCAGAGGTGCCGGCGCTCCTGCTCCTCCCGCTCCGAGGCGAGGTGCCGGAGCAGCTCCAGATGGCCCGATGGCTGCTCGTCGACGGAGATGGCGATCCCGAGCTCAGGGTTGACCAGAGGCTGCACCTCGTTCCGCGGTGCGCGGTCGAGGTTGGCTACCACCACTACCGGCCATTCGAGACCCTTGGCGGCGTGCACGGTCAGGAGGCTGACGGACTCGCTGGCGCCGAGCAGCGGGCGCTCGATCCGACTTCCGGTGTCGATCAGCCGGCGCACCTCCCGCACCGCTCCGGGCAGGGACTGCCCGCGTGCTTCGCACCCGGCCACCAGCTCCAGGAAGCCGTTCCAGTCTGCCTGCATGCGCCCGGTCGGGTCGAGCTCGGCAAGCATCGCCGGGTACCCGAGGGCGGTTGCAATCCGCGCCAACGAACCGGCGGGCGAGCCGTCGGCGAGCCGGAGGCAGGCTTCGAGGGCGCCGATGCGGGGGTCGCCATCGAGGGCGCTGGCGATCCGGGAGTGGAGGGGAGCGCCCCGTGGCCTGCCCTTGGCGGCGGTGAAGATCTCCGGGTCGGAGAGGCGCACCATCGGCGAGCGGAGCAGGCCGATGCAGGCTTGGTCGTCGCCACGGTCGGCGAGGAAGGCGAGCAAGTTCAGCCCGTCCCGCGCCGGCTGGGTGCTCATGAGATCGCCGCCGCCGGCGACTGCGGCCGGCAAGCCCTCCATCCGCAGGATCTCGCCCATGCCGTCGAGGACGCTCCAGGTTGAGGAGAGGATGGCGATATCCCGGTACTGGAGTGGCCGCAGCTCCCCGGAGCCGGTATCGCGGATCGGGTGGCCCTCGGCTACCAGGGAGCGGATCCGCCTCGCCAGCACGATGGCCAGCGACTCCCGGCGCTCGGCGATCCGGCGACCGTCGTCTTCGGCGAGGTACACCTCGATAGGAGCGGACGCCGGGCCGGCTATCTGGGATTCGATCGGATGGTACCCGGGGAGCAGCGGGGCGAAGACCCGGTTGATGGCGTTGGTGAGGGAGGCGACGCTCCTGAAGCTGCGGGTTAGCGGGATCCTCAGGTCGGCCCTCTCCGCCTCGGCAAGGAAGACCCCGGGCTCCGCCCCGCGAAATCCGTAGATCGACTGCTTGTAGTCCCCGACCACGCAGCGGAGCCTCTTCTGGGAGAGGGCGTCGATCAGCCGGGCCTGGCGCGGGTTGACGTCCTGGAACTCGTCGACCAGGATCGCCCGGTAGCGCTCCTGGAGCTCGGAGCGGACTGCGGGGTCCTGGAGTGCCCGGAGGGCGCACTCCTCCAGGTCGTCGAAGCGAAGGCGGCCGGCGTCCACCGTAATCGCCCGGATCCCGTCCGAGATGGCCGGCATGGATTTGCGGAGCGTCTCCAGGCGCTCGCGGTTGCGCTCATCCTCGGGGGTCCAGCCGAGAACTGCGTGCTTTGGAAACGAGCGGACGGTCTCGCGAACCTGCTTGATCGCCTCCTTGGCCGCATCAAGCTCCCCAGGGAGCCAGTTCTTGGCGGAGCCGCCCCTGATGTCGATCTTGGAGATGGCGGCGAAGGCGGCGGAGGGCGAGGCCGGGATCCTGGCGAGGGCCGCCAGGAGCTCGACGCGGGCGGCCTCAATGCGATCTCCACCGCGCCCGGCGATCTCCGAGAGCCGCGCCGCGTAGTAGCTCCAATCGACCGTACCGGCGAGATCCGCGGCGTCGTGCTCGATCCGCCGGCGAGCCAGCTCCGGGTCCGCAGCGAGAGCGGTTCTGAACCGCTCCGGGTCGGCGATCGCCTTCTTGGCCAGCCGCTTCACGATGGAGTAGGGGATGCCCAGCTCTTCTGGAAGCGTTGCCAGCAGGTTGGGAAGGTCGACCGCAAGCTGAGGCGAGAGGTTGGCCTCGTCGATGACCTCGGAGTCCGGTAGCACCCCCGCTTGTTCGGGAAACTGGCGGCAGATCTGCTCGGCGAGGGAGTGGATGGTTGCGATCGGAGCCGCTTGGACCCGGAGCGTTACCGGGTCACTCTCGCCGTAGATCCGGGCCATCTCCGCCCAAGTCCGCTGGCGCAACTCTTCAGCTGCGCGCCTGGTGAAGGTGACCGCGACGATCTGCAGCGGGTCGAAACCCCGGGCGACGAAGCTGAGGTACTTGGCCGCCATGGTCTGGGTCTTCCCGGTACCGGCTCCGGCGTCGAGCAGAATATCGCCAACCGCCTCTACCGCCCGCTGCTGCTCAGCGGTCAGCCTCACCCGGCCTCCTTCCCGTCGACGTGCGGCCCGATCCGGCAGGCGAACACGGCTGCGCACCACTGGCAGGCCACCCGGTCGAGATCGGGCTGGACTCGAAGGTGACCCGCGGAGGCCGCCTGCTGCACCCGATCGAGGGCGGCGGAAAGCGTCTCCGGCCGCACCTTTGGCGTCTTGAAGCGCCTCGCCTTCACCAGCAGGTACTGGGCCTCGGCGACCGCTCCCCGGTTCTGCTCCACCAGGCTGGAGTAGATCGCCAGCTGCACATCCACGGTCGCCCGCCCGTCCTCGTCCTTGATCCCCTTGGGCGCCTCGGAGGAGTACTTGTAGTCGATGATCCGGTACCTGCCGTCGGGAAGCGTGTCGAGGCGGTCGAGCCGTCCGAAGAGC
>JAJYHR010000039.1 GCA_021784675.1 Actinomycetes bacterium
CCCCGGGCGCGGTCATCGCTCGGTGCGCTCTCTCGGGGTCGGCCTGAAACGACGGCCACCCCTCGGCCTGGCAGAGAGCGACAACCGCGCAAAGGTGTGTGTGCTCGTACGGCAGGTACCGGACCATCGCTTCATCCTACCCCAAGGGCAACGAAGGGTGCCCTGGGTTGCCCGTCAGGCAAGATCGCGCCACGCCCACAAGTGAGCGTGCGGAGGAGATCGAAGTCGGGATCGTGCATCTTGAACGGCGCGTCATCCACCAGCTCGTCAACCTCGAAGCCGACGCCGCCGCCCCGTTGCTCGGCCACCTGTCGATCCCCGTCAGCTTGCTCAACGCGGTGCTCCAGGGCCACCTGCGGGTGCTGCCCGGCGCGCTCCAGCTGGAAGCCGTCTACCAGTTGGCCTAGAGCGCGGTCGATGTCGCAGTCATCCTCTACGATCGTGGTGGCGACGCAGGTGCGTGCGGACGACTGGTCGGTGCCCCCGGCAGGATTCGAACCTGCGCACCCGGCTCCGGAGGCCGGTGCTCTATCCCCTGAGCTACGGGGGCGGATGAGCACAGATGAGTTTAACGGTTCCGGCGTGCGCCCTGCCGCGAAAGCAGGAGGGAGTCATATTGGCTCGTGCTTCCGGTCCGCGGCGGGGGCGGGACAAATAGGCTTAACGTTCGGCTGTTGCTTGGTAAGGAGTTTCGATGTCGATAGCGGGCGAGCTTCACGTCCTGCTGGATCGGGCGGTGCGGGAGATCGGGGTGGAAGGGGCCCGGTACGAGATCGAGGAGCCGGCGAATCCCGCCCACGGCGATCTCGCGTCGAACGTTGCCCTAACCCTCTCGAAGGCGCTTGGGCGCCCTCCCCGGCAGGTCGCAGAGGCCCTGGCGGCAGAGGTGCTGCGGGCGGGCCCGGCGTTTGTTACCGGCGTCGAGGTCGCGGGTCCGGGCTTTCTGAACTTCCGCGTCTCTCCCGCCGCCTACCAGGAGGAGCTCCACACGCTGCTGCGAGAGGGAGAGCGCTTTTTCCGGCCCGAGCTGGGCGGCGGAGAGCGAGTGCAGGTCGAGTTCGTCTCGGCAAACCCCACCGGGCCGCTCCACATCGGCAACGGATGGCTGGGCACCTACGGCGACGCGCTGGCGCGGCTCCTCTCTTTCGCCGGCTACCAGGTCGTGCGCGAGTACTACGTCAACGACACCGGGGGCCAGATCCGTACGCTGGGCGCTTCGATCCTGGCCGCCAGGAAGGGCGAAGCGCTCCCCGAGGAGGGGTACAAGGGAGACTACGTCTTTACGCTCGCGGCCAGCTACAGCGGTCCGGATGACGTGGTTGCCGCCGGCAGATGGGCGGTGCCGATGATCCTGGAGGAGATCAAGGAGAGCCTGGAGTCGCTCGGGATCGGCTTTGACAGCTGGTTCTCGCAGGCCTCGATCGAGGATTCGGGGGCGGTGGCCGACGTGGTTCGGCGGCTGGAGGAGTCCGGGTCGGTCTACGAGCAGGAGGGTGCGCTGTGGTTCGAGGCGACTCGCTTCAAGGACTCCAGGGACCGGGTGCTCCGGAAGTCGAACGGCGACTACACCTACCTGGCCGGGGATATCGCCTACCACTACAACAAGCTCGCGATCCGTGGATTCGACCTGGTGGTGGATGTCTTTGGCGCTGACCATCACGGCCAGGTGTCGAGCATCAAGGCGGCTATGGAGGCGCTCGGCATCGACCCCACCCGCCTCGAGATCCGCATCGGGCAGATGGTATCGCTCCTGGAGGAGGGCGAAGCGGTCAAGTTCTCCAAGCGGGCCGGCACCGCCATCCCGCTGACCTGGCTGGTGGAGGAGCTGGGAGCGGATGCGACCCGGCTGCTGATCCTGTCTTCGTCGATCGACCGGGCCGCTCAGGTGGATCTTGCCCGGGCAAAGGCAACCTCGATGGACAATCCGGTCTACTATATGCAGTACGCGCACGCGCGCATCGCCGCCCTCTTCCGGAATGCCACCGAGAGGGGCGTTCTCACTGGTCACCTGGAGAGTACCGATCTCTCAGTCTTGAGGGAGGCGCGCGAGCTGGAGCTGTTGAAGCAGGTGTTGAGGCTTGGGCAGGTAGTGGAGATGGCGGTTCGGGAGAGAGCCCCGCACAAGGTTACCGCATGGCTGATGGAGGTGTCGGCGGCATTCCACCGCTTCTACCACGATCTCACTGTTCTGGGGGCCGAGGCGAACGTCAGGGACGGCCGGCTGGCCCTGGTGCGGGGAACCCAGATCGCGCTCCAGACCGCCTTCTCTCTGCTCGGCGTGACCCCGCTCGAGGAGATGTGAGTTGAGCGCCGGTGCGGTTCCCGGCTACCTGCTGCCACGCACGGCGTCCCTAGATGCGCGGGGTACCCTGAGCATCGGGGCGATCCCGGTCAGGCAGTTTGCCGAGCGGTTCGAGACCCCGCTCTTCATCTACGACGAGGCGCACGTCAGATCGTTGATGCGTGAGATACGGGCGGCCTTTGCCGGCAACGTGGTCTACGCCTCCAAAGCCTTCGGAGCGGTCGCGATGGCCCGCATCGCAGAGGAGGAGGGGCTGTGGTGGGATGCCGCCTCCGAGGGAGAGTTGGCCGCCGCACTGCGCGGCGGGCTCCCCGCGAGCCGGGTGGTGCTCCACGGCAACAACAAGTCTCCAAGGGAGCTTGCGGCCGCCCTCGATGCTGGCGTGGGGCGGATCGTGGTCGACTCCTTCGATGAGATCGGCCGGCTGCTGACGCTTTCCGATGGAGCGCGGACCCCAAAGGTCTGGGTGAGGATCACCCCGGGAATCGAAGCGCATACGCACGAGTACATCCGGACGGGCCAGCAGGACTCCAAGTTCGGCTTCAACCTGGCGAATGGCGATGCTGGCCGGGCGATAAAGCTCCTGAAGGAGACCGGCAAGGTCGAGCTGGCGGGACTCCACTGCCACATCGGGAGCCAGATCTTCGAGACCGGCTTCTTCAAAGAGGCGATCGAGATTATGGCGGACCTCCTCTTCGAGGAGGGTGTTGGAGAGCTGTGCATGGGTGGCGGTCTGGGAGTCGCCTACGTCAACGGCGAGAGCGCCCCCGGCGTGGGAGAGTGGGGCAGCTTTATCGCCGAGGCGGCTGCCAGCCGCGGCATCGGCGGCGGCAACCTCTTTGTCGAGCCCGGGCGCTCTCTGGTGGCGGCCGCGGCCGTTACCCTGTACACGATCGGCGCCGTCAAGGAGATTCCGGGGATCCGGACCTACGTTGCCGTCGACGGCGGGATGAGCGACAACCCCCGCCCGGTCCTCTACGGGAGCGGCTACGAGGCCTTCCTCCCGGAGCGGGCGTTCGATCCTCACGACACGGCCATGACCGTGGTGGGGAAGCACTGCGAGTCCGGTGACATCCTGGTCCGCGATGCGCTGCTCCCGGCTGACGTGCGCAGCGGGGAGCTGCTGGTGACGCCGGTAACCGGGGCGTACGGCTACTCGATGGGCTCGAACTACAACCGGCTGCCGCGGCCGGGAGTGGTGTTCGTCAAGGATGGGTCGGTACGCGAGGTGGTCCGTAGGGAGAGCCTGGAGGATCTGTTCCGGCTGGAGATGGGGTAGCGCGCGTATGAGGATTGGATTGATCGGCTGCGGCACCGTTGGGTCGAGCCTGGTCGCCCTGCTGAGGGATGAGGGTGACCTGCTCGCAGACCGGCTCGGGGAACCGATCGAGATCGCCCGGATCGCCGTCCGCGACCCGGAGCGTCCGAGAGAGGGGTGGATCGACCGCAGCCTGCTCACCGGCTCCTGGCGCGAGGTCGTCTCTGATCCGGCGATAGAGCTGGTCGTCGAGCTGATGGGGGACGTTCCCGAGGCTATCGACGCCATAAGGTCGGCGCTCGCCGGCGGCAAGTCCGTGGTGTCGGCGAACAAGGCGGTCCTCTCCCGGCACCTTTCCGAGCTCGAGGAGCTGGCTGGCCGGGCGGAGCGGGACATCTTTTTCGAGGCGGCGGTCGCCGGGGGAGTACCCCTGATCAGAGCGCTGAGAGTCTCCCTCTTTGGCGAGCGGCTCTCCCGGATCGTGGGGATCGTCAACGGCACCACCAACTTCATCCTCACCCGGATGCAGGAGGATGAAGTTGAGTTCGAGGAGGCGCTGAGCAGCGCTCGCAAGCTTGGCTACGCCGAGGCCGACCCGACCAGCGATCTCGACGGCAGCGATGCGGCGGCCAAGGCGGCGATCATGGCCTCGCTGGCCTTCGGCCGGAAGGTTACCGCCGCCGACGTCCGCAGGACCGGGATCGAGGGTGTCTCCGCCGGCGACTTCCTCTTTGCCAAGCGGAACGGCTGGACCATCAAGCTGCTCGCGGTCGCTGAGCACTTTGGTGCCGCGCCGGACAGCCCCCTCAACGTCGAGGTCTTCCCGGCGTTGGTCCCGTCGAGCCATCCGCTGGCCGGGGTCAGGGACTCCTTCAACGCGGTATTCGTGGAGGGGAATGCGGTCGGCGAGCTGATGTTCTTCGGTCCGGGAGCAGGCGGGATGCCTACGGCCTCCGCGGTGCTCGGGGACGTCATCGAGGCCGCGCACAACCTGCGCACCGCTACCCGGGCCCGGGTAGTTATCCAGGAGCAGGCGCACTTTCTCACTGCGGATGCCATTCTGGCCCGGTTCTCGATCTCGATGGAGGTCCTCGACGAGCCGGGGGTGCTTGCGAGGGTCAGCGAGGTCTTCGGTGGCTTCGGGATATCGATCGCCCGCATGGAGCAGCTCGAAGTGGAAGACGGGGTGGCGCGGCTGGTCTTCCTCACCCACCGGACGGCGCTGGACTCCCTCGAGCGGGCCTCGCTCGAGCTCGAGAAGCTCGACGTGGTCGTGCGACTCCACCGGAGTTTCCGGGTTTTCACTTAGGAGGTTGAATTGTCGAGCCCGCTCAACTGGCCGGGAATCATCGAGGCCTACCGAGAGTTCCTGCCGGTGTCCGCGGCAGATCCGGTAGTCACCCTCAACGAGGGGGGAACCCCCCTGGTGGCGGCGCCACGGCTCTCCGAACGGGTTGGGGCGAACGTATTCCTGAAGGTCGAGGGCGTCAACCCCACCGGATCCTTCAAGGACCGCGGCATGACGCTCGCGGTCTCCATGGCGCTGCAGGGGGGTTCGCAGGCGGTGGTGTGCGCCTCCACCGGCAACACCTCCGCCTCGGCGGCGGCGTATTCCGCGAAAGCGGGGCTGCGCTGCGTAGTGCTCATCCCTTCCGGCCACATCGCTCTCGGCAAGCTCGCCCAGGCGCTGGTGTACGGGGCGGAGGTGATCCAGATCGATGGGAACTTCGACCGCGCGCTCGAGATCGTCAGGGAGTTGGGGAGGTCGGGGAAGCTGACCGTGGTCAACTCGGTCAACCCCTACCGGATCGAGGGACAGAAGACGGGAGCCTTCGAGATTGTGGACCAGCTTGGGGACGCCCCCGACTACCACTTCATACCGGTGGGGAACGCCGGGAACATCACGGCTTACTGGCGCGGATACCGGGAGTACCTGGAGGCCGGCAAGAGCAGCCGGCTCCCGACGATGATGGGCTTCCAGGCGGCCGGGGCCGCCCCGCTGGTCTCCGGCTCTCCGGTCCCCAATCCTGAGACGG
This sequence comes from Actinomycetes bacterium, assembly GCA_021784675.1. GTDB lineage: Bacteria > Actinomycetota > Acidimicrobiia > Acidimicrobiales > Acidimicrobiaceae > JAKARV01. The sequence goes on from JAJYHR010000039.1 coordinate 5,597, forward strand.
TGGCGACGGCGATCAGGATCGGAAACCCCGCCTCCTGGAAGGGGGCGATCGATGCCAGGGACTCTTCAGGGGGCGAAATCGGCGCGGTGACCGACGGGGAGATCCTGGACGCCTATATAATTGTAGCGAGAGAGGAGTCGGTGTTTTGCGAACCGGCTTCTGCGGCGTCGGTAGCCGGGCTGCTAAAGACGAAAGTCGCTCCCAACTCAACGGTTGTATGCGTGCTGACGGGCAGCGGATTGAAGGATCCCGATACCGCAATCTCCCGGGTCAAGGTGCCGGATGTAGTTGGCGCCGATCCTGCCAAGGTCGCTAAAGCGATAGGGATTGATGGGTAACGTTCCAGATTATGCAGTCGCAAATCGCACAATTAACGGAGTAGCTCTCTTCTGAGCTACGCCATTTGAAGGGAAACTCTAGTCATGGATGCATCGACTGAAGTGTTGGGAAACGAGATCGGCGACGCGCTTGACGGGCTCGATCGAGAGAGCCTGCTGGGAATCGCCCGCTCGATGCAGCTCAAGGTGTCGACGAGGATGCGCAAGGCAGAGCTCGTCGAACTGATCAGGGCCGAGCCGAAGCGGGAGCTTTTCGACTCCAACGGCTCGAACGGCCGCAGTGCTGGGGGAGTCAAGCCGGGAGCGGCGAGCCAGGCGGCACCAGCTGCCAAGCAGCGCTCCAGGGGTGAGGGCAACGGCTCCAGCGCTCCGGACGTTTCGGTCGAGCAGGTGGCCAAGGATCTTTCAAAGCTGCTTCCTCCGATCACGGTGGCGCCGAAGGAGCCAGAAGCTGCCGGGAGCGCCGCGGTAGAGGCGGTGGAGCCATCGCTGAGGCAGGAGGTGCCCGCCGAGAGCGGCTCGCGCCGGTCGCGAAGGCGGCGTGGGAAGGATCGGGGAGAGCGGCAGGAGGGATTCGAGCCGCCAGCGGCTGCCGAGCTGGCCGAGGTGTCCGGAACCCTGGACCTTCGTGACGACGGCTACGGCTTCCTCCGGACCAACGGTTACCTCTCCTCCGGCAAGGACGTGTACGTGCCGACCTCGCTGGCGAGGCGGCTGAACCTTCGCAAGGGCGATGTGATCGTCGGTGCGGCCAAGCCCGCGAGCTCCAACGAGAAGTACCCCGCGCTGGTGCGGGTGGACAGCATCTCCGGGCTCGATGTGGAGACGGCGAGACGCCGTCCGCGCTTCGAGGACCTCACCCCGCTCTTTCCCAACGAGCGCTTCGTGCTCGAGAGCCAGGGCGACTCCGAGGGGCTGGCGACGCGCGTGATCGACCTGATCGCTCCCATCGGGAAGGGTCAGCGGGGCATGATCGTCTCCCCCCCGAAGGCCGGAAAGACTACCGTCGTCAAGCAGATCGCGCATGCCATCGAGCGCAACAACCCCGGGGTGGTGCTGCTCGTGCTGCTGATCGATGAGCGCCCGGAGGAGGTGACCGACATCCGGCGATCGGTGCGGGGAGAGGTGATCTCCTCTACCTTCGATCGTCCCGCCGACGAGCACACCCAGGTGGCGGAGCTGACCATAGAGGTGGCAAAGCGGATGGTCGAGTTCGGCAAGGACGTGGTGATCATCCTCGACGGGATCACCAGGCTGGCCCGTGCCTACAACCTTGCGCAGCCGGCGACCGGGCGGATCATGTCCGGTGGTGTCGACTCCGGTGCCCTGTACCCGCCGAAGAAGTTTTTTGGTGCTGCTCGGAACGTGGAGGAGGGGGGCTCGCTGACCATCCTCGCTACCGCCCTCGTCGAGACCGGCTCCAAGATGGACGAAGTCATCTTCGAGGAGTTCAAGGGAACCGGCAACATGGAGCTGCGGCTCGACCGGCGGCTCTCCGAGCGGCGGCTGTTCCCGGCAATCGATGTCAACGCCTCCTCTACTCGCCACGAGGAGCTGCTCTTTTCTCGTGACGAGTTGAACCAGGTCTGGAAGCTCCGGCGGGTGCTGAACGCGATCACTCAGGAAGGGTCGGCTGGTGCTGGACTCGAGCTGCTGATCGACAAGATCAAGAGCACCCGCTCCAACGCCGAGTTCCTCTCGGAGATCGCCAGGAGCTCAGGGTTCTGACGGCTGGCCAGGAGAGTGCGGCTGCAAGGAGCCGGAACCTCGAGGCCACTATTTAAAGTAGTTATTCCACGGAGAGAGCGCAGAGCCCGGGAGGTTCTGCCTGAAGGAGAAGGCGATGAAAGACGGGATACATCCTCAGTACGTGGTGACGACGGTTCACTGCTCGTGCGGGAATACCTTCGTGACCAGGTCAACGAAGTCCGATCTGCGTATCGAGTTGTGCAACGAGTGCCATCCGTTCTACACCGGCAAGCAGAAGCTAGTGGATACCGGAGGCCGGGTGGAGCGCTTCCAGCGGCGGTACGGAGAGCGCGGAAAGCGGGCCAACTCCTAGGCCATGGACCACTCGACCTGGGCCAGCGGTGCCCGCGCAGCGCTCGATCGGCTGGCGCCCGGGAACGCGCCTGTCGATCTGGGAACTGCGGACGCGGTAGCCGCGACCTCCGGGCAAAGAGCATGGGCGGTAGTCAGGTCGGGTAGCGCTGGCGCCCTGTTGCGGGCGTTGCTGCGGCTATCCCGCAGCGGTCCCGAGTCGATTTCGGTGTTGCTTGCCGGTGACCTTCCAGCACGCCTTGGGCCCGTTGGCCTTGGCGATCTCAGCCAGATCCTCGCCGCAGCCAACCCTCGGGTAGCCCTGCTCCACCTCGATGGAGGGAAGGCCTCGCCGGTGCCGGAGGGGGAGTTGTTGGTTCCTTTGGCCGGATCGGCAGCAACGATCGAGATCGAGGAGGTGAGGGCCGGGCTTCCCCCCGGCCGTGAGCTTCTCGAGGTGGCGACCTACTTCGATGGAACCTTTCTGGAGTACCTGGGAGTTCCGGTCGCCGGCCTTCGCAAGGGCGAGCTCACGGTCGGCATCGATCGGCGGGACCAGGAGATGATGGCCGAAGCCGAACCGACCAGCGAAGGGAGGCTTGCCGCTGCCGGGAGGCTCCTGGAGGTGGTGCTAGCAGCCCGGAACGGGCGGCTCGGACGCCACGATCTATCTGAGTTCGCGCCCGGCCGTCGGCTGCGTTCGGAGGCTATGGCGGCGTCGCCGTCGATGCTTCCGCTCGAGGTGTCGGAGTCGGGAGGATCGGGAGCGCGTGCCTATGCGGTTGAAGGCGGCGATCTCTGGTGCTTCGGGCGAGGAACCGACCCGTACCTGGTGGTGGAGGGAGCGGTGGTCGCCCGTGCGGTAGAGGGTGTTAGCAGGATCCGCTTTTCGGCTTCGCCGGCCCCGCACCCGGGTCTGGTGGAGCTGGCTGGAATGCTGGCGACAGGGTGTGCTGCGGAGTTCAAGGGGTATGTCAGTGTTGGATGACAATCGGCTGGAACGAATCGAGGGCGAGTACGAGCGCTCCATCGTCGAGATGGCCGATCCGAAGCTGTTTTCGGATCAGCGCCGCGCTCGCGAGGTGGCGCGCCGCCACAAGGAGCTGGAGGCGATCGTCTCCAAGATTCACCAGATCAAGGCGGCAGAGGAGGACCTCGAGGTTGCCAACGAGCTGGCCAAGGGTGCGGAGCCGGTGGAGAAGGAGCTGATCGTCTCCGAGTCGGCCGCCATTGCGAGCCACCTTGAGCAGCTCAGGGGCGAGCTCGAAGTCCTGCTCCTCCCGCGGGATCCGAACGACGGCAGGAACGTTATCCTGGAGATCAGGGGTGCGGAAGGCGGGGAGGAGGCGAACCTGTTCGCCAAAGACCTTGCCGAGATGTACCAGCGCTTCGCCGAGCGGATGGGATGGAAGGTGGAGGTTCTCTCATCTGACCCATCCGATATGGGCGGCTACAACTCCATCTCACTCCTGGTGAAGGGGGAGGATGCCTGGCGGAGGCTGAAGCACGAGGCCGGGCCGCACCGGGTCCAGCGGGTACCGGTAACCGAGACGCAGGGAAGGGTGCACACCTCCTCTGCGACGGTGACCGCGCTGCCCGAGGCCGACGAGGTGGAGGTGGTGATCGACCCTAACGACCTGCGCGTTGACGTATACCGGTCGACCGGCCCCGGTGGGCAGTCGGTGAACACCACTGACTCGGCCGTGCGGATCACCCACATCCCCTCCGGGATCGTGGTCGCCATGCAGGACGAGAAGAGCCAGATCCAGAACCGTGCAAAGGCGCTCCAGGTCCTTCGCGCCCGGCTGCTGAAGGCGGAGCAGGACCGGGTCAGCGAGGAGATGTCAAAGACCCGCAGGTCACAGGTCGGCGGCGGCGGGCGCTCTGAGAAGATTCGGACCTACAATTTCAAGGAAAGCCGGGTTACCGACCACCGGATCAGGCTCACCATCTACCGCTTGGACCAGATCCTCATGGGCGACCTCGACGAGATCTCCGACGCCCTCCTCCTCGATGAGCGTTCCAGGTTGCTCCTCGGCGATGCCGAGGAGTGACGCCCGATCGAGCTGGTTCGACGACTTTTTTGGCTCTGCGCAGCCCGGCAGGTGGCTTGGGGAGCGGGCGGCGAGGATCAGCCTGGAGGCCGGAGTGGCGGTCGAGGAGATCCTTGATGGCTTCCGGAGCCGGCTGGAGGCGGGGGAGCCGCTGCAGTACGTGCTCGGATCGTGGTCATTCCGGGGCCACGAGATCGCCGTCGACCGGAGCGTTCTGATCCCGAGGCCCGAGACGGAGATGCTGGTGGAGGTGGTCGCCGAACGGCTCGACCGGGAACGCGCATACCGGATCCTCGACCTGGGGGCCGGCAGCGGGGCCATCGCCATCGCGCTCGCGGCCGAGCGGCCAAAGGTGACAGTGGTGGCAGTAGAGGAGAGCGAGGCGGCAGCCGAACTGGCTCGGAAGAACGTGCGCGCGAACCTGCTGTCGGACCGGGTCGAGGTGCGTACCGGCTCCTGGTTCGGACCTATCCGGAGCGATCGCTTCGACTGCATCTGTTCCAACCCGCCTTACATCTCTACCGCCGACTACGAGCGCCTTGATCCGGTCGTTCGCGACTTCGAGCCGCCCGAAGCGCTTCTCGCCGGCGAAACCGGCCTCGAGGCCTACCAGGTCATAGCCCGAGACCTGCGCAGCCACCTGGCTCCGGGCGGTTTTGCCGCCTTCGAGGTAGGCGATGGCCAGTCGGAGGCGGTGGCCGGGCTGCTGGCCCGGGCGGGGCTCTCCGATGTTGAAGTCCGCCTGGACCTAGCGGGAAGGGAGCGCTTTGTCGTAGTCACCTGCCCCGATGGAGGGGTGCGTGGTTAGGCTTTTCGACCTGCGCGACGATGGCTGGCGGGAGGTCAGCGACGCCGGGGCGCTGCGCCGTGTGCACCAGGCACTTCTCGCCGGCTTGGTGGTGGCGATGCCCTGTGACACCGTCTACGGTCTGGTAGCGGTTGCCGAGTCTCGCGAGGCCGTTCAGCGGGTGGCGGCGATCAAGCTGCGGGAGCCGGCCCAGCCTCCGCCGGTGCTCGTGCCGAGCGTAGCCTCGGCCTTCCGGTTCGCCATGCCGCTCGAGCACGAGGCATTGGCGGCGGTCTCGCGGCTGTGGCCCGGCCCACTGTCGGTGGTGGTCGAGGCGGTGCCCCGGCTCTTCCGGGCGGTGAACCCGTCAGGGTCGACGGTGGCTCTCCGAGTACCGGCCGTCTCTGGAATGCTGGGGAAGCTCTTGCTCCGTTACCCGCTGGTGGCCTCGTCGGCGAACCTGCACGGCGAGGAGACCGCAACGGACGGCGAGGGAGTGCTCGCCACGCTTGCTTCGGCGGGCCTCTCCCGGCTGCGAAGGGAAGGGCTCGCGCTGGTGGTCGGGGGGAGTGGGGGAGGCATGGCGAGCACGGTGATCGCCCTCCAGGGCGGGGTGCGACTGATTCGCGAGGGCGATGTCAGCTTTGCAGCCATCGCGCGGGCGATTTCGGGCCCGCGGTAACGGGGATGCCCTGTTCTGGAGCCGCTCGAAGCGGGCACTATTTTGCCGAGTGACGGCATCTCTCGATGAGGGGCTCGCGAGTTTGCCTGCTTTATTGGCTCCGGCTGCGAAATGTCCGCGTGAAAGTTAGCGAGAGGGGCTCTCCGCGATTCTAGGATTGAAGGCGGCAAAGGGGGTCAGCGTGGAACGACAGTCCGTGCTCGAGGTGCAGGATCCTGAGGTATCCCGGTTTATCAGGGAGGAGGAGGTGCGGCAGGCTTCTACTCTGCAGCTGATCGCCTCGGAGAACTTCGCCTCTCGGGCGGTGATGGAGGCGACCGGATCGGTGCTCACCAATAAGTACGCCGAGGGGTACCCGAACCGGCGTTACTACGGAGGCAACCAGGTCGTCGACAAGGTCGAGACCCTGGCGATCGAGCGCTGCCGCACGCTGTTTAACGCTCCATTTGCGAACGTACAGCCGCATGCGGGCGCGAACGCCAACATGGGCGCGTACCTGGCGCTGCTATCGCCTGGTGATACCGTGCTGGCCATGCGCCTCGACCAGGGAGGCCACCTCACCCACGGCTCGCCGGTCAACTTCTCCGGCCAGTACTTCAACTTCGTGTCCTACGGGGTCCGGGAGTCGGACCCGAACCGGGAGTGGCTCGACCTTGATCAGCTGCGCAAGCTCGCTATCGAGCACCGGGTAAAGCTGATCGTGGTCGGCGCTACGGCCTACCCCAGGGTGGTCGAGGTCGATCCGATCCGGGAGATCGCCGACGAGGTCGGAGCGATGGTTCTCTTCGATGCGGCGCACGTCGCCGGCCTGATCGCCGCGGGCGTCTACCCCAACCCGCTCTACACCAGGAGCGGCGAGAGGGGGGCGGATGTGGTCACTTTTACCACCCATAAGACCCTCCGGGGCCCGAGAGGAGCGGCGATCGTGGCTCACGAGGATCTCGGGAAGAGGATCGACAAGGCGATCTTCCCCGGCCTGCAGGGCGGACCGCTAGAGCACTCGATCGCGGCCAAGGCGGTGGCCTTCCGGGAGGCGCTGGCGCCGGAGTTCCGCGAGTACGGCGCTGCGGTAGTGGCTAACGCGAAGGCGTTTGCGACCGCGCTGATGGACGAGGGATTCCGGCTGATCTCTGGCGGGACCGACGTCCATCTGGTCCTGGTCGATCTCCGGGACTTTGACCCTGATCTCGACGGGCGCACTGCCCAGGATCGGCTCGACCGGGCCGGGATAACCTGCAACCGGAACCAGATCCCCTTCGACCCGCGCTCTCCCTTCGTCACCTCCGGCCTCCGGTTGGGAACGGCGGCGATGACCACCACCGGTATGGGAGTCGGGGAGATGAAGGAGGTCGCCTCGCTGATTTCTGCGGTGCTCCGCACTACCTCCGAAGAGCGGATCGCCGAGATCCGTGGTAGGGTGGCCGATCTCTGCCAGGGCTTCCCGCCTCCGTTCCTGAGGGGCTAGGGCCGCGTGGAATACGCGGCAGTCGCTCTCTTCGCCGCGCTGATCACCTTTTTCACGGTGCCGCTGGTGAAGCGGTTGTCGATGTCGACCGGCCAGGTGGTCGCGCCGGGAGGGAGGATGGTCCACACGCGCGCTACCCCGACGCTCGGAGGGCTCGGGATGCTCCTGGGATTCCTGGGAGCGTTTGCGCTAGCCGGTTCCATGCACCAGTTCCGGGCGGTGTTCTTCGACTCATCGGAGCCGGTGGGTGTCGTTCTTGCCGCTATCGCCATCGCCGTCGTCGGGGCACTGGACGATATTTTCGATCTTTCCGCGCCGGCCAAGGTGGCCGGCCAGGTCATCTCCTCCTCCCTGCTCTGGCTTTTCGGTGTGACCATGTTCTGGTTCAAGGTCCCCTTTGCTGGCGTAGTCGTCCTCTCCTCGTCGATCACCCCGCTATTGACGGCGATATGGGTCATCGCGATGGAGAACGCCATCAACCTGATCGATGGGCTCGATGGGCTGGCGGCGGGGATCGTCGCCATCGCCTCGCTAGCCTTTGGCATCTACTCGGTCCACCTCACCAGCCTCGGCCAGCTTCCAGGCTCCTCGATCGGACCGTTGATCGCCTTCTCGACCTTTGGCGCCTGCGTCGGCTTCCTCCCGCATAACTGGAACCCGGCGAAGATCTTCATGGGGGATACCGGGGCAATGCTGCTCGGGTTGCTGCTCGCCGCGTCGACATCGGTAGTAGGAGGCAGGACCGCCAACGTCTCCGACCAGACCTTCTTCTTCTTCGCTCCGCTGTTCATCCCCTTTCTCATCCTTGGGGTTCCCATGGCCGACATGGCGTTCGCCTTCGCCAGGAGGACCGCGCACCGGGTTTCGTTCGCCATTCCCGACACCAAGCATCTTCACCATCGGCTAGTGGAGATGGGCCATGGCCCCAGGCGATCGGTGGTGATCCTCTGGGCATGGACCGCGATCCTCTCCGCCTTCGCCCTCGTTCCCACCTTCATCCCCGCGCTCGCGGCTGAGCTCCCCATCGCCATCCTGGCGGTGGCGGTCCTGCTGTACACCCTTTTTCACCCGGATCGCAAGGGCTCCAGGAGCGGCGGGCGGCGTCGACGGCGGGCCGTCGGCCGGTCACCTCAACCCTGATGGGCGGCGGTTGCCAGCGGTATTGGAAGCGGTCGTTCTGGGTCCTTCGTCACTTGATCGCCGGGTCTTTCGGCCTCCGCCCACCGGGTATTTCGGTTGGCCGGTAGCTATCCGCCAGGCACTAAAGTGATTTGGGTTTGATTACGAGAGGTAAGACTACATGGCTCGATCTACGGCGGGGGCGCTGGTAGGCAGCTTTGCAGAGGCAATAGCCAAGATGATCGAAAGCTTCGGCACGTTCGCCGTGGTCGCAGTGGTCGCGGTGGTGGTGGGAAGCTACACCCGGAGCTGGCCATGGGCCGTCGGAATCGGGGCTTTTGGCCTTGTCGGCTCTTCGCTGTCGCTCTACTACCGCTCGAGGGAGGCGCTCAATCGCTCGCTGGACACGGTCGGAACTCCATCGAAACAGCCTTCCAGCCGCGGGCATGGCAACGTGCTCGAGGCGGATCTGACGTTGCCTGACGAGATCGCCAAGAAGGCCGAGTGGCTGGGGAGCGAGGGTTTCGAGCGGGGTGCTTCGTCTGGGAATCCAAGGAGCGCAGATGGCTAGTGGCACCGAGGGTTCGATCACCGAATCACGGATTGCCGCCGGTTTCCTGCTCCGCCTCTCGATGGTTGCTCCGGTGGCAGTGGTGGTGGCGGCGCTGGTAGCCGGATCTCGGGGTGCGCTCTCCGCGATATTCGCGTTGGCTCTAGTTGGTATCAACTTCCTAATAATGTTGGTGCTGTTTCGCCAAGGTGCCCGGTTCGGCATGGTCGGCGTGATGGCCGCAGCTTTTGCAGCCCTCGTGGTTGGCTTGTTGGTTCTCACTGCTGCTACGCTTCCTGTAGCTAAGGCGCCATGGATGGATCTTCCAGTCTTTGGAGCGGTCGTCATCCTGGGACATTTGGCAGCAGTCCTGGTCGAGTCGCGGCGTGTCTCGGGCCGTCTGGGTGATGGTGGGTTGCGTCCTTGGAAGGTAGTTCGTTGATAGTTGGTGGCATCAGCTTTCCGCCGATTGCGGAGGTTCTGAATTGGAAGCCGATCGCCTTTGGCGGCACTTCCTACGCGTTCAACAAGATCGGCCTCCTGACGTTCCTTGCCACGGCGATCACTCTGGGGTTGTTCATGATTGCCGGGAGGCGCGCCCGCCTGGTCCCCAGGGGGGTACAGAACCTGGTGGAGTCGTCGGTCGACTTTATTACCAACACCATCGTCCTCGACGTGATCGGGCAGGCGGGCTTGGCCTGGGTTCCCTGGCTTACCGGCCTGTTCTTCTTCATCCTCTTTAACAACCTTTTCGAGGTCATCCCATTCATCCAGATGCCGGCTACGGCGAGGACCAGCGTGACCATACCGCTGGCGTTGATCGTCTACGTGACCTTCATCGCGGTCGGCGTGAAGACTCAAGGCGCTCGCAAGTACTTCCGGTCGGCGCTGGTGCCGGAGGGCGTCCCGGTGGCGCTGCTCTTGCTGCTGGTGCCGATCGAGCTGCTCTCAACATTCATCGTCAGGCCCTTCGCGCTGGCGGTCCGACTTTTCGGCAACATGCTTGCCGGCCACCTTCTCCTTGTCACGTTCGCAGTCATATCAGAGGCACTCTTCGTGAAGAGCATCGCGTTGGTCATCCTCCCGTTGCCGGCGGCAATGCTGGTGGCGCTCACCGGATACGAGATCTTCGTCGCGGCGCTCCAGGCGTTTATCTTCACGATCCTCACTGCCGTGTACATCGGAGAGGCACTAGGAGGTGGGCACTAAGAAGCTGTGACCTTGCGGGGAGGGGCTTCTCTCCGCCCGCATTCAGTTGTTAAACGTCAATAGCGTGGAAAGGATTGCATAGGTGATAGGTGGCTTTTTCGCGACGATCTTTGCGGTCGCATCGAGTGTAAACCTGCGGATAGGCTTGGCCGAGCTGGGATCGGGCATCGCCTACGGTCTGGCTGCGCTTGGCCCCGGCATCGGTATCGGGATCATTTTTGGCCAGGCGATAACGGCAATAGCGCGGCAGCCGGAGACTGCTGGCCCGGTTCGGGCGCTCGCTTTCCTGGGATTCGCCCTTGCTGAAGCTCTCGCGCTCATCGGCTTCGTCGTCTTTGTGCTGCTCAAGTACACGGGTTAACGGGAATGCCGGTGCTGGCAGCGGTTTCACAGTCGTTCAACCCCATCCTTCCCTCCGCCGGTGAGATCATCTGGTCGGTCCTTTCCTTCGCCGTCTTGCTGGTGGTGCTGGTCAAGGTCGCGTTCCCGCCGGTAGCGGCGATGATGAGCAAGCGCTCCGAGAGGATCCGGGAGGATCTAGAGGCGGCCGAGCAGGCCCGCCGCGAGGCGGCGGAGCTTCTGGCTCAGCGCGAGGAGGAGCTGGCTGGTGCGCGGGTGGAGGCCCAGCGGATCATCGACGACGCCCGGGTGCTGGCCGAGCAGCTAAAGAGCGAGATTGTGGGCAGAGGTCATCAGGAGGTCGAGGCCTACAAGGCGCAGAACGAGGCGCATCTTGCCGCCGAGCGCAATCGGGTGGTTCTCGAGCTTCGGGCCGAAGTAGCCGGGCTCGCGATCGAGCTCGCCAGCAGGATCCTGTCGCAGGAGATCGAGCAGTCGGAGGTTGACCCGCTGGTCGAGGCGTTCTTGGCAGAGGCCGACGCGGGGAGTCGATGAGAGAGCTGGTCAGAGGGTATATCCTCGCCGTCCGCGACATCGTTGGAGAGGCGAGGCTGGGGGCTGCGGTCGACGAGGTCCAGAGCTTTGTCGAGCTGGCCAGATCGACCCCGATCCTCGGCGAAGTTGTCGAGGATCGGGGAATCCCGGCGGCTCTGCGCTCCCAGGCGGTGGCCGATGTGATCGTTGGGCGGGTGAGCCCGGAGGTGTTGCGGCTGATCGCCTTTGCGGTGCGTTCGGAGCTTCCCGGAGTGGTGATCGAGGGGCTTGAAGAGGCGACGAGGGTGCTGAGGGAGCCGTTCGTGATCG
>JAJYHR010000188.1 GCA_021784675.1 Actinomycetes bacterium
AGGGTCTTCGATCTCCAGACGTTGCCGGTCGCAAGCTCGCCGCTCCGGAGCGAACGGAAGACGTTGTAAGCAAAGATGCACATACCCACGCCAATGCCGAAGGCAAAGAGGCTGGTCACCACGTTGGCTGGCGTGAGGAAGGCGGCGTAGCTCGCCACGCGGCGCGGCATCCCCTGCAGTCCCGAGTAGAACATAGCCAGGAACGCGCCGTTGAAGCAGATCTGGGTAATCCAGAAGTGCAGCTTTCCGAGCCGGGTGTCCAGCTTGCGCCCGAACATCTTCGGGAACCAGAAGTAGACCGCGGCGAAGAACTCCATCAGCATCCCACCCATCAGGGTGTAGTGAAAGTGAGCGGTGACGAACATGGTCCCGTGGAGCCCGATGTCGGAGGGTGCGTCCGCCAGGTAGATGCCGGTGATCCCACCGATCAGGAAGTTGAAGACGAAGGCCATAACCCACATCAGGGGGAGCTCCGTCCAGATCTTTCCCCTCCAGAGGGTGCCGACGATCGCGAGGAAGATCAGCCCGGTCGGGATCGAGATCAACTCCGTGGTGAGCATGAACGGCGCCACCAAGCCGGGCGCCATCCCGCTGACGAAAAGGTGGTGAGCCCAGACGAAGACGCTGATCACCGTGACGCCGATCATCCCGCCGACGATCACCGGGCGGCCAAAGAGCGGCTTGCGGGTGAAGACCGGGATGATGTCCGCGACCACCCCGAAGGCGGGAATCGCGATCACGTAGACCTCAGGATGGCCCATGAACCAGAACAGATTCTCGTACAGCCACGCGCTGCCACCACCCGAAGGAGTGAAGAACGTGGTCTTGAAGACCTGGTCGGTAACGGTAAACACCTGGGAGGCCTCGAAGGAGGGCATCACTACCAGGCCGAGGAGCACGCTCAGGAACACCGCCCAGACCAGTGCCGGAAGCCGCGCCCAGGTCATGCCTTTGGTACGGAGGGTAATCACCGTGGTGACGATGTTGACAGCGGAGACCATGGTAGAGAGGATGAACAGGATCACACCGAAGTTGATGGCGACCATCCCCAGCTCCCCCTCGGTGGCGAGCGGGGCGTACAGGGTCCAGCCAGTCGAGAATCCCCCGAGCGCGAAGGTCATCAGCAGCACCGGCACCGACGAGAAGGCGAGCCAGAAGCTGAGGGCGTTGAGCCGGGGAAAGGCCATGTCGCGCGCACCGATCATGATCGGCACCACGAAGTTTCCGAAGGGGCCGCTGATCATGATGATGGTGGCCGCAATCATGGCCAGGCCGTGGAAGCCGACGATGGTGTTGTAGTTCCAGGGAGCGAGCGCCTTCGAGCCGGGCTGGATCAGGTTGATCCGGATCAGCATGGCGGTGATCCCACCCACGGTCAGCAGCGTAAACACCAACCACAGATACTGGATACCGACCACCTTGTGGTCGGTGGTGAACCGGAAGTAACGCCAGATGCCGCCGTCTTTGCCAGCCAGCTCCAGGTCATCCTCCTCGGTCGGGTCGCTCTTTCCAAAGGCCCACCGTATCGGGTAAGCCATGGCGCCCATCCCCACCAGGAATCCGATCGGCCACACCGCGAAGGCGGCGGCCGCGGTGGCGTACGCCGACTGCGTGATTGCGTTGGCGACATAGGCTGCGATCGCTGCCAGCACGACGCCCAGCACGAGGCCGGTGAGCACGTTCGGTCTCGTCCGCCTCCTCGCCGGTGGACGGGTGGTGGCGCCCTGACCGCTACCGCTCTCGATAGTGACTCCCATTCAATCCCTCCCTCTAGCTGCTCGCTCCAAAGCACGCTTACTACTCGGAATACGGCTCCCGCACCAACCCGCGGCCCGCGGCCCGGCGGCGGGCGTCATGCGCCTACCCCAGCGTGCGCAGGCGCCGCCTGTGACTGGACCCAGGCGGTAAAGCTCGCCGGGGTTACCACATCCACCTGATTCTGCATGTAGGCGTGGTACAGACCGCACAGCTCAACGCACCTCGCCGTGAAGGTCCCCAGCTGCGTCGGCGTGGTGTTGGTGTAGAGGACCTGCCCCGGCACCGCATCGATCTTGACCCCGAAAGCCCTGATCCAGAAGGAGTGCACCACATCCAGCGAGGTGACCCTGAACTCCACCTGCCTGTTGACCGGAAGAACCAGCTTGGTGGTCTCGATGCCGCCCTCTGACGGGTACGTGAAGGTCCACAGCCATTGCTGGCCGGTGACGTCTACCACCAGCGGGTCCGATCGCGTCCCGCCAAACATACCGCCCTGGCCGACGGGAGTCCCAAAGGTTCCCACCTTGGTCATCCCGTAGAGACCCCAGACCAGCAAGAAGACGCAGAGCCCCGCGGACACGGAGGGCCAGAGGATGAGTGCCAGCCGATTGCTTCTGATCGGGGGGCCATCTTCGGTCGGCATTCCCTGCGTACGGAAGCGCCACAGGCTGTACCCCACGAAGGTGAGCACGAAGAAGGCAACCGGCACCGCGACCGCGGTAAAGACGACGATGGTCAGGTTCTGGTCGGCCATCTGCGGTGACGCGGCGGGTCGAAGGATGGCCTTCATGATCAGCACCGAAAGCGCGATCCCGATCACCGACGCGATCGCCCAAGCTACTAGAACGAACCGAAGGTGGTGCTTGGAAGTTTCTGCCTGAGCCATCGCCTACCCCTTGCCTACAACCAGGTTGCCGGCCATATACCCCTGGGACTCCATCGGGCCTCCCCAGCCGTTGTAGCCAGTCCCGCAGGGAACGAAGCACTGGAAGACGTAGTCGCCAGAGCCCCCGGTCACGATCGAGAATCGGACGACCGCCGGTGCCGGATACCCGTTGGCCAGTGTCGGCGCGTTGGACGGCACCCCGAGCAGCGGGACACTCACGAACACCGTCGGCTGGCCTGACTGCGGAATGCCGTGGATGGTGAAGGTGTGGGCGACGCTCTGGCTGGGAAGCGCCACCGCCTGTCTCCCGTTGTAGTAAGCGGTACCCCCGACGGTCCCTACCACCCGATTGAAGTACGGATCGAGGGTTGCAGTCGAAGAGTCGTACTGCTTGATCGTGAAGGTGACCACCGCATGGGCCGGCACCCACAGGTTGGTGGCCGAGTAGCTCACCCAGGACGGGTGCGCCCCGCCACCCTTCCCGTGCTCCCCGGCCATGGAGTCCGGGTAGACCGAAAGGTTGATCTGCACGTGGGGCATCGGGCCGGTCGGTCCCTGCACGGTACCGACCGGCTTCGCCATCTCCACCGGACCTACGTGGTCGAAGGTGCTAAGGCCGGATCCGGCGCGCTCCGCATAAAGCACCAGCGCGACCACCGCCGCACCGGCCACCACCGCCACCGCCACGCCTGCCGGTCTCGGCAACGCTCTCCTCCGCCTTGTTCGGCTCTGTTCCTTTACCAAAACGAACCCCCTTTTTTCCAATTCGATTTGCGGCTAGGACACAGGAATTCCTCAGTATAGGTGGGCGTCGGAGTGAACGTCAAGTATGTCACTAGATGTTTACGGTTAACCTGGACGTTTACCTGAGAAACTTCTGATTGGCTCTCCCTGCCGGTAACCCCGCCGGGTATCCGGCGCATCAGCGCAGGTACAGGCGGCCGAAACA
>JAJYHR010000125.1 GCA_021784675.1 Actinomycetes bacterium
CCGGCGTTGGTCGCTACGAGCCCGCCGATAGTGGCACTGTCGCGCGAGGCCAGGTTGACTCCGGGCTCAAGGCCGAGGCTCGTGGTGGCGCTGGCGAGTTCGGAGAGGGTGGTTCCCGCCCTCACGACCACCGATCGGGAGCCGGGATCGATCTCCTCCACGCCCGAGAGGGAGTCGAAGCGGACCAGGATGGAGTTGCTGGCCGGCACGGCCCCCGCTACCAGCGAGGTGTTGCCGCCCTGCAGCGTTACCGGAACCCCGGCCCGGGAGGCGCCGGCGAGGAGCGCCGCGAGCGCGGCCGTGTCGCCGGGCCGTGCCAGCAGGGCGGGAGAGCCTTCATAGGCGCCGGTCCAATCGGAGCTGAACCTGCCGACGACCGCAGGGTCATCGACGACCTCTACTCCCGCACCCTCCGCTACCGCCGCTGCGTTCTCGTATGGCGTGCCGATTCCTCTATGGTAGCGGGTGGCAGGGTAGCGGCACGGCCCCGCGGTACCGGTTCCGCAGCGATCGAGTCGCAAACGCCTTGCTCGGCCGGTTGGCAAGGGCTATAATCACTTCACCTTGCAGGGCGATATGGGTGGCTTTACAGTGTTTCCGGCGCTATTCGCTCTTGCGGGATGGCGTTTCGGCAGGGAAAAGCTCTGGGGGGCGGAGCGATTGGTGGGGGTGAGTGCCGGGCAGAGGGTGCAGCTTGGACATCCGCAGGTTCCTGCCGGAAGGAGGCGGTCGCGGGAGGGGCTATTGCGGGGCACGTTGGGAGCCGGGCCGGTACGAAGGTGCCGGTGGGAGCGGAACGCTTCCGCGGCTCGCCGGTAAAGGGAGGCGGGATCGATGGCTAGCAGGGAGCGAAGTGGTTCCGGGCATCGGTGCGCCGGGACCGGGAAGGGGGGGTAGCAGCCTCGGCTTGCAGCTGGCAAGCGGCTGAGTTTTCCGGCGGAGGGCGCTGCCAGGCCGTGCCGCCGGATCGTCCGGACCTCGCCTGGAGGGGGGAGGTGTGTGGATGCGGGCTCGGTACTTTTGGAAGCGGCTGGTCAGCCCGGCGCCTGCTCCAGATGCTGTAGGTCTGCAAGATCGGTCTTGCCGGCTACGGCTTTCTGGACCGCTGCCGGTGCTGTGGATGGGGGCGCCATGAGTGGCGTCCGGGCTATCTTTCAGCGCCTCACCGCCGGTTCCGGCGCATCGCGGCATGGGGCGGGCGTCGGTGCCCGCGCCGATCAGGAGGTCTCGCTCCGGGCATTGGAGAAGCGCATCTGGCCCGCGCGCTTCGGGCTGGCCGCCCTTCTCTTCCTCGCCTACCTGCTGCGCGAGCCGGGGGGGCGCGTCCTCCCGCTGGCGGTAGTGGGCGGCGCCTACCTGGTTGGGTACCTTTCACTGGCAGCCACCAGGGTCGGGTTTCCCGCCTACAGCGCGTCGGTGTTCGCGCTGGACGTGGTGGCGATTTCCGCAGCCGTTCTGGTGTCGGGTGGAGCGGGAAGCGTCTTCGCCCTGGCCTACGCCTTCCCGGTGGTGGTGATGGCGATCGCGCGGGGAGCCCGGACCGGCGTCGCCCTGGCTACCGTTACCGCCCTCCTGTACCTCTTGGCAGCCGGTGCCAACCGCCCGCCAGGGACGGGAGTGGGTGGCACCGTGGCGCTGGTGGCGTGGCTTTACGGCCTTGCGGTGCTGGCCGGGGTGGTCCACGACCGGATCCAGCGCGGCCAGCTCGAATTGGATGCCAACCTGGTAAAGCTGTATCGGGGACTCGCCTCATTCATGGACGATGGATCGATCGTCAACGTGCTCGAGCGCAGCCTCGAGCTGGGAGTCGAGCTGACCGGCGCCGCGCGAGGAGCGGTCGTTATCTGGGGCGAGAACCACCGGAGGCTGCACCTGTATACCCTTGCGATGGAGGAGGATGCGGCTGTTTCTGCCGTGGAAGCTCAGGCGGTTGCCGCAAGCCACGTACACCTGGCGCCGCTCCGGGTTGCAAGAACGGGGGAGTGGCGCAGGGACCGGGCGACGCCGCCCTCCCCGCTCTCGAACCTGCTGTACGTTCCCATCCCTGAGCTTGGGGGGTGGCAGGGCGCCTTCTGCTTCGCCGATCGGACCGGGAGAGGCGGCTTTTCCGCCCAGGACGAGCAGGTCGCGGGGTTGCTTGCGGCAAGGGTGGCCACCGCGGTAACGCGCCGCCGAGCCATCGAGCAACGGCTGCAGGCGTACGACGGGCTTCTCCGGATGCTGGTGGTGATCAGCGACTCCCGGGAGCACGCCTCCGCGGGGCACTCGGAGCGGGTTAGCCGTTACGCCCGGCTGATCGGGGAGGAGCTTGGGGTCGACGGGGAGGAGCTGGAGCTGGTAGCCGTCGGCGGGCTCCTCCACGACATCGGCAAGATTGGCGTGGCCGACGAAATTATTGCCAAGCCCGGGATTCTCGACGACGATCAACGGGCGATAATGATGACCCACTCCCAGATCGCGGAGGCGATAGTGTCGCAGGCCGGGCCGCTGGCGCGGGTGTCGCTGATCTTGCGCAGCCACCACGAGCGCTGGGACGGGCGCGGATACCCGGACAGTCTCAGCGGTGAGGAGATACCGCTCGGCGCGCGGATCGTTGCCGTTGCGGACGCCATTGAATCGATGCTTGCGAACCGCCCTTACCGGGCGCGGATGAGCGTGGCAGCGGCCATGGACGAGATCCAGCGGTACTCCGGGACCCAGTTCGATCCGGCAGTGGTGGCGGCTTCGCTGAGGGCGATCGCGCTGGAGGGAGGCGCCGCCTCGCAGGTGGCCGCGGCAAGAGCGAAGATCACCCTTCCCGAGGTCAACGCGATGGTCCAGTCGGCGAGGTGGCGGCTCTTCACCCGGTTGGCCAGCGAGATCGACATCCTGCTCGACCTTCCCGAGCTCGGCGATCGCCTGCTAAGCCTTATCTGCGGCGAGCTCGAGGTTTCCGGTGCGGCTCTTCTCGCCATGGAGTCCGACCCCGATCAGCTCCGGGTAATCGCGCGGCACGGGTCTCCAGCCTTTCTGCTCCTCGGCGATGTCCTCGACCGTGGCGACGGGATTCCGTGGGCCGCCGTCGACGGCGGCGAGGCGTTGACGGTTCCGGATGTCACCGCCCACCCCAGCTACTGCGGCCTCGAGACCGCAACGACGATGTCGGCGGTGTACGTGCCTCTCCGCTCGACCTCGGGAATAAGGGGGGTCATCAGCCTCTACCGGGAGCTTGGGCACACCTTCGACCCCCAGGAGACCGCCTACCTGGATGCGCTTGCGGTGCCGATCGCCGAGCTGCTTACCATCTCCGAGCTGCACGCCGAGGCGAGCAAGGCGGCCATCACCGACTCGCTTACCGGCGCGGCCAGCCGGATGTTCGGCTTCGATCGGCTTCGAAGCGCCTGCGCCAACTCGGGGCGGACGGCGAAGGCGTGTGCGGTCCTCATGCTCGACGTAGACGGATTCAAGGAGGTCAACGACCGCTACGGGCATCGCGCCGGTGACGAAGTCCTTCGGGTTTCGGTATCGAGGTTGAAGACCCAGTTGAGGGCGGGCGATAC
>JAJYHR010000155.1 GCA_021784675.1 Actinomycetes bacterium
CGAGGCGACCGCAACGTCACCGGCGATACCGCTCCCGCCCATCCCGGTCACCACAACGTGCTCGATGTGGTCCGGGGAGGGAAAGTCGCAGATCCCTCCGACGTTTGCCAGCGCCGCCTCCATCTGTTCGGGGAGGCCGAACGTGGCCTTCCACATCCCCAGCGAATCAGCTAACCGCACCTGGAAACTCCGTTCTATTTTTCAGCACCAAGCAGAGCCATCAGTCTAAGGTGCTCCGCCTCGGAGACCACTTCCGCCTCCTCGACAAGGAGGATGGGAATACCGTCTTCGACCCGGTAGCGGCGCTTCAGCCGTGGGTTGTAGAGGGTCCCCTCCTCCGGCAGGTACGAGAGCGGCCCTTTGTCGAGCGGGCAGGCGAGGATATCCAGCAGCTCCTTGGGGAGGGTCACAGAGTCTCCGAGTCGGCCTTCGCCACCACGGCTAGCACCTCCTGGGAGCGCTTCGAGACCTCGCTCGCCGTCCTCGCCTCCAGGTTCATCCGCAGCAGCGGCTCGGTGTTGGAGGGTCGCAGGTTGAACCACCAGTCACCGAAGTCGAGGGTGAGCCCGTCGAGATGGTCCTCGACGGCCCGCCCCTCGTAGGCGCGCTCCACGAAGGCGAGCACCGACGCTACGTCGCGAACCCGGGTGTTGACCTCGCCGGAGGCCGCGTACGGCTCCAGCTCCGATCGCAGCTTGGACAGCTCGATCCGCTGCCTGGAGATCTCGGCCAGGATGGTGAGGGCAGCGATCATGCCGGAGTCGGCCCGGTAGTTGTCGCGGAAGTAGTAGTGGCCGGAGTGCTCGCCGCCGAAGATCGCACCGGTGCGAGCCATCTCCCCCTTGATGAAGGAGTGGCCAACCCGGGTGCGGATCGCCACCCCGCCCTGCGCCTCGATGAGTTCGGGCACCGCCTTGGAGCAGATCAGGTTGTATAGGACGATGGAGCCGGGGTTTCTCTCCAGCATCCGCCGCGCGATCAGCGCCGTGGTCGTCGAGCCGAAAAGAGGCGCGGCCTTGTCGTCGACCACAAACACCCTGTCGGCGTCGCCGTCGAAGGCGAGCCCGATGTCGGCCTTCTCCGCGAGCACCCGGGCCTTGAGATCGATCAGATTCTCCGGCTGGATCGGGTCCGCCGGGTGGTTCGGAAAGGAGCCGTCAAGCTCGGGGTAGAGGATCTCGAGGTGCACTCCCAAGCCGTCGAAGACCGCCGGGACCACAAGCCCCCCCATCCCGTTGGCGGTGTCCGCGATAACCCGCAGCGGAGCCAGATCCGATAAGTCGATAAAGCTCCGAACGTGCTCCACGTAGGGTTCGAGCATCGAGAGGGAGCGGATCCCTCCCTTCGCGGCGGCCGGAGAGAAGCCACGCTCCTTCAACTCCCGCGCCCTCGCCTCGATCTCTACCAAACCGCTCTCCGCGCCGATCGGGGCGGCGCCCTCCCGGCACAGCTTGATCCCGTTATAGTTCCCGGGATTGTGGGACGCCGTGATCATCGCCCCGGGGCGGTCAAGCTTGCCACTGGCAAAGTAGAGGAGGTCGGTAGAGGCAAGCCCGATGTCAATCACCCCGACCCCAGCCTGCCTGATGCCATCGGCGACGGCGCCCGCGATCTCCGGGGAGGTGAGCCGCATGTCGCGGGCGACCACGATCTCCTCTGCGCCCGCGAACTCGGCAAAGGCGACGCCAACGGCATGCGCCCACGATGCGTCCAGCTCATCCGGGACCACGCCCCGGATATCGTAGGCTTTGAAAATTCCTCCCATGCGTCCTCTCCTTAGCAAAAGACCCTTGCGCCAAGCCAGGCGGCGCCGACCGAGGAGCGCCACACGTGCGCCAGACGCACCCAATAAGACTACCGTGCGAGCGCGCCCGGGGACTGACGAGACAATGCTAACAGTTCTTGGTCGCGGGGGGGATTGGTACCCCGGCTCTTATCGGTTTCCTCATCTAGACCGGCTGCACCGGAAGAGAACAGCCCCACCGGCGCGGGTGAGGTCGGAGCGCTAGCCCTGCTCGACCTGGCGTGGCAACCCCCCAACCTCCCGGGGAGCGCGCAGCTCCTCCTCCGATCCCTCGATCCCGTGCTCCAGGAGCCGGCGAGCCTGCGGCACGATCCGGCCCTCGTAGGAGCCGACGCCCGCGTTGAAGGCGGTGACCGCCTGAGACAGGCCCGACCCCACCCGGTCGAGGTGCCCCCTGAAGGTGGTCATCCGCTTATAGAGCTCCTGGCCGATCTCGGCGATCTTGGCTGCGTTACGCTCGAGCGCCTCCGATCGCCACCCGTAGGCGACCGCTTTCAGCAACGGCAGCAGGGTGCTGGGAGAGGCGACGACCACCGACTTCGCGAAAGCCTCCTCGAACAGGGCCGGCTTCTCCGCCAGCGCGTCGGCGAGCATGCTCTCGCCGGGAACGAAGAGGACCACGAAGTCGAGGCTGTTCTTCAACCTCGATCCGTAGTTCCGGGAGGCGAGGTCCTTGATCATGCTCTCGAGCTGGCGGGCGTGCGCGGCTCTCGCCTCCGTACGCTCCCGCTCGTCCGCCGCCTTGTTGAGCCGGAGGTACGCCTCCAGCGGCACCTTGGCGTCGATCACGATCTCTCTCCCGCCCGGGAGGTGGACGACCACATCCGGCCGGGCGATCCCCCGGTCGTCGGAGAAGCTGGTCTGCTCGTCGAAGTCGCAGTAGTTGGTCATGCCGGCCAGCTCGATCACCCGCTTCAGCTGCACCTCCCCCCAGCTGCCCCTCACCGAGGGCGCACTCAGCGCCTGAGCCAGGTTGGCGGTCTGGGTACGAAGCTCGGGGATATGGGTCTTGACCAAATCGGAGAGGGCCTGTCCGAGCCCGCCCAGCTGCTCGGCTTGGCTGGTCTTCATGCCGTCGAGCACCTGATCGAGCCGCTTCAGCTCCTCATCCATCGGCCCCACCAGCCTGTTGAAGGAGATCTCCGCCCGCTCGGCAAAGGTCTCGGTCGCCCCCTTCGCCAGCGTCTCGATGTACTCCTGCATCTTCCGGGCGACCGCCAGCTCGAGGGCCCTGGTCGACTCCGCGATGCTCTGCTGCACCTCTTCGCGGCTCTTCTCCGCCTGCTGGAGCTTCTCCCTCAGGACGGCAGCCTCGCCAACCAGCGAGGAGTGCTCCTCGGTGAGCGTGTCGAGCTTCGCTTCAAGCCCCTCGCTCCTGGCTGCGGCGGCCCTGAGCTCGTATCCGGTCCGTCGCGATCCCACGGCAGCCAGCAGGTACCCGATGGCCGCTCCCAGCAGCAGCGCAGCCACTGCCAACGCCAGAGTGGTTCCGTTCATAGCTTCCCCCCTGCCCACAACCTACCGGCCAAGTCGCCACGAGACGCGACCCGCAACAGCCGCCGTAGCGGAGGGGAATGGCGGTGCGCCGCATTGCCGTGACCCCCGAGGCGTCCCCGCGGCCGGCACGCGCAAACAGCAGGCCTCGCTCCTAGAGTCGACCGAACGCCCGGGATGGAACAAGACCGCTCTCGCCCCGCGAAAGCCGCCACCTCCCGCCGATCGAAGTCGGCGG
>JAJYHR010000098.1 GCA_021784675.1 Actinomycetes bacterium
GGAAGGTGGGCCACCTCGGCTACGTGCCTGGTAAGCCGGGAAGAGGCGACGAAGCCGTCGCGGGCGTAGCGGATGGCGTCCGCCAGGAGCTCGTCCCGGCGGAGCAGTCCGAACCGGCGGCTGAGCAGCAGCCAGCCGTCGACGCAGCCGGGGACGGTGACTCCGGCCATGCTCCCCCGGGGGATCGACTGGTGGCCGCTCGCCCGCAGCTCCTCGGGGTTGACCTTCGACCCGGCCCTGCCGACGGAGTCGATGGCGAAGACCTCGGCGGGGCCCCTTGCCGAGGGTGGGGCAAGGACGAGGGAAAAGAGGTCTCCACCCAGGCCGCACTGGTCGGGAGCGACCACCGCGAGGACGGCGTTGGCTGCTATCGCGGCGTCGGTGGAGGATCCTCCGTGCTGGAGGATGCCGAGAGCGGCGGCCGAGGCCAGCGGGTCGATGGTGGATACGGCGGCCCGGGGAAAGCGGTACGATACGGCGGGTACGAGCGGACTCATCAAGGCCAAGGATAGCGCTATTTGCGCTGCCGCCTCTCAACGGGCGCTACCGCCAATATCCTGCGGTTTCGGTCTTTGTACCACTCAATGGCCAAGGAATCGATGCTGGAGGGCAATCGCAACTGGTGTTTCACGGGCGTACGTGGTTACAATGCTCTATTGTTGAGAGGTACACAGGAGGCTTGCGTTCCTAGCGGGCCGCCCGACAGGAGTAGAGGAGCACGATTATGGTAGCGAGCATCGGCCTGCCCAAGGAGACCAAGGATGGAGAGCGGCGCGTTGCTCTCGATCCTTCGGCAGTCAAATCCGCAGTGAGAGCGGGTTACGACGTGCTGGTACAGGCGACAGCCGGCGTGGGGGCCGGCTTTTCGGACTCCGACTACGAGGCGGTAGGGGCCAAGGTGGTTCCCGGCGCCGCGGAGGTCTGGGCTGCCGATCTGGTGGTGAAGGTCAAGGAACCGCAGCCGGTCGAGTGGGGCTACTTCCGCGAGGGGCTCAAGCTCTTTGCCTACCTTCACCTGGCGGCCGAGCCCGAGCTGGCCACCGCCCTCGCCACCAAGGGTGTCGAGGCCTACGCGTTCGAGACGCTTGAGGAGCGGGGCGGGCTTCCGCTGCTCGCGCCGATGAGCGAGGTGGCCGGGAGGACAGCGGCGATCGTCGGCGCCCACTACCTGGCGATGGGCTCTGGGGTGCTCCTCGGAGGCTCCGCCGGGGTGGAGCCGGCGCGGGTGGTGGTGATTGGCCTCGGCGTTGCTGGTACCATGGCGGCCCGCGGGGCCCGCGGAATGGATGCCGAGGTGACCGGGATCGATATCGACCTTCACCGGCTCTACGAGGCGCATCAGCAGGGAACGGTCACTGCGACCCTGGCCAGCTCGGAGCACGCCATCGGAGAGGCGGTGGCGGGCGCGGACCTGGTGATCGGGGCGGCGCTGGTGACCGGGGCAAGGGCTCCCAGACTGGTTCTCCGCGAGCACGTAACCAACATGCGGCCGGGTTCGGTCATCGTCGACCTCGCGATCGATCAGGGGGGGTGCGTGGAGACCGCCCGCCCTACCAGCCACTCCAACCCGGTATACGAGGAGCTTGGCGTCATCCATTACTGCGTAACCAACGTCCCCGGCCAGTACCCGAGGACCGCCTCCAGGGCGCTGTCGGCGGCGGTGGCGCCGAAGCTCATCGAGCTCGCCCGCGACCCCGGCTCCTCGAAGCTGGCCGGCTCGCTCAATGTGGCTGGTGGCAAGATCGTCCACCCCGTGGTCGCCGAGGCGTTGCAGCGGTGAGCGCTGCGATCCGGCCCAGCGGTGAAGGGAAGCCCCGCTGATGGGGAAGCTGGCACCGGTCTGGTCCAAGTTGACCCCGCTCCAGGTGGTCCGGGGCGAGGGGGCGGTCGTCTACGACCGGGACGGCCAGGCCTACCTCGACGCGACCTCCGGGATCGCGGTGACCTCCACCGGGCACAGCCACCCCAGGGTGGTCCGGGCGGTGGCCGAGCAGGCGGCCCGGTTCATCCACGCGCAGGTGAACATCTACACCCACGATGGCCTCCAGCGCCTGGCCGACCGGCTTGAGGAGATCACGCCGGAGGGTATCGACACCTTCTTCTTTGCCAACTCCGGTGCCGAGGCCGTCGAGGCGTCGGTGAAGCTGGCGCGGCAGTACACCAAGAGGCCGAACATCATCACCTTCCAGGGATCCTTCCACGGCCGGACCGCCCAGGCGATGGCGATGACCACCTCGAGGACCGGCTACCGGGCCGGTTACATGCCGCTCCCCGCCGGGGTGTTCGTGTCGCTCTTCCCTGGATTCCCGACGGCGAGCGGGACCCGCCGGGTGGAGACCGCCGAAGCTCTTGACTACCTCGATTACCTGCTTGCTGGGCAGACCGCTCCCGATGAGACCGCGGCCATGGTGGTCGAGCCTGTCCTCGGGGAGGGTGGTTACCTGCCGGCGACCGCCGAGTTCCTCGCCGGCATCGCCGAGAGGTGCCGCAAGCACGGCATTCTGATGATCGCCGACGAGGTCCAGACCGGCTTCGGGCGGACGGGGCGGATGTTTGCCGTCGAGCACTTCGGCGTGATCCCGGACGTCCTGGTGATGGCGAAGGGAATCGCTTCTGGCTTCCCGTTCTCCGCCATCGGCTCCAGCGAGAGGGTGATGGCCGCCTGGCCAACCGGTTCACACGGTGGAACCTACGGCGGGAACCCTCTCGGGGTCGCAGCGGCGCTCGCCACCATCGAGGTGATCCAGGAGGAGGGGCTGGTTGCCAACGCGGGGGAGCGTGGCGCCCAGCTTGAGAGCGGAATGCTCCAGCTGGCGGAGAAGTACCCCAGTATCGGCCGTGTCCAGGCCCTCGGGCTCATGGTCGGCGTCGAGCTTGTTGACCCGGAAACCGGTGCTCCGGATCCGGGGCTCGTCCAGGAGCTGCTGCGGGAGTTGTTGCAGAGCCACCGGATCATCGCCATGGGGGCGGGTACCTTCGGGAACGTGATCCGCTGGATGCCGCCGCTAGTGATCGACAAGGAGCAGGTAGAGAAGCTGATCGACGGCTTCGGCAGCTCGCTCTCCGCGGTGCTGGGGAAGCGCTAAGGGTAGGACCGGCCCCCTCCCGAAAGGGGGCCGGCTTAAGGTTGCCTTGCGGCTCTCCACGCGCCTAGTCGTTGCCGATGTAGCTCATCACGTGCTTGACGCGGGTGTAGTCCTCGAACCCGTACAGGGAGAGGTCCTTCCCGTAGCCGGAGTGCTTGAAGCCTCCGTGGGGCATCTCGGCGACGATCGGGATGTGGGTGTTGATCCAGACCGCCCCGAAGTCGAGTGCCCGGGAGACTCGCATCGCGGTGCCGTGGTCGCGCGTCCAAACGCTGGAGGCGAGTCCGTACTCGACGCCGTTGGCGAGCGCAATCGCCTCCTCTTCGGTGTCGAACGGCTGGACGGTGATGATCGGGCCGAAGATCTCGTTCATCACGATCTCGTCGTCCCGCTGGAGCCGGGTGATGACCGTGGGTGCGAAGAAGTACCCCT
>JAJYHR010000124.1 GCA_021784675.1 Actinomycetes bacterium
GAAGGGCGTGGTGATGGGGAAGCTGGCGGCCGTGGCTGCCGTCGAGCTGATCCAGCTGGTCCTGCTGCTTGGCGTTGGGATGGCGCTCGGGTGGACTCCCGCCGGGAACCCGCTCTTCTTTGTTGCTGGCTGGGTTCTGGCCACCTCGGCCTTTACCGGGATCGGCATGCTTATCGGCGGCACGCTCCGCGCCGAGATCGTCCTTGGCCTGTCCACGCTGCTCTGGCTGGTGCTACTCGGTCTCGGCTCGATGGTCGTGCCGCTGGGATCCCTCCCCGGGGCGGTTGCGTTCGTGGCGAAGCTGCTACCGGCGGCGGGGGCGTCCTACTTCATCCTTCACGGCATCTCGGCTCCGGGTTCGGTGCCGTCCTGGGCCTGGATCGATCTGGTTGCCTGGGGTGTGGGTGCGCCGCTGCTTGCGGTCCGGCTGTTCAAGTGGAGCTGATCCCACGGGCGTCCGCCCCCGAGGGCGCGCCGGTGGATGCTCGCTATCCTTGATTGGATGCGCCTAGGAATTCAGCGGCTCCGCCGGCTGGTGAACGTTTCTCCAACCACATTTCAGACGGTGTCCTTCGTTACCCTCGTCTTCTGCTCGGTGATCATAGTCAGCGGCGGGGCGGTCAGGCTGACCGAGTCCGGGCTTGGCTGCTCGACCTGGCCCAACTGCACTCCCAACCACTTCGTCGCCTCCGTCTCGTACCACCCGATGATCGAGTTCGTCAACCGGGTGATCACCTTCTTTGCCGGGCTCGGGATGTCGGTGGCCGCCGTGTTCGCCTTCTTCCGCAAGCCGTACCGGAGCGACCTCATGCGCTACTCCCTGGGACTGCTTTTCGGGGTGGTGGCCGAGAGCGTTCTCGGTGGCATCACCGTGCTCGAGAAGCTCGCCCCTCCCTACGTGATGGCCCACTTCATCCTCGCCGTCATCGTGCTCTGGAACGCGATCGTGCTCTACAAGCACTCGATCTCGGCGGAGGGAAGGCCGCAGGCGGTTGTGGGGAGGGAGATCGTTTGGCTGGGGCGGCTGATGTTCCTAAACCTGGGGGCGATCATCCTGGTGGGGACGGCGGTAGCCGGTACCGGCCCCTACTCGGGATCGCCGATCTCGGTGAGGCTCCCCTTGAACCTCAGGCAGGTGGCCTACCTGCACGCCGATACCGCCATCGTCTTTCTGGCGCTGGCGCTCGCCAACCTGCTCCTGCTCCACCAAGCCCGTGCTTCGGCACGGATCCAGCACCGTGCGAGGATTCTGATGTGGATAGGGGCGCTCCAGGGGGTGATCGGCTACGTCCAGTACTTCATGGGGCTTCCTGCTTTGCTCATCGAGGTCCATATAGCCGGAGCGACCGCGGTCTGGCTGGCGATGACCTGGTATTACCTCTCCCTATTCCGGGTGAAGCACGAGATTGTTCCCGCCCCCGAGCGGGTACCCGAGGCGGCTACGCCTGCACCCGAGTCTGCCTGATCGGCTAGATTGGTGTCCGAGGAGGCTGAGGAAGTTTGGCGCAGTCGGCACTTCAGGAGCTTCAGCAGGAGTCCGAGGCTGGTGTCGAGGACAGCTGGGCGACCATCCTCTGGGACGATCCGGTCAACCTCATTCCCTACGTCATCTACGTTCTTCAGGCCATCTTCGCCTTTCCCAAGGCGAAGGCTACCAAGCTCACCATGCAGGTCCATAACGACGGGAAGGCGATAGTGGCGGTTGGATCCAAGGACGAGATGGTGGAAAACGTCTCCAAGCTGCACCGGTATGGCCTTTGGGCCACCGTGGGCAGGCCGTGAGCGAAGCTTTCGTCCTCGACCCGCCGGAGGGGATCCGGATCGAGCTGAACCAGGGGCAGCGTGACGTTGTGGTGCAGTCGATGTCGCTGGTGGCCCGCATCGTCATGGCCGGGGGACAGGAGTCGTGGCGCCTCGATCCGCCGCGCTTCGAAGATCTGGAGCTGGAGGCGGCCGAGGCCCTTGCCAACCCTGGCAGCCAAGAGGTCCTCACGGGAGTAGCCGCGCGGCTGGAGCAGGGAGCCGAGCTCGTCTCGCGCAAGGTCCTCAGCCTGGCGGAGGCGGACGATCTTGCCACCCTTTTGAACTACTGCCGGCTGGTGCTGGCGGAGACCGAGTTCGAGGGGGAGCCGGAGACCGCCCGCAGCTTCGGGAGGGACCTATACGAGTACCTCAGCTACCTCTTGAGCGCGCTGCTGGAGGTGATCAGCTAGCTGGCCACCGAGATCAGCAGCTTTCCCGTGGTGCCACGGGAGGCGAGATCGCGCTGGGCTTGGTGGACCTCCGCAAGCGGGTAGACGCCGCCGATGCGGATGGTGAGGTCCCCGCTGGCGATGCTGTCGAAGACGCTCGCGGCGCGGGCAAGCAGCTCGTTCCGGTCGGCTATGTAGTGGAACAGGGTAGGCCGGGTGACGTAGAGCGACCCCAACGCGTTGAGCCGCTGGAGGTCGAAGGGGGGAACCTGCCCGCTCGCGCCCCCAAAGAGGACCATCATCCCGCGCCTTCTCAGCGCGGTGAGCGAGTTGTCAAAGGTCGCCTTCCCGACCCCGTCGTAGACCACGTGCGCCCCGCCCAGCTCGTGCGCCCGGGCGACGAAGGTGCCGTACTCCTCGACGAAGCTGGCTCCAAAGGAGCGGGCGAGCTCCGCCTTGGCCGCGGTTGAGGTGGTGGCCACTACTTTCGCTCCCAGCTTGCGCGAGGCGAGCTGGGTTACCAGCGAGCCGACGCCGCCGGCCGCCGCGTGCACCACCACGACGTCATCCCGCTTGACCGGGTAGCAGCTCTCGGTGAGAAACTGGGCGGTCATCCCCTGGAGCATGGCCGCCGCCGCTACCTGGTCGGAGATCCCGTCGGGGATCTTGACCAGCTTGTCCTCCGGAACCGCGCAGTACTCGGCGTAGGTGCCGAGCACCCCGGTGTAGGCCACCCGGTCTCCGGTGGCGAAGCCGGAGACGCCGGGGCCGACCGAGGCGATGGTTCCCGCCCCCTCGCTCCCGATGGTGGCGGGGAGGGGCAGCGGGTAGACGCCCTCCCGGTGGTAGATGTCGATGAAGTTGACCCCGGCGTAGCTCTGCTCCACCACCACCTGGCCTGGCAGCGGCTCGGGCACCTCTACCGACGCCACCTCCAGCACCTCGGGACCGCCGGCCCTAGTTACCCTGATCGCTCTCATGCCTGTCCCGCCTTTAACTTTTAGCTCAACTGGAACTAATCTAACCTACCGAGGAGGATTGATGGCGAAACGGGTTATCGTGGTTGGCGCCGGAATGGTGGGCCTGGCGACCGCTTGGCACCTGCAGGAGCGGGGATTCGAGGTGCAGGTTCTCGAGCGCCGCGAGGTGGCGGCCGGAGCAAGCTGGGGAAACGCGGGCTGGCTGTCGCCGGGGTTGGCGATCCCGCTCAACGAACCCTCCCTGGTGCGAAGCGGCATCCTCTCCATGGCCAGGCCAAACTCGCCGCTTTACGTGCCTCCGAAGCTCGACCGCGAGCTCTGGCGCTTCCTCGCCGAGTTCGCTTCGAAGTGCACGATGCGCGCCTGGAGCCGGTCTATGGAGGCGATAGTGGGGTTGAGCGAGATCTCCCTCGCCGCCTTCGACGAGCTCAGCGGTTCGGTCGGGGTTCCGACCTACGAGGCGCCGATCGTCGCCGGCTTCCGCAAGGAGGCGGAGGCAGCGGGCCTGATACACGAGTTCGACCTGATCAGGAAGAGCGGCGTGAAGCTCGAGACCCGGGAGCTTGGCCCGTCGGCGCGGTCGGAGTACCCCCTCCTCTCCGGCGCCGTCGGCTTTGCCGTCGCCATCGAGAGGCAGCGCTACATCGAGCCGGCGGCCTATGTCAACGCGCTGGCCAAGGCGGTCGTCGACCGGGGCGGGGACCTGGTGATCTCGGGCACCGTCTTCTCCGTCGACCGGCGGAAGGGCCAGATCGAGCTCGACGCGGCCCACGGGACCGGGTACCGCGCCGATGCCGCCGTGCTCGCGACCGGCGCCTGGCTCAACCCGCTCGCCAGGCAGGTCGGAGTGCGCGAGCCGGTGAGGGCGGGCCGCGGCTACTCGATGACTTACAAGACCGAGGAGCCGCCCAAGTCTCCGGTCTACTTCCCCGCGGAGCGGATCGCCTGCACGCCCACCGGGTCGCGGCTGAGGGTGGCCGGGACCATGGAGTTCCGCCGCCCCGACGATCCGCTGGACCGCCGGAGGGTTGATTCTATCGTCCGGTCGGCGGAGTCGCTACTGGCGACCGTCGATTGGAGCACCCAGGAGGACGTCTGGGTCGGCCCCCGGCCGGTGAGCGCGGATGGCAGGGCGCTGATCGGGAGGACGGCGATGGAGGGTGTCTACGTGGCCGGCGGCCACGGGATGTGGGGCGTCACCCTGGGTCCGATCACCGGGAAGCTGCTCGCCGGCGTGATCGATACCGGGGAGGTCCCGGCGGTGCTCGCCCCGTTCAACCCCCTGCGCTAGCGGGACCGGCCAGCGGTTCCCCGCCGCCAGCCAAGCCGCTCTCCTGGCAGGAGCGGCAGAAGCCGATGAAGGCGAAGTGGCTGAGCACCGTCTTGAACCCCCACTCCTGGGTGATCTTCCGGTCGACGCCGGCGAAGAGGCTGGGTGGCACCTCCTCGATCTTGCCGCACTCCTGGCAGTAGAGGTGGTAGTGGGCGTCGTTGGCGAGGTGGTAGATCGCCCGCCCGTGGCCAAGGTGGACATGGTTGACCACTCCAAGGCGCTCCAGGGCGTCGAGGGTTCGGTAGACGGTGGTGATGTGGATCGACGGGTTGGACTGGTGCACCCGCTCGGCCAGCTCCTCGGCGCTCAGGTGCCCGCTGCCGCCGATGAGCGTCCTCACGATCTGCTCCCGCGGCTTGGTTATCCGGCCTCCCGCGGAGCGGAGGGACCGCAGGGTCCGGTCGACCAGGGCGTCCTCAGGCACGAGCGAGATCGAGGCGGTACCCCACGCCGCGGATGGTGGTGAGGACACTCGGGTTGTTGGGGTCGGGTTCGATCTTGGCCCTGAGCCGCTTGATGTGAACGTCGAGGGTCTTGGTGTCGCCGTAGTAGTCGTGGCCCCACACCCGATCGACCAGGATGTCCCGGGTCAGCACCTTCCCGGGATTGCGGAGGAAAAGCACCAGCAGCTCGAACTCCTTGGGGGGCAGGCGCGCCTCCTGGTCGCCGACGATAACCTGGTGCCGGTCGACGTAGACGGTGAGGCCCTGGAACCTGAGCACCTCCTCCGCCGCCTCCCGGCCCTCCTCTTCGCCGGAGGCCCGCCGGAGCACCGCCCGGATCCGGGCTACCAGCTCGGCCATCCGGAAGGGTTTGGTCACGTAGTCGTCGGCGCCCAGCTCTAAGCCGAGCACCGTGTCCAGCTCGGCCGCGCGCGCGGTGACCATGATTATGGGAACCTTGGACTCCTTGCGCAGCTGCCGGCAGACGTCGAGGCCGGAGAGGCGCGGGAGCATGACGTCGAGAAGGATGCAGTCGGGAGAGTGCTGCTTCGCCAGCTCCAGGGCGGATACGCCGTCGCTGGCCACCAGGGTCTCGTAGCCCTCCCGCGCCAGCCCGAGCTGGAGCGCTTCGACGAAGCTCGCCTCGTCCTCGGCGATGAGGATGAGCTCGCGGTCGAGTGTCATCGCGCGGATCTCGGGAGCGTGATGGTGAAGGTGGTCCCGACCCCCTCGGTGGAGGAGACGGCGATCTCGCCGTGATGGTTGTCTATCACATGTCTCACTATAGATAACCCGAGACCGGTTCCCCCCGTGGTTCGGGCGCGGTCGGCGTCCACGCGGTAGAAGCGCTCGAAGATCCGGTGGAGGTCCCGGGCGGGAATCCCGATCCCGTGGTCCATGACCTTGACCGCGACGCCGTCAGCCGCCCCCTCGAGGGAGACGGTGACGCTCGTTCCTGGCTCCGAGTACTTGACGGCGTTGTCGACCAGGTTGGAGAAGGCCGAGGAGAGCTGCCAGCGCTCGCCTTCGATCTCCGGGTCGTCGAGGCGGGCCGAGAGCTCGAGCGAGATCTGCTTTTCGTTCGCGGACGGCGTCGATCGCTCGATGATCTCGGCCACCAGCTCTAGCAGGTTCACTTTGCGCGACAGATCGATGGAGGTCTCCTCGATCTTGGACAGGTCGAGGAGGTCGGAGACCAGGTGGGCGAGCCGGTCTCCCTCGGAGAGGATCCGGTTGGCGAGCCGGAGCAGGGTATCAGGCTCGGTCTCCTGGGACATGGCGTCCGCCAGCAGCACGATCGCTCCAACCGGGGTCTTGAGCTCGTGGGAGACGTTGGCAACGAAGTCCCTCCTGATCTCCTCGAGCTGGCGCCGGGTGGTGACGTCCTCGATGACCACGACAAAGGGAGGGTTCTCGCCCTCGCCCAAGGGCTTCGACTCGAGCTGGAAGTAGCTTCGCGGCGGACCGAAGATCTCCAAGGCCTGCTGCCTGAACAACCCTGCCTTGCCGTCTCGCCTGATCCCCGAGACCGCCCGGTCCAGGAGGACACGCTGGGCGAAGCCCTTCTGCCCGAACTTTTCGAGGTAGTCGGCGTAGACGGTCCGGCCCATGCCGTCGACCAGCACGATGGCGACGCTCAGGCTGGCGGCGGCCAGCCTCCAGATCTCGGTGGTGCCCGCCTCGAGACTTGGTTCTGAACGCACGCCAAAGATCCTAGGAGATGGGGGGATGAATCTTGCTTGGCGACGCGATTCCCGGCGCTTTACCCTGATAATCGCGGTAAAATGCTCAAAGGTGCCGGAGGCCCGGTAGTGCAGCGACGGTGGGTCGTTGGGTGGAACCGCGTATGGAGATGCGGAGGCCGCCCGGCAAGGAGAGGCTGTTTGCTTGGTTCTGGATCCCAGGCGTCCGCGGGGCGGTCGTGGCTGGTAGCGGGGCTGCTGGTGAGCGGTGTGACCATGGCCGTTGCCGTGTATGCGGCAAGGACCGGGCCGATTGTGGGCGCCCTTCCCTCGCATGTGGTGGTAACCCAGCCGGTTGCCGCGGTCAAGCCCTCCCGGGCGGCCCAGCCTTCCAGCGTTAGCACGGTTACGGTGCCGGTTGCGCCGGGATCGGCGAGCACGGGTTCCCAGGAGGGCGGGACGGACACCTCCCCCACCAGGAGCTCCGATACCTCCTCGGGCGGAGGGGAGAGCCCGCAGCCGCCGGAGAAGACCGCAGGTTCGGGCGTTCCCGAGTCCAGGTCGGTGATCCAGCTGGTCTCACCGGTGATGCCGGTGGCAAGTTACGCCTCAGGCAGCGCAAGCGACGCCAGCAGCTCCTCCCCCGCCAGCAGCTCCTCCGACGGCGGCAGCCATCCAAAGGCCAGCAGCAGCTCCTCCGAAGGCGGCGACAGCAATCCCCAGGGTAGCCAGCAGGACCACTGAGGTTCGGTCGCGGAGGTAGCGGTTGTCGGTAGCAGAGCGGGTAGGGGGCGTGGCAGACCCACTTGGCCACAGCAAGAGATCGAGCCTGGCCCGGCTTCCCTTCCTCGGCAGGCTCACTACGCTCCAGCGGCTGGTCCTCGGCTCCCTGGTGCTCTTTGCTCTCGGCCTTGCGGTGATTCTTACCCAGATCGTCTCCACCTATACCCACTCCTACCTCTCCAGTGTCGACAGCTCCCTGGTCACCGAGATCACCGAGTTTGGCAGGTCGGCCAGCCAGCGGCCGAAGGGTACGGCGCTGCGGAGCTTTGCCCACTCCTACCTCTCCAGCCACCCCCTGTCCAACGGGGAGACCATCCTGATCGATGTCTTCCCGGGGCCGATCTACGGCTCCACGGACTCCTCGAGTGTTGAACCCCTGAGCCGGGTGCGCCAGCTGCTCGATCGGCCCCCCGGCAAGACCACGATCTTTACCGAGGCGGGAACCGGGACCTCCTACCGGATTATTGCATCTCCCCTGGTGAACGGGGGGAAGACGGTCGGTTCGATGGTGGTCGCTGCCAACCTCGCCCAGCTGGAGAGGCAACGTGGCGAGTTCATCCTGCTCACTTCGCTGGAGGCGGTTACGGCGCTCGCCGGGGCACTTGCGGTGGCAGCCTTCTCCCTCAAGCGGATCTTGGCCACGGTACAGGCCATGACCAAGACCGCGCGAGAGATCGCGGTGGGCGATCTCGGGACCCGGCTTCGCCACGTCGGTCCCAAGGACGAGGTTGGCGAGCTGGCGGCCACCTTCGACATCATGCTTGACCAGATCGAATCGGCGTTCAACCAGCAGTCGAGGCTGGTTTCTGACCTATCTCACCAGTTCAGAACGCCGCTAACGGCGGCGCGGGGCCACCTGGAGCTGATTGCCCGCGGCGCCATATCGCAGCCGGAGGAGGTGGCCGATTCGATCGAGCTGGTTCTCGAGGAACTCGATCACCTGCGCTCCCTCCTCGATCGGGTGCTGCTGATCGGGCGATCGATGGAGCCCGACTTTCTCGCCATCGACGAGGTCGACCTGGCCACGCTGATCAGGAACATCGGTATCGAGGCCAGCTTCCTGGCGAACCGCGAGTGGCGGGTGGGCAACGCGCCCGAGATCACGGTTCGGGTCGACGGGGACAAGGTCCGCGGCGCGATCTGGAACCTGATCGACAACGCGATCAAGGCCACGAGCGAAGGCGACGCGATCGGTATCGCGGTCGAGATCGGGGAGTCTCTCGATCTCTCGGTCACCGACAGCGGCAAGGGCCTCTCCCCCTCCGATCAGGAGACGGTGTTCGAGCGGTTTGCCAGGCCTGGAGGGCAGGGGCGGCGGGGTACCGGGCTCGGCCTTGCCATCGTCAAGGCGGTGGCGGAGGGTCATGGAGGGGGCGTCTCGATGCGGTCGGCGCTGGGCGAGGGTGCCACGGTGACCATCTCCCTGCCGCTGTCGGTGATCGTCGGGCCGAGCGAGCGCAGCGAGGTGGAGATCACGTGAGGGTATTGATCGTCGAGGACGACGCGGCCATCGCCAGCTTTCTCTCGAAGGGGCTGAAGGCCGAGGGGTACCCCAGCGAGGTTGCCAGCACGTACGCGGACGGGCTGCACCAGGTGAGGATGAACCTGCTCGACTTCGACCTCGTCCTCCTCGACCTGATGCTGCCGGATGGGAAGGGCTTGAACCTGCTGACCGCCATCAAGGGGGCGAACGCCGGAATGCCGGTGATCCTGCTCACCGCCATGGACCGGGTGGGCGACAAGGTGGCCGGCCTCGACGCCGGGGCGTCGGACTACATCACCAAGCCCTTCCACTTCGACGAGCTGCTGGCTCGTGTCAGGGCCTGCGTGCGCAGCCGCGACCAGCACATCGCCACCGAGCTCACGGTCGGCGACGTCCGGCTCGACCTTCTGGCCAAGACGGCGTGGCGCGGCGACCGCCGGATCTCCCTCTCCCCCCGGGAGCTGTCGCTCTTGGAGATCTTCCTTCGCAACCCCGAGCAGGTGATCTCGCGGGCGCGCCTCCTCTCCCGGGTCTGGGACTACGACTTCGATCCGGGCACGAACGTGGTGGAGGTGTACGTCGGCTACCTGCGCCGGAAGCTCAACCTCCCTGACCTTCCCCGGCTGATCGAGACGGTACGGGGAGTCGGTTACCGGTTTATCCCGCTCGACTGAGCCGGGCGTTCGCCTCCGGCGCCGGCGCCGGCTCGCTTGCGTAGCCCACCCTTGCGCGTGGGACCGGTCGGCTAAGCGGATGCCAGCTGGCGGCAGCCGTCGCGGCAGCCAGGCTCGGTGCGGAGAGCTACTGCTCCGGTCGTGCGGTCCACGGGTGCCGGGCAACCGGCACTCCTGTCCGGGCAGCGAAACAGGGAATCCGGGACCCGTAAGGCTAGAGGGCAGCCGCATCTGCGGCGTAAGACCCAAACGGCTAAGCGACGATCCCCGGCAGACCAGGTGGCTCAAGACCGTTCGGGGCCTCCCGCGAAGCGGGACTCAGTTCCGCTGAGTGCTTAGGAACGGTACAGTCCGAATTAGGCGCTCGACTAGGCGAACGAACATCGGCGATGTTAGATTCGCAATGAGTAAGCTCTAAAACCATGTCGGTCACTTACAAAGTTAGCGACGAAGGCAAAGCCCTTTATGACGGCAGGACGTTAGCTGAATGGCTGCCTGTGGCCGTAGACGATCTTGTGCGTGCACTAGATCCCGTGCGAATATACGTCTTTGGATCAACAGCCCAGGGGTGCGATGGGCCCGACAGCGACCTTGACCTACTCGTCGTTGTCGCTCGAATTGAAGATGCGAACAAGGTGCCTGATCTCGTGGTTGCGGCTAGGCGCGTCATAACCGCACCAGTCCCGTGTGATGTGCTCGTTACTGATATGGCGACGTTTGAACAATATAAGGATAAGCCCTGGTACATATACCAACAGATCGTCGATGAAGGATCATTGGTCTATGAGCGGGGGCCTTGGGCGGTAAAGGTGAGGAATGTGACACCACGCTCCTCTGGCGAAGCAGTCGACTCGGATAAGTTCCTTAAAAGCGCAGAGGAAGATTTGTGGTACGCCAATTTAGGAAAAGATGAACATCGTACCGGGGCAGCATTTCATGCTCAGCAGGCGGCGGAGAAAGCGCTCAAGGCGTTACTGATTACCGAAGCGAACGGATTCCCTAAG
Organism: Actinomycetes bacterium; assembly: GCA_021784675.1. Classification (GTDB taxonomy): domain Bacteria; phylum Actinomycetota; class Acidimicrobiia; order Acidimicrobiales; family Acidimicrobiaceae; genus JAKARV01. The sequence continues at coordinate 10,575 of JAJYHR010000124.1, forward strand.
ACCCACGATCTCTTAGCGCTCGTAGAACGTCTGCCGCCAAAGTACGTAGACGCTTTCGACTCCAGTTCCCTCAACGAACTTAACCCGTGGGCCATACAGGGCCGCTACCCGGCTGATATGCCGAGTATCACAACCGAAGTCATGGAACGCTTACTTGCGATAGCGACGAGCACAGTAGGAACCGCGTCCCGGCTCATTGCGGATCTCACCAATTCGCAAGGACAGATCGACACCACGCGCAAGGGACCAAAGAAGTCGCTTTGAGTAAACGGAAGCGCAATCTGCTTCCTTCGAGGAAGGGGCAGCCACACGTGGATCTCTTCCCCGTGGGAACCACCAACCTGCACATTCTGGTGAATCCGGCCGCACTTCTAAGATAGGCGCGTATATACAATGCAAGGCGAGGAAAGGAGCCGATCAAGGGACGCGCGATCAGAGGGGACATCGGAGTGCTCATTCTCGCGGGTGGGGCGGGGGGATTCTATTTGTGGAACCACGACCCGGCTCTGAAGCGACGGCTGCAACAGACGTTCCACGATGTGCCGGTTACGGCGGTGCACAAGCCAGCCCCCAAGCCCCCGGCCGATGCGCCTGTCGGGTTCAACGCAACTAAGACCGCGTTCGTGTTGCCGTATCATCTCGGATACCTGCCCGCGCCAGAGTTAGCGTGGGCTAAGAGCGATCCTGCCTACGCTGCGGGGCTGGCGAATTTGAACGACTGGACGAGCATATCACCTCCAAGTGGCCCTGGCGGCTTGGCACCAAACTTCTACGGCTGGTACTACATCGGGAATTACGGTCTTCCGATGTCCAGTGGCATAAGTCGTATCACAACTAACAAGGGGAACATACCTTCGATGTGGTATGGCTACTTCAGCCCGCACGGCGGGAACGATGGGCTGAATTCGAGCATTACAGGAGTGGCGATCGAGAGCACAACCAACATCCCCGTGAGGGCATCTCGGTTGAGCACCATCCCCATCCCCGAGGGCACCTTTTCGACGTTGGCGGGGACCATGCAGGGCGAGGGATACACCATTATTACGCCCTCGACCCTAGAGGCGCGCGCTGCACCGGTAGGCAGGCTCACGGTGCATGGGACTGCGATAGTTGCGTTTTGTGTTCCCTCCCCCGAGGCCATAATACACGATGGGCATGTGGTGACGCCAAGCGGCATCCATCCGATCACTGCGGGACCCGCGACCATCTTCGCGGTAGGGAAGTTGGCGAATAGTCCTCTGTATGATCAAGGGGCCACGTCATGTGCGGGGTTCTCATAAGTTCCCACTAACTATTGGTAGCATCTCCCGTCGATACGTCATCATTGCTGCGTATATATAATGTGGGCGACTGACTATCGACGGGAGTAACGCAGTATCGCGTGGCGCCCCGGACTCCCGTCCCCCCGGCTGCGACGTTGAGGGGGGGCAGTACGGATTAGCAGAGCTTGAGGGCCTTGGCTGGGCAGGCCCTAGCCGCCCTCCTGGCTTCCGGGATGGCCTTCCCCTCGAGCTCCTCGCCGCTGACTACGGGATAACCCCACCGGTCGAGGGTGATGCAGGACGGCGCCATCAGGGCGCAGATCCCGTGCCCGTTGCAGGCGATTCGATCCAGGGTCAACCGGGTCCCCGACGGCACGTCAGGCCTTGAAGACCGGTTGCGAGCGCGTTGCCGAACACCCGCCGTTCCGGTGAAGATCGAGCTCCTCGCCGAAGGTGGCGATCGCCGACTGGAGCATGGCGGTGGCCGCGTCGGGGTGGCTGCAGCCGCCGCGGCCGGCGATCTCGTGGGACAGGCGGGTCACGGCTCTTTCCGCCCTGCGGATGGGCCGGACCCCGAGGGCAGCCGGCAGCTTGCCTTGGAGCGCAGGAAGGCCGAACCGGCAGGGCCCGCACTGCCTGGCGCTCTGCGAGGCGAGGTAGTCAAAGAGGCGGCACGCCTCTTCCAGGCCGCAGGCGCCTTCGGGAATCACCCCCACCAATCCGCAGCCGAGAGATCCGCCCGGCTCGCCCCCGAGAAGAGCCATTGGTGGGGTGAAACGGCCCCCGTACCCGCCAATAAGGTAGGCAACCGGCTTGTCCGTAGCCCCTCCCGCCGCCATCAGGACCTCCGCGATGGGAGAGGGATGGAGCAGCTCGACGACGGTCCCCGGCGAGAAGACCGTTCCCGAAAGCGTGAGCAGGCGGGAGCCAGGAGCGGTGGAGCTACCGAGCGTCCTGAACGCCAGGCTGCCGATGCGCGCGATGTTGGCCAGATGGGCGAGGGTCTCCACGTTGAAGACGGCGGTAGGCAAACCCCCGACTCCCTGGTCGATTGGCCTGGTAAAGGTGGGGAGAGCGACCCCGCGGTTCAGGAAGCTCACCACCGCGCTCGATTCGCCGGAGACGTAGCCATCCGGACCGGTGGCGATCTCGATGCTGACTCCGGGTGGACGGAGCTGGGCTAGCGCCCGCTGCAGCGAGGCATGGATGTGCCGGTAGTTGTGGGTGTAGAGGTAGATCCTGCTAGCCGAGATGGTCCGTGCCACCAGCCACGCCCCCTCAATGACCAGAAAGGGGCGGTGGAGCATGAGAGCCTTGTCCTTCTGGCTTGCGGGTTCGCTCTCGGAGCCGTTGGCGACCACCACGGCCGGCCCGCCTTTGGCGAGGACGGCCGCCAGCTTGAGATGGGTTGGAAACCCGGCCCCCCCGCGCCCGGTGAGGCCGGCATCGCGGGCCATCGTGACGATCTCGTCGCCGGAGAGGTCGGGGAGATCCCCGTAGAGCTCCCGGTGCGCCTTGAGATCCCAGAGGTAGGTGCTGCCATTGCGCAGCAGCGATACCGCGGCAATTTCGGAGCTCGAGCCGGCGCCGGCGAAGGCGGTCTCCTGGCTGACACCGATGCTCATGCGCGCTGGACCTCCCGCCGCCTGGAGGTCAGGAGGGCGGTGGCCACCGTCTCCGCCAGGATGGCGATGTAGAGGGGAAGCAGCGCTGGCGTATCGGTTCCGGCGGTGACACCGTGGATCCAGGCGGCGAGAAACATCACGATTGCCAGCCGGTGAATCGAGAGCCATCTCGGGCCCACGAGGAGTCCAGAGAGGGCGGCTGAACCGCCGACAGTTAGTCCGAGGTAGAGAGCGGCGGTACCGATAGCCACCGCGAGCGGCCGGTAGGTGGCGGAGAAAGGAACGAAGATGCCGACAAACCCCACCCCTGCGTAGCTGTCGATCGCCAGGGTGAAGAGATGAACCACCAGGAAGGAGCCACCGACAGCGGCAAGGATCCGGTGGAGCCGGAGCAGGGTGAGCTGGCTGAGGCCGGATCGGTAGAGGGGCACCCTGGCTCTGGCGAGGAAGCCCAGGTTGGTGAGGACCCACAGGATGATCAGGGTCGCGATCCCGAAGATTCGGCCCAGCTCCCACGGGAGGTACTTGAGCGGCAGGGCTCCGATGACAGTTCGCTCGAAGGCGTAGCCGATGGCGATCGCGGCGACCAGGGCCGAAGAGGCTAGGACGGTAGCCGGCTTTGGCTCTCGTGGCGGTTGGCTTAGGTTGCTAGCCACCTCAGCTGGTCCTGCATCTCCGAGGAGAAGCGGTAGCTTCCATCATCGAACACCCAGAACGCGGCGACATTCTCCTCCTCGGCCATCTCGTTGATCCGGTCTTGACCGCTAAGAAACAGGGTCTTGGAAAGTATTTCGGCTCGAACAGGATCTGGGTGTAGCACGGTTACGGACAGGAGGCCCTCGCCCCCAGGAAGACCGGTCGACGGATCGATGAGATGGTGCACTTGGGAACCGCCCCTCCGCCAGTTGCGGAGCCGGATTGACGAGGTGGCGCAGCCGGCATCGCGGACCGCGACGATGGCGAGGTGGCCATTTCCGCTTGGGTTCTCGATGCCGATCAGCCACTCGTCGACATCGGCAGGGGATCCCTTCGCGTAGCAATCGCCACCGGCTTCGATCAGGAAGGCCGAAGAGTAGCTCCCGAGAGCGGCGGCGGCGTCGCGGACGGCGAGCCCCTTGCCAATGCCGCCCAGGTCGATCGGCATGGATCCTACCTTCACCGACGTGCTCCCCGCATCGAACTCCGGATTCCAGGCCGGGAGGGGATCGCGCTTTTCGGGGGTATCTGAGTCGGTATCCCCGTTGATCTGGGCAAAGCTCACCGAGTAGCCAAGGCGGCAGAGATCCTGGTATACCCGCGGGTCGAAGATGCTCTTGGTTTTCAGGTAGGCCTCGTACGCCTCCCTGATGGCGGCGTAGGTGAGCCTGGAGACCCGGTGCATCCGGGACGGATCCTGGTTGATCTCCCACAGCTCGCTACTCTCTTTGAATCGGGAGAGCAGCGCTTCGTAGTGCCGGAAGACCGATACCACCTCCGCTCCGTGCCAATCCTCGATAGGGGCGTCGCTGGCGTCGGCGACCAGGATGTTGATCTTGGAGGCCATCGCTTTGGTCTGGATCTTGATCATCGAATCACCCGAGTCCCGAGGCACCGGTGGTTGCGTGGACGGCCGGAGCGCTTACCGGAGGGAGGCTTGGGAGCGAGAGGGAGGGAACCGTCCCTCCTGCCTGGGGATTTACAGCCTGAAGGTTTGAGATTGCCTGGAGATCCTGCTCCAGGAGGCGTTGGAGTTGGGAGACCTGATCCTGCTCGGCGGCGACCGCCGCCCGCCTTGCCGCTGCTGCCCGTTCTCGCTGGAGCTGTACCGTCTGGGACCTGACCGGCCCAGCCGCAACAGCCACGCTCGCCGCAGCTACGGCTGCCGCGAGCGTGGCGGGGGTAAAGCGGGTCAATGCTGCGAACGACATGGACCTGTCTCCCTACCTCGTCGGCCGCTAGTTGTCACCACCTGAGGAGGAGCCGCCGTCGCTGCTGCTCTGCCCGCCTCCCGAATGGGAGTCGCCGCTGGCTTTCGCATTGAGGTCGGCGCCGGTACCTGAGGCACCGGTGGTGGCGCTCACCGAGGTTGTCAGGGTGTTGCTCGGGGTGGAGGCGAGCTTCTGCGCCTCCTGCTCAAGCGTCACCTGCTCGCTGGCGAGCTTCTGCGCCTCCTGCTGCAGGTTCGCCTCCTGCGCCTGGACGGTAGCGTTGGTGCTGGCGATCTTGGCGTTCTCCTCGGCCATCACTCCCTTCAGGCGTCCCTCGGCCGCCGCTATCTCGGCGTGGAGGCGCGCCTCTTCCGACTTGAGCGAACCTACCGAGCCGATGGCTGGAGTAGCCGGGGTGGCCGGAGTGGCCGGGATGGCTGACGTGGTCGACGTCGCCGGAGTAGCCGGAGTGGCCGGTGTAGCCGACGTGGTCGATGTGGTCGATGTGGTCGATGTGGTCGATGTGGTCGATGTGGACGGAGCGACCGCTACCTGGGATGGCGGAGTAGTCGAAGCGGAGGTATTCGCGGATACGTTAACCGCAGCCGCAGTCCCACCGGCTACCACGCCACCGGCAGCCAACAGCTTGATAAGCCACTGCATCTTTCCGGTCATCTGCATCTCCTTCTGGTTGGTGGTTGATGATTAAAGCTTCGTTGCCCAAGTTGAACTCAACCTAAGCTGATTATGAGAATTCTCTAATCTAACGCTGATAGCAATACGCAGCGTGAGAAAGTGCTTGTGACGTGCGGGAACGGTGAGAGCCTCAGGGGCGTCCTTGACTCTCTCCCGCGGTACGGAAAATGTCGAAAAACATTGGAAAGATACAGAAAGGTACGATAGGCTAGTCGCAAGCCAAGGAGGGCGAGATGATATGGATGTCACTGGATGTAAGCCTGAACCCCGATCCGAGCGCGTTGCCAGGAGGGTCGATCCTCCAGCAGCTAGCTGACGGCATCGGGGGTTGGGCTCTTATTCTCGCGCTGGTCGGGCTGCTGATCGGCGCGGCGACCTGGGCGCTGGGCGCTCATTCTCAGAACTACCAGCAGTCCTACATGGGCAGGCGGGCGGTGCTGGTTTCGGGCGCGGCTGCTCTGATCATCGGGGCGGCTCCAGCCATTATCAACTTTTTCTTTCACCTTGGCTTGGGGGCGTAGACGGTGTTGAGCAGCCTTCTTGGCGCTCCACTTTCGGCTGCCGGGCGGGCTCTG
>JAJYHR010000097.1 GCA_021784675.1 Actinomycetes bacterium
CCCGTTTCTGCAGCGAGGATAGCGTAACCGCGTGCCAACACTGCCGCCGGATCCTTCGCTTGAAGCAGCTTCCCAATCGCCCGCAACTCCCGCCGGCCGCTCTCGGCCCGCCGATCCAGGCTGGCCCGCAAGCTCGTTTCGGCCGGGATCGAAGCACCAATCCGCGAAAGCACGGACTCCGCCTTAACATTGAGTACTTGCCGCCTCATCGCCACAGCGTGGGTACCGGAGCCCACCTGAGCCCTGGCAAGCTGAAGCAGCTCAGCTTCCATTCCGGCGAGCCCTTGCACCTCCTCGCGCCATACGTGCTCCACTCTCGCTTCGGACTGCAACCGGAGTAACTCGACGCTCCTCTCCTCCCGATCGAGCCGGCTCTGCGCCACCGCCCTTGCCCTCTCGACCAGCTTGCGGAAGGCCAGGAGGTACCCGCCGACCTGATCCACCACAGCCCGCGCTGCCGACTGGGGAACGTCAAAGGCCCGGTTGGCCACCTCGTTGATCAACACCTCGTCAGCGGCGTGCCCGATAGCGCACCAGACCGGCCTGGGCGAGCCCGCCACAGCTCGCGCCACGAGCTCAGAGTCGAACACTGCAAGCTCCGACTGCGCTCCACCACCCCGCAACACCACCACCAGATCGACGTCCAGTGCAGCCGCATCCGCGATCGCAGCGGCGACCAGTTCGCTGGACTGCTCGCCGGTAACCGGTGTCGGTACCAACGTGATCGAGAAGGCGTACCCGCTCTCGGCAAGGAGCTTACCGAAGTCGAACTGGACGGTGCCAGCGCTCGAAGTCACCAGTGCGATGCGCAACGGCACCTCTCCTATCGCCACCTTCTGGTTGGCATCGTAGATCCCCTCCGCCTTCAGCAACCGCCGGATGCGATCGACCTCGCGGCGCGCCTCCTCGCGAAGGGCATCGTAGTCGAGCGCGTCCACTACGACAGAGAGGGTGCCTCTTGGGAGGTAGGCATCCAGACGCCCATGCACCACCACCGAGAGCCCGTCGGCTAACTGCGGAAGACCCCTATGCCTGAGCTCTGCCGAGATCCGCTGGGCGCTCTGCCCCCAGATCCGCGCGGAAACCCGGGCCTTCGGCTCTGAGCCAGACGACTCCTCGAGCACCATGTAGATGTGCTGGGAGTACTTGAAGTCTCGGATCGTCCCCCGGAGCCAGACTCCCTCCGTGGAGAGGTCCCCTAACCTCCGTTTGACCTCCATCCAGAGATCGCGAACCGTAACCGGATAGGAGCGGTTGCCTTCGTACTGCACGGCGCCAGCCTACCGCCAGGCAGGGGGGCCGGCATCCGCCGCTCGCCTCAGCCGAAGAGCCGCGTGATCTCGTAGTTCGGATAGCCCATTCTCGAGGCCGAGGAGATAATCCGAGGATAGCTCTCGCCGTCGACCTCGAAGATCAGCGCCGAAGCCTTCTCGAGCGATATCCCCTCGTCGTCGAGGACTATGCCCTGGGGATCCAGGATGGAGAGCGCAAGCCTGCGGATGGTGGGGCCGTGGCTAGCTACCACTACCGAATCCACCTGGGCGAGAACGAAGTTGGCAAAGTCTTGAACCTCACGGTCTGCGGCCTCCTGCCCCAGACGCTCGTCGATCTCGACGATACGGTCCAGCTTCGTTGCGAGCGGCTGTATGGTCTCCACGCAGCGAAGGTACGGCGACGAAATAATCCTTGCGGGGAGGTGCGGGAGCAGCTCCATCGCGATCAGGTCCGCCGCCTCCAGGCCCGCGTCGCTCAGATGCCTGCCAAGATCTCCGCTGCCAGGCAATGGGCTACCGGCATGAGCATGGCGAACCAAGATGATCTCCAACCGAACCTCGCTCTCCCGTAACCACGCCGTCACCGGGTAACCGGCGCCATGAACAGCCCGCACGACGCCCTAAAGTCCCCCAAACGGATGACTTCAAAGCTTAGCGTAACTGACGATCGCGGCAGTATGCCGAGTGGAAGGTGTCTTATCCATCCGCTGAGACGGCCACCTTCCTTCCAAGCAGCTTCGGCCCGTTCGGCTGCCGAAGGGGCCCTTCCGACCAGCACGGGGAGCGCATCGCCGACTAACAACGCCCCGTGCCGTTCCAATGATACCGATAATGCGACATGCACTTCGGCTGGAACTGCGGCATCACCCAAGCTAAGCTCTACCATCGACACCGCTTCAGCTCCGAAGCCGGCTCCGCGGGTCCGGGGCGGTAGGGCGCGCACCTGGCCAAGGGGAAACGGACTTGAATTTCGACCGGACAAACCACCTCTTCGCGGATCATCTCGACAGCTCGAAGACGTTTGTGATCCCGGTGGGATCGGTCGAGTACCACGGCCAGCACCTCCCGGTTACCACCGACACCATCATCACCAATGCGCTCGTGAACGAGCTGGGGAGGCAGCGGCCCGACTCCGTAGTGATCGGGCCCACCATCCCCTACTCCGTCTCCAGGGGGAGTCGCAACGCCCCCGGGACCTTCTCGATAGCCGAGGAGATCCTGGCCCAGACGCTCAGATCGCTGGCAAGCTGCCTACCGCCGTCGATGACCACGATCGCAGTGAGCGCGCACGGCGACAACCTCGGCGCCATGATCGACGCCGGAATCCCCTTCTGGGTACCCCGCATACACATTTTGGTGGACGCGGCCACCCGCTGGGAGCTCCCTGCGACGGCGGCAGGAATGTGGTCGCCAGACTCGCACGCCGGGCGCACCGAGACCTCGATGCTGCTAGCTATCGCCCCCGAGGCGGTATCCGCCACCCCGGAACCCCCGATTCAAGCCGTTACGCCCGAGCAAGCCACCAACCGCTTCCGCGACTCCATAGCTATCGACCCCGGCGCAGAGCATGGGAGCTATCCAGGCGGAGCCAACCAAGAGGAGGGTCTCGCCATCATGGCGGCCTTCTCCGACGACCTGATCGCCTGCTTCGACGATCTCTTTCGAAGCCGCTAGCCCAGAGCCTTGCCGAGGTCCTCGAGAGCTCCGGCGACAGCCACTCCGATCTCCCGGATCTCCTCCGGCTCGATGATCAGAGGCGGCGATACCGCAAGGCCCTTTCCAAGCACCCTGGTGATGACGCCGCGCTCCCGCGCGAAGCCCGCCAACCGGTCGAGAACGCCGTTGTGGCTCTCCAGGGTCTCCTGGCGAAGCTCTATAGCCGCCAGCAGCCCGGTGCCGCCCCTAACCTCGGCGACCAGCGGCGACTCTAGGGCGGGGAGCAGCGCGCCGAGCAGCTCCCGCTCTAGGAGCGCACCTCGCTCCAAGATGTGCTCGTCTTCGAGGATCTTGCAGTTCGCCACGCCCGCCGCAGCGCAGGTCGGATGGCCACCGTAGGTCGGACCGTGCCGGAATACCGCGCTGCCCGGCCGCTTGAAGGGTTCGGCGACCCGTCCAGAGATCGCCACTCCCCCGAGGGGCAGGTAACCGCTTGTCACTCCCTTGGCGAAGGTCACCATATCCGGGACGACGCCGAAGCGCTCTACCCCGTACCAGCTCCCAAGCCGGCCAAACCCGCAGATCACCGAGTCCATGATGAGCAGCACGCCGTGCCGCTTGCAGATCTCCGATACCGCCTCCAGGTACCCGTGCGGCGGGGGGTAGACACCTCCAGCCCCGATGACCGGCTCTGCGATGACCGCCGCCACCCGATCCGGTCCCGAGCGCACGATGGCTGCCTCCACCGCCTCCGGATCATCCCATTGAACCTGGATGGTATCGGGTACCAGATCTCCAAAACCGGTACGGTTGACCGGAATGCCACTGACCGAGGTTCCGAATCCCCAGGTCCCGTGGTACCCGTTTGTGCGTGATACCAGGACGATGCGTTCCGGTTCACCGATCTCGAAGAAGTACCGCCGAGCAAGCTTGGCAGCCGTTTCAACCGCATCGCCGCCACCGAGAACGAAAAAGATCTCGGTCTCGGGCATCGGTGAGCGGGCAGAGAGGAAGTCGGCCAGCTCCTCGGCCGGCTGGTTGGAGAAGTTCCCGAAGGTGGAGTACCCGGCTAGCGCCCGCGCCTGCACGGAGATCGCCTCCGCGATCTCCTGCCTCCCGTGGCCAACGTTCGCGTACCACAGCGCAGCCGTAGCGTCGATGTAGCGCTTCCCATTCGAATCAAAGACGTAGATACCCTCGCCCCGCTCAAAGATCAAAGGGGCTGTCGCAGACTGGTAAAGCTGGCCAAACGGATGCCAGAAGTGACTCATCCTCGATCCTTCCACTCCTCGATCACCCTACCGGCGCCGAAGCCCCGCACTTGCTGGCTCCGCGATCTTTGCGCGGACGCGACCAAACGCCGCAAATCGCGCTTACCGGAATATCTCGACCCGGTTGCGCCCGAAGATTTTCGCGCGGTAAAGCGCGGCGTCTGCGCGGCGAACCAGCTCCTCGACCAGGATGCGCGCCGAGTATGCCGAGCTCTTCCCCTCCGTGACCGCGACCCCGACCGAGATGGTGAGCTTGCCGGCAAACCCGGCCCCACCGACAGCGGCGACCACGAGCCGCAACGACTCGGCTAGCGAGGTCGCCTGGGACGCGTCGACCCCTGCTACCAGGACAACGAACTCCTCGCCACCAAAACGGGCGATCACGTCCTGGGAACGGAGGCGTCCCGAGAGCGCCTTAGCGACATCGCTGATCACCTTGTCGCCAACCTCGTGCCCAAACTCGTCATTGATTGATTTGAAGTGATCGATGTCGATATAGAGCGTCGCCAACGACAGGCCGGCGCCGCTTGCCGAGGAGGCGACCTGGTCGACCAGGTTCCAGAAGCTCCTCCGATTGAATAGGCCGGTAAGCGGATCCCGTTCCGCCAGCATCTTCAGCTCGTCAAAGTAGGTCATCTGGGCCACAGCGGCGCCGGCCTGATCGGCAAAGAACTCCAGCGCCTGCACCTGCTCCAGATCAGGAGATCTCCCCTCCTCTGGCTGACCGACCGAGATCACGCCCAGCAGCTTCTGGTGATCCGAGATCGGGATGGACAAGCACCCCTCCCCACTCAACCCCTCCGACCTGGAATTCCCCTTTCCTATGATCGCCATCGTGGCTTCAAGCCCTCTGGGAATACGGTGGCAGTCAAGGAGGTAGGAGCGGGAGATCCGCATCTGCGGCTGCATGATGGCGGAGAAGAGCGCAAGTGGAACCGGCGATTCGTTGGCCAGGTCGCTCGCCTCGGCGGAGTCCAACCCCGAGATCGCCATCAGCTCCAGCATCTCCCCCTGGCGCAGGTAGATCACCGCCCGCCCGAACCCGCCCGCCTCGGTTACAGCGTCCGCCGTCGCCTGGAGCATCGCCTGGAGCTGGCCGGCCCGCCGTACCGCTCCGGATGCGCGATACACCTGCGCGATCCGCTGGCGCTGCGCGTTGAGGATCCCCCGCTGCACCTCTCCATGAATCCGGCTCTCGAGAAGCTGGATCGAAAGCGAGGCAAAGCTCGCCAACGTTGAAAGCAGTACCGCGACGATCGGAGATGGAGGCTCCCCGTTGGAGGGATCCTCCGGGAGAAGCAGCCCAAATAGAAGATGCGGAGGGCGATAGAGCGGGACGAGAAGCATCGACCTCGGATTCCACGCGGATGACTCTACCGAGATCTCCCGATCGAGGATGGACCCACGATCCGCAAGGCGGCCGACCATCCGGTCATGCCCGTCGACCCAGACGGCGTCTCCCATTTTGGTGCCGATTTTCAAAAGCAGGTTGAGATCCGCCAGCGGAAGCCGGAACTCGCCAGCATTGGAGCAACCCCGCTTTTTCCTCCGATCCGTCCGAGCCTTGATCCGGAAGCAGTCGTCCTCGTCGAGGAGAGCGATAGCGGCCGCCCCGAAGCCGAGCGTGTCGCAGGCACTGCCGCACACCTCGCCGAGCAGCTCATCCTCATGGCTAGCCGTGGCGAGAACACGCGCGGTCCCAAGGATGGTCCCAAGGATGGTCCCAAAGATCTCCCCTGCTATGTCACCGTCGTCCTTGCGAGAATCTTCCATTTCACTCCGTAGACGCCTCGACTGCTAGCACCCCGCTCTTTAGCAAATATCTCCCAATGCCGCCCCAGCATCCCCGCGTTCAAAACTGATTTATCGCGAAACAGCTGCAAGCTCGCTGAGAGCCCGGTCACCGTCGGGTGGCTGTTCCGCCATGCCCACGCGCTCTTTCCCCCCGGATTGCCAGCGAAGCGACACGCCCGCCAGCCACCCTCTGCGCGTCGCTACTCCTCGACCGGCTCGACCAGGCCGAAGTCCAGAAGGAGATCGAGCAGCTCTGCGACGGCGGGGTCGCCGCTCGCCACCACGGCATCCCCAAGCGCCAGCGATCGGATCAAATCCCCATCCCGCCCTTGCACGGATACGATCCTCCGAGCCTCCCGATCGTAACAGTTGAAGCCGAAGCGGCTCGGGTGCAGTACCACCGTCTCCCGCCACCGGTAACGCGCCCGGGACTCCCCCCGGTCATGGGTTGTACCCATTGCAGTCATAGCCATCACCATGTCCCCGACTGCTCGCAGCGGATAGACGCCAACCTTGGCCATCTCCGGGTATCCCAGCTGAAACCCGTGCAGTCTAAGCCAGCAACTCTAGCACCAACGGGCCGTCCGGGCAAGCTTGACCGGCTAGCGTTCGCGATCAGGCCCTGGTGGCCGCCTCGATCGCGCCAGCCAAAGCGAGCAGCCTCCCCTCGCTCCCCGCCACTCCGACCAGCTGCAGGGAGAGTGGAACGGTTCCCTCCTTGCCTTCGCCGTTTACCAGCCCGCCAGGGTCGGAGACCGGCATGGCCAGAGCCGGAACTCCCAAGTAGTTGAAGGGGAGGGTCATCACGTTGAGCCAGCGATCATAGGCCTTCGCGAGCTCAGGGATCGCGAACGGCACCGTCGGCAGTATCAGCACCGACTCCCCGCCATCCAGGAGCCGCTCGAACCTCTCCTGGAAATCGGACCTCGACCCGAGCGCCTCAAGATATGCCTGCGGCGTGATCGATTGCGACTGCCGCAGCCGGCTGCCGACCCGAGGATCGATCCTGTCCCAGTCGAGGCCGGCGGCCGAGCGGACCGCCTCGAACCCCATGACCGTATCCCCCAACCGCCACAGCTCGCCGAGATCGATCTCGCCCCGCTTCACCGGCAGCCCCAGCGACTCCGCCACCCGCTCGACCGCGGAGTCGAAGCTCTCATCCCCGCTTGCCGCCACTCGGATCGCCGGAGGATCCCCGCTTTCGGAGAGATCCCCTCCCAGCAACCGAAACCCCTCGACCAGCATCTCAAGCGAGGCGGCCAGCGGTCCAATGGTATCAAGGCTCGGTGCAAGCGGCCAGCAACCGTCCATCGGCATCGATCCGTGAGTGGTCTTGAGACCGTAGACCCCGCAACACGCCGCCGGGATACGGATCGAACCGCCTGTGTCGGTCCCGACTCCGACGTCGGCCACCCCGATTCCGACCGCCACCGCCGAGCCTGATGAGGACCCCCCGGGTATCAGCTCCGGGGAGCGCGGATTGACCGGAGTCCCAAACCCGGGATTCAACCCTTGAGACCCGTACGCCAGCTCCACCATGTTGGCCTTCGCGACGATCCTCGCGCCCGCCGCCTTCAACCTGCTAACGACAGCAGCATCCTCGAGAGCGATCGGCGCAAGCTCAGAACGCACCGGCGAGCCCACCGTAGTCCTGGTACCCGCCACGTCCAGCAGGTCCTTGACCGCCACCGTGATCTCGCCCGCGACACGCCCGGCAACCGGACCGATCATCCACGGGTTACCCGGCATCGTACTGCTCGCTCGCCACCTGGCTCACATCTCCCACGACAGCCAACCTAGACACCGAGAGCGGCTCGCCCCGCAGGTAGGTAGCGAGAAAGGCAAGCGAAGCCCTCATCACCACCTGCTCGTACGGGTTGTAAGAGGTGTACCCCACCAGATGGTCAGCCCCCTGCAGCCAAACCAGGTACTTGGGAGACTGCGCTCCCTGGTAGATCGCCGAAGAAAGGCCCGGCGGATTGATGGGGTCGGCCGTTCCCTGCACGATCAGCAGCGGGATCGAGTTGCCGAAGTAGTCTCCGCCGAACGGGGGGAACTCAGCACCCGAGAGGATAATCGCCGCCTTGATCGCCGGATCCTTGCAGCACGAATTGTCAGCTAGCGCCAGGGTAGCGTCGCCGCCGTCGCTCTGGCCGGCCGCCGCCACCTCCGCCATATCCACCTTTGCGTAGAGCGCCGACCCTGCCTCAGAATTGAGCGCGGCGAGCTCGTTGATCGCTGCCGCCATGTCGCCAGGCTCGTTCAGCAGATCCGATTCGAAGGCATCCGCGAGCTTGACGTTGGCGAGGTCCACCCCGTAGTGGCCCAGTGCCCAGGCCGAATCGAGAGGAAAGCGCGGTGCCGCAACCACGTACCCCGCCTGGACCCAGCCGTCGATAAGCTGGAGGTAGCCGCTAGGGTCCATGTTGAATCCAGTTGCAAAGACTATCGCCGGGTAGGGGCTGCCGCGAGCCGCCACTGGCGCCCCCACGAGAGGAGTTCCGCCCGTCGCCGACGTGCTCGGGTAGTAGATGTGCAGGAGGTAGCTGCGCTGTGTGCAGCTGCCGGTGCTCGGTGGGCACATAAGCCTTCCAGGCTCGTTCACCTGCGCGGAAAGCTCTCCGACCCCCTGGATAGGGGGCGGGGCCGTCTCGGAGCTACCCTTTGCTGGCTTCGGCTTCCTGGTAGCACGCGGCCGCTCTGCCGGCGTCCGAGGCGACCGGCGTCCGACGATGCCGGCCGGCCTCAAGTTGATCGCGACAACGGCGGTGACGGCCGCCAGCACGGCAACCGCGCCAAGGATCGCCCCCATGCGCCTCGCGCGGTAGCGTCTCGATGACCTCACCATCACCCACCCCGCACGGGAACCAGTGCTGCCGCCTCGCCCCCTGCGTCGTTCGTCAGGCTTCCTTTCCAGCCGCGAAGGAGACACCCTCCTCCACGCGCCGGATCTGCTCGATCCTGCGCTCGTGGCGTCCACCCTCGAACTCGGCGCTGAAAAACGCCTCCACAACAGATAGCGCAAGGTCGGTCCCGAGCAACCGCGCCCCCAGCGCCAGCACGTTAGCGTTGTTGTGCTCGCGCGCAAGCCGGGCTGACAGCTCGTTGTAACAGAGCGCGGCTCGCGCGCCCTTTACCTTGTTGGCCACGATCTGCTCCCCCTGGCCCGACCCGCCAAAGACCACCCCGAACGCCGCGGCGCCGGTCGCCACCGCTTCGGCGGCCGGCTGGCAAAACAGCGGGTAATCCGTGGGCTCGTCCGAGAAGGTCCCAAAGTCGAGCAGGATCGCTCCATCCGCATCCAGTTTCGCCGCCACCAGCTCCTTCAGGGCGAAGCCCGCGTGGTCGCTGCCGAGCGCGATCACGACCCCTTCCAGGTTCACAGGTAATTTCCCGTTTGCTGGGGAGGCTGCGGCAAGCCGCGTTGGCGCATCTCCTCGAGCTGCGAACGAGCGGACATCTGCTGGGCAAACAACGTCGCCTGGATCCCGTGGAACAACCCTTCCAGCCAACCGACCAGCTGGGCCTGGGCGATTCTGAGCTCCGCATCGGTAGGAATCTCGCCGTCCCTGAAGGGAAGCGAGAATCCTTTCAGCTCGCTGGCAAGGTCCGGTGACAGCACCTCAGAGAGCTCCCGAACCGAGGTCTCGTAGATCTCGGCAAGCCGGGAGCGGGACTTCTCGTCCAGCGAAGCGGCCTTTACCTCGTCGAGCAGCGCCTTGATCATGGATCCAATCCGGAGGACCTTGGCCGGAGAGGAGACCTCGTCCGTCTCGCCCTCTGCCTCGCCAGACGTCAGTTGCCTTGGCTCTTCATTAGACGGCTGCATCAAGACACTCCTCTCATCGGCCCCAAAGCCGATTTAGCAACTCCATACTAAGTGATCCCGCCAGCCTAACTTACGCAGGTCAGGAGCGGTACCACCAACTCCGCAGCCGTCAGCGCTCCGTGCCTGCTGACCAGCTTGAACGCCCCTGAATCCATCGGATCGTAAAAGCTGCAAGCATCCTCAGCCACGAGAGCGATGTCGCCGAGACGCGCGGCAACTTCAGGGGTCGGTTCCCCGCCGAACAGGCCAAGCCGTACCGCCTCCTCGCGAAGCAGGATCCGTGCCCGGTCGCCGTACCGCTCCACCAGCAGATCGCGGGTATGCGTCGCAGTTCCCTGCGCCATGTGGAGCCACCTGAACCGTCCCTCTCCGGACTGGAAACGGACGTTGGCGAGGATCTCGTGGTCGAGATGGATCGGTTGCTCGTTCACCACGACCTGCCCGTGGTCGGATGCGATCACCACCGCGCAACCTGGCGGCAGCGACTCGATGAGCAACCCGATCAGGTAGTCCACCAGCCGGAGCTCCCGGTCGTACTGGTCCCCCAACCCGAACTGGTGGGCGGTAGAGTCGATCCCCTCGTAGTAGGCATAGACGAAGGGCTCACCCCGGTTTACGCACTCGAGAATCCTCGATACCAGACCGCTAGCGGTCGACCACAGCGCAAACCGCCCCCCCCGCAAGTGGACCTGGCTGAACCCGGTCTTGGCGAAGATCTGCTTGGTCACTATCGGCGGGCTCCCTCCGAAAAACGGAGCGATCGGTTGGAAGTCATAAGGGGACGGCGGGACGATCGGAGCCTCGTTAGAACCGGCTCCCCAGCGCAACGTGTTGAGCACGCTCCCCTTCCCGACCCGTACCCGGTAGCCCACCACCCCGTGCTCGGCCGGAGTGCATCCGGTGGTTAACGACGTGAGGGCGGTGGCCGTGGTGGTCGGGGCGACCGACGACGCCCGCGAAAGCTCCATAGCGGCAAGGTGGGGAAGGAAAGCCAGCCGCTCCGCCAGCTGGAAGTATCCCAAACCGTCGAGAACCAGCAGCACTACCTGCGAAGAGCCCGCAAGCCGGCTATCGATCCACGGGGCACGCTGGGCCGGGGGCCCCCCGGTCCGGGCCATCAAGGGACCAAGCAGCTGGCACAGACCCGGTCCGCTGTAGTCCGGAAGCACAAATCTCTCGCCGCCGGAGATCGAAGCAACTCCAGCAACCTGATCCCCTTTACAGCCCATCACTCCGGTTCCCGTGCCGCTTTCGAGTCGAGCCTAGCCATCGGATTGCGAAATCGGCTACGCTTGGGCTTTGTGAGGGTATCAACCAGGGGCGATTACGCATCGCGAGCACTCCTCTCGTTGGCGTTGCACGACGCGGGTGAGCCCACTTCGGTAGCCGAGCTCGCTCGCAGAACCGGCCTGCCCCAGCCGTACCTCGAGCAGATCCTCCTCGCCCTGAAGGGTGCCGGGCTGGTCAAGTCGAAGCGCGGCGCCGGCGGGGGCTACGTGCTATCGCGCGGCCCAGAGGAGATCGACCTCGCTCAGATCGTGTCGGCGGTCGACGGTCCCATCGTCGCCGGCGACTTTGCCGAGCCGCACCACGGTGACGCCTGCAACCACGAGGGGCAGTGCGCGCTACTCGAAGTCTGGGCTGATCTCGGCTCGCACATGCGCGAGCACCTCCGCGGCTACTCCCTCGCCGACATGGTCGAGCGGGCGCGGGGGCTTAAGGCCTACTCCGGATTAGAGCAGGTCGCCGGCTCGCAAAGGGGCTGAAACGTGAGCGATTACCCGGACGAGTGGCAGTCGGACATCATTCTCACCGACGGCAGGACCGTCCACCTACGCCCGATCAGGGCGACGGACGGCGCCGGGATCACTGAGCTGCACGGGCGCCTCTCCCCCACCACCATCTACTACCGCTTCTTCGCCCCGCTCCCCAAGCTCTCCGAGGCGATGCTCCTTCGCTTTGTCAACGTCGACTACCAGGACCGGATGGCCTTCGTGGCCTTGGTCGGCACCTCCATAATCGCCGTCTCCCGCTACGATCGCCTACCCGGAAAGGCGGCAGCCGAGGTCGCCTTCCTGGTCGACGACGCACACCAGGGGCGGGGACTCGGCTCAATCATGCTGGAGCAGCTCTCTGCCTATGCCAAGCTCCAGGGAATCGACCGGTTCTACGCCGAGACCCTCCCGGGCAACGTAAAGATGCTCAAGGTCTTCCTCGACGCCGGGTACAAGGTACGGCGGTCGGTCGAGGACGGTGTCATCGAGGTCGAGTTCGACATCGAGGTCACCCCGGAATCCCAGCGCCTCGTTGCCGAGCGAGAGCACCGCTCCACCGTTCGCTCGGTCCAGGCGATCATCGAGCCGAAGACCATAGCCGTGGTCGGAGCCAGCCGGGTCGAGGGGAGCATGGGAAACATCGTCCTCGCGCACCTCCTCGACGGGAACTTCTCCGGGCGGATCTTCCCGGTCAATCCCAACGCCGATTCGGTGAGGGGGGTCACCGCCTACCCGACTATGGCGGCGATCGGGGTCCCGATCGACCTGGCGATCATCATGGTCAGGGCGAGCGCGGTACGCGAGGCGCTCGACGACGCCGCCGCCGCCGGGGTGAAGAGCCTGCTCATCCTCTCGGCCGGCTTCTCCGACAGCTCGCAGGAGGGTGCCGACCTCGAGAGGGAGCTGGTGGGTGTGGCCCGCAGCTACGGAATGCGCGTCGTCGGGCCAAACTCGATGGGAGTTGCCAACCCGGCCTACGGCCTGCAGGCTACCGTATCCCCACTCCGGGCAATCCCGGGCACCGCCAGCGTTCACGCCCAGTCCGGGCCGCTCTCCCTCGCCATCCTCGCCGAGCTCGAGCGGGTAGGTCTGGGCGTCGCCAGCTTCGTCTCCTCCGGGAACAAGGCTGACATATCCGGCAACGACCTCATGGCCTGGTGGGAGGACGATCCCAACACCGAGCTGGTCCTCCTCTACATCGAGGACTTCGGCAACCCCCGCACCTTCGCGCGGATCGCCCGGCGCCTGTCGCGCAAGAAGCCGGTGATCGCGGTTAAGTCGAACCGGACCAGGCCTCCAGCAACAATGGCCTTCGGCGAGATTCGCCAGGACGAGGCGGTGCAGGCGCTCATGCGCCAGACCGGGGTCCTGCGGGTCGATACTCTGGAGCAGCTGGTCCAGCTGGCCAGGGCGATGTCGACCCAGCCGCTGCCCTCCGGCAACCGAGTGGCGGTCCTCGCCAACAAGGGGGGTCCCGGCCCGCTGGTAGCCGACACGCTGGCGACAGCGGGTCTCTCGCTCGCCCGCCTCTCCGATGACGCGGCAGGCGCAGTAATAACCCGGCTCGGCCCCCGGCTGCGGGGCCGGAATCCCTTCGAGCTCGACCCTGCCGCCACCCCGGAAGAGTGGGGGTGGCTGCTCCAGCAGGTGCTTGCCAGTCCTGGCGTTGACGCCGCCATCGTCAGCTTCGTCCCCGCCGTCGTCGGAACCTACGACGACCCGCGCCTGATCGCGCCACCGGTCGCCGGCGGCGAGCTCCGCGGCGTTCCCAGCAGCGCGGCGGATCTGGCCGCCGAGCTAGCAAGCCAGGTGGCGAGCACAGCGGCGCAGCAGGCCGCCGGCGCCTTAAAACCGGTCCTTGCAAACTTCCTGGCCCTCCCGGGCGTGCCCAGCGCGCTCAACAGCGCCAGGCGCCCGGTCCCCTCCTACGCCTTCCCGGAGAGCGCGGCCATCGTCCTCGGGAGGATGTTCGAGTACTCGCAGTGGCTGCAGAAAGCCACCGGGACGCCGCTCGCCCGGCCCAAGCTGGAGCGCGCCCGCGTGCTCGCCGCGGTAGGAGCTCCCATGCCCCAACCGGCATGGGAGCTCGACCGCTCCGCGGCGGCCCGGTTACTCGACGTGCTGGAGATCCCGACGCTGCCGCCTCCCGGGGCCCGCCGCGAGGAGCTGGACAGGAGGGCGGTGGAGTTCTCCATCGAGCTTATCCACGACCGCCGCTTCGGGCCCTTCCTGAAGGGAAGCCTCTCTGGTGTCGCCAACGACTTGCTGCAGGCGGTCTCGGTCCGGGCACTACCCCAGACCGACCTGGATCTGGAGCGATTCATCGCCTCCATACCTGGAGTCGCCATCCTCAACGGCTACGGCAGCATCCCAGCGATACCAGCCGGCCCCCTCGCCGCGCTCATCTCTCAGCTGGTGTCGGTCGGAGGCGAGCTATTCGAGGTGAAGGCTATGAAGCTCGACCCAGTCTCCGTCAGCAGGTCCGGGGCCTACGTAAAGGAGGCGCGGGTGATCATCCGGGGGGCGGGCCCGTCACCGCACATGCTCACCAGAAGCCTTCGTGAACCCGGAGCACCGGCGACCTGAAGGTAGCGCGGCATCCCTAGCGGGCAGCCGCCCGAAGGGCTACAAAGCCAGCCCCGCCTACCAAGCCCGCAACCACCCCGTCCCTCTGCTCCTCGTCCGGGGCGTAAAGAAGGGTGCTCCGCACCGCCTCCACGCCGAACCCAGCCGCCTCCACCAGCTCCTCTACCGCCGCGACGGTGGCCAGCCGAGCGCCGGCGTAGAACGGATCGCCGGCCCGTCCCATCTCCAGGTAGCGCTGACCCCACGGACTGTCGAGGGGAACCACCCCAACGAGGAGAGTACCTCCGGAGGTGAGCACCCTTCTCGCCTCCGCGAGCAGGCCCGCCGGGCTCTCCGAAAAACAGAGCGTCCCGACCATCAGCACGGCAGCGAAGGCTTGGGCCCGAAAGGGGAGCACCTCCCCCACGCCCCGTACCGTGGTTACGCCGCGCGAAACCGCCCTCCTAAGCGCCAGCCCCGCCGGATCGATGCCCACTTCAGCGCCGAGAACCGAGGCGAACCGCCCGGTACCCACACCGACCTCGAGCCGGGGATGTTCGCCGGCTGGCCACAGGGGGCGCAGGCAGTCGAGCTCGAGCTGGTAGGGAACCGACCCGCGGTCACTCTCGTACCAGGCGTCGAACCGATCGGCGAACCGATCAAAGGGGGCCTCGCACTCTGCCATCGATCCCCGCTGCGGTCTCGCTCAACCGAGGTTCAGCGCTGCGTACTTGACCGTCAAGTACTCGTGGATCCCTTCGAAGCCGCCCTCGCGCCCGAACCCGGAGTGTTTCACCCCGCCGAAGGGTGCGGCCGCGTTGGAGACGAAACCCTGGTTGACTCCGATCATGCCGGTGTCGAGAGCTTCAATGGTCCGGTGGGCCCGCGAGAACGACTCGGTGAAGATATAAGCGACCAGCCCGTAGCTGGTGCTGTTGGCCATCTCGATGGCCTCGGCGTCGCTATCGAATTCGTATACCGGAGCTATTGGCCCAAAGATCTCCTCTGAGAACATCCTGGAGTGGCGGGGCACCCCACGGATAACGGTGGGAGCAAAGAAGTAGCCCCTATCCCCGATCCGCGATCCACCCACAACCACCTCGGCTCCGTGGCCCAGGGCATCCGCGACCAGCGCGGTGACCTTGCTCACGGCTGCCTGATCGATGAGCGGACCCACCTCCGCCGTAGGGTCGGTCCCCTCCGCCACCTTGAGCCTCTCCATGCGCTCCCCGAGCCGCAGCGAGAACTCCCCCGCGATCGAGCGGTGGACCATGATCCGGTTGGCCGCGGTGCAAGCCTCTCCCATATTCCTCATCTTGGCCAGCATCGCCCCGTCCACCGCCTTGTCAAGATCGGCATCCTCGAAGACGATAAGCGGGGCGTTGCCGCCAAGCTCCATGGAGAGCCGGAGCAGGTGCTGGGAGGACTTCGCCATCAGTTCCCGCCCTACCTCGGTAGAGCCGGTAAAGGAGAGCTTGCGCAACCGGTCGTCACCGACCAGCGCTTCGGTGACCGCCGCCGGGTTGGAGGTGGTGATCACGTTGACCACCCCCTTGGGCACCCCGGCCCCGATCAGGATGCCGGCCAGCGCAAGCGAGCACAGCGGAGTCTGCTTTGCCGGCTTCAAAACGACGGTGCACCCCGCCGCCAGGGCCGGTCCGATCTTCCTGGTCCCCATAGCAAGCGGAAAGTTCCAAGGAGTGATCAGCAAGGAGGGTCCAACTGGCGCTCGAGTGGTGAGAACGCGCGTGTTGCCGTCGGGCGAAATGTAGAAGTCGCCGTTGATCCTAACCGCCTCCTCCGAGAACCAGCGGAAAAACTCGGCAGCGTAGGCCACCTCCCCTCGCGACTCCGCCAGCGGCTTCCCCATCTCCAAGGTCATCAGGAGGCTCAACTCCTCTTGGCGCCGCATGATCTCCTCGAAGGCAGCTCTCAGGATCTCGGCACGTGTCCGGGGCGGTGTCTTCGCCCACCCGGCCTGGGCTCGGCTCGCCGCCGCCAGCGCCTCTAGGGCCTCCGCCGGGCCCGCGTCGGCCACCATCGCCAGGACCTCGGAGTTCGCCGGGTTCTCAACCGCAAGTTGGGCACCGCCGGCCGCCTCCACCCACTCGCCCCCGATCAGCAGCCCCTTGGGGACTCCAGCCACTACAGATATTTCAGCGCCGTTCATCGATCCTCCTCCATCCGCAGCTTAGACAGAGTGAACCTCCCCGCCGTTTGATTGGGGTTGCTTGGCACCACCGTCTTCACGCCACCGCGACCAACTGGTCTGGCCCCGAGGGGCTGGCGGATGATTGGGCTTGCCTTTGCTCGCACGCCGAGATCTCTCTCGACGAGGCCCGGTTCTTGGCGCTACTCAGGGCTCTCGCCTTTCGGCACTGCACCTTGCGGTGTGCCTTCCTCTGGCCTTTTGACCAGCGTTTGGCA
>JAJYHR010000139.1 GCA_021784675.1 Actinomycetes bacterium
TCGTAGCTCTGCCGCCGGTAGGGGTCGAAGACGTAGATGGTGCCGAAGGTGCGCTGCTCAAGCTTGATGTGCGCCGCCAGGTGCTCCACCGGGGTCCGCTCCGGCGCCGAGGGGTCGAAGATGAGTGATCCGCTCGGATCGAGGAGCGGGAAGCTGTCTGGGGCGCTGCCCGAGCGCTTCTCCTTGCCGGTTGCCGGGGGCACGCCGGCGGTTACGAAGTCGGCCATGTTGTCGGGATCGGTGGGGTCGAGGATCCCGAGCGCAGCGTACCTGCTCCCGGTGAGCGAGCGCGCGGCGGCTGCCACGTCCTTGAGCACGTCGTGCAGTTCGATGTGGCCGATCAGCTCGATTACGGCGGTGAAGAGAGCCCGCAGCCTCCTAGCCTGTATCGTTGTGCTCATTTTTGATAGGGTAGCAGTCCGGCGGCACCCGTAGGATGTTGGGGTGCGGGGGCACGGCCGTACAGGGAGGTGGTTGATCGGATGATCTTGCTACAGGAGACCGAGCTGGAGGCCGAGGTACCCGACCTCGATAAGGGTGGATACAGAAGGGCGAAGCTCCTCTACCGGGCCGATCCGCTCTTTGGCCACGGTACCCGGCTCATCGAAGGTGCGAAGCTGCAGCCGGCGGCGGAGCCGCTGGGGGAGGTGGTGGAGCGTTCCGGATTCTGCCCGTTCTGCGCCGACACCATAGACTCGGCGACGGCTCCCTTCCCGGAGGAGATCTCTCGCACCGGCAGGATCATCGTGGGCAATTCCTGGGTGGTCCCCAACATCATCGCCTACTCGGCGGTCTCCGCCGTCTGCGTATACGACGTATCCCGGCACTTCCTCTCGCTCGTTGACCTGACCCGCGACGTGATCTACGACGCGCTTTCGGCGCTCACCCGGCACGCGAAGGCGGCCCAGGCGGTCCGCCCCGAGCTGGCCTACTCCTCGATCAACGCCAACTACCTGCCCCCGTCGGGCTCGTCCCTGATCCACCCGCACGTGCAGTCGTCGCTCGATCCGGTGCCCCTTGGCGCCCAGCGGCGGATGATCGAATACTCGCGAAGCCACCTCGAGGCCTACTCCCGCGGCTATTTCGAGGAGCTGGTCAGCCTGGAGGAGGTCTCTGGAGCCAGGTTTGTCGGCTGGACCGGCCCGCTGGCGTGGCTGGTCCCCTTTGCCCCGTCGGGATTCTACGAGGCCTGGGCGGTGGCCTCCGACCATGGCCTCATCTCCGAGCTTGCCGACGACACTCTCTACCAGCTCGCTACCGGCATGTCGCTGGTGATGGGGGCCTACGCCGCCAGCGGCCTCCAATCCTTCAACTTCTCGCTGATGTCAGCCTCGCCGGAGTGGCGGGACGACGGATCGCGCCTGCTCTTCCGGATGCTGGCCAGAGCCCCGCTCTCGCCCTACTACCGCTCCGATGTCACCTACTTCGAGCGGCTGGGCCAGGAGGCGATGATCGACTACAGCCCGGAGGAGTGGGCCGCTACCCTGCGGTCGCACTTCGGGGCTGGGCTCACCTAGGTTCGAACCCGGAAGGCTGCTGCTCAAGCAACAACCAGACCCTGCCGAAAAGTCATTCGACCAAGGAGGGATCCGTGAAGATACAAGGAAAGGCCAAGATCGCGATGGCCGCGATCTTGGTAGCTATCGTGCTGTTCTCGGGAGGCGCGGTAGCGCTGTCCATGGGCACCAAGTCGTTGGTCAAGCGGTATTCGAGCGACCAGGCCAAGATGCAGCTGTCGGTACAGAAGATCCAGGCGGACTTCTACGCCTACGACGATCAGATGAACATGTACGTTCTCGCCGCCATGGGCAGGAATCGCAGCCTGCAAGACGTTACCTACAAGCAGGCGGTCGGAGCCGGGAATCAGCTGATGGCCAGTATCCACGAAGCGCAGAGCCTCCCCGCGAGCCCGGCTGTAGCGTCCGAGCTTTCGCGGATCCATCGGGACGCCGTAGCCTACTCCGGCTACGCCTCCCAGGTGTTCTCGGCGGTTTCCGCCGGCAACGTTGCAAGGGCCAGCTACATCCAGACCGAGGGAAATCTGGCGCCGTCCAACGACATCATGGTGGCGCTCTCGCAGCTCTTCGCCTCCACCACGGCGTCGTCCGCCTCCGCCCTTGGCGCCATCGGCTCGGAGAGCTCGACCTCCGCGTTGGTGACCACCATCGGGTCGGGGCTGGCCATCCTGGCGCTGGCGGGGCTCCTCTACGCCTTTCTCCGCGGGGTGATGCGGCCGCTCTACAACCTGATCGGGAAGCTCACCGCGCTCGCGGACGGATCGAACGAGGTCGAGCGGCTGGACGACACCCGCGCGGACGAGTTTGGTGACGTGGGCCGCGCCTTCAACCGTTTCAGCGACCGCCTCTCCGGTATGATCGCCGGCTTCAGCGAGTCGGTAACGACGCTGCTGCAGTCCACCGGGGAGCTGGAGGCGGTGGCCAGCTCGCTCTTCGAGGGATCCCGCCAGACCGTCCAGGTGGCGGAGACATCGGGTAACGCGGTGGAGGAGGTGACCACGAACTTTCACGCCGTCTCGGCCGCGACCGAGGAGATGCGGATCGCCATCGCCGAGATCGCACGGTCGGCGACGGATGCCGCCGCGGTGGCCGGCAAGGCGGTCGGCGTCGCCCAGGAGACGTCGAGCACCATCTCGGCGCTGGGGGAGGCCTCCCAGGAGGTCTCCGAGGTGGTTTCGACCATCAATGGAATCGCCGAGCAGACCAACCTGCTCGCCCTGAACGCGGCGATCGAGGCCGCCCGCGCCGGAGAGGCTGGCAAGGGCTTTGCGGTAGTCGCCTCCGAGGTGAAGGAGCTTGCCCGCAACACGGCGCGAGCCACCGAGGAGATCGCTCGGAGGCTGGAGTCGATCAGGGGAGAGAGCCTCGCCGCGGTCGACGCCATCGGCAACATCAGCGCCGTGATCGCCAACATCAACGACATCCAGTCCTCGATCGCCTCGGCAGTAGAGGAGCAGTCGGTGACCACCAACGAGATATCGCGGGTGGCTGAGCATTCGGTTTCCGGTGCTCAGCAGATCGCGGTGGCCATGGACCAGGTGAACCGGAGCTCGAAGGCGTCGTTCGAGGCGGTGAATGAGGCCCAGCGAGTTGTCGAGCGCCTGACGGCGCTGGCGGACTCGATCGGCTCTCTGGTCGGTGTCAAGGCGACCCCCCACGCCACCCCCGGCGGCGACCGCCGCTTCGGGGTTAGGGAGGCGGCTGGGGACGGCGAGTACTCCCTGGTCTCCTCCTAGCCCGGACCAACGCCCTCGATCTCCCGCGATCTTCATGGTGGCCGGGATGGGGGAGCCGGGCTTGCCCGCACCAAATGGAGCGACAATCAGATAGCAGAGAGGTGGCCGGGATGGGGGAGCCGGGCTTGCCCGCACCGGGCCGCTTCGCAAAGGCCCCGGATCTCTGGTGGAGTATCGGCGTGGCGGCATGCGGATGCGGCGCGCCGGATGGCCGGGAGAGCGGCAA
>JAJYHR010000056.1 GCA_021784675.1 Actinomycetes bacterium
TCCGGAAGGGTAGATCCGCTGGTAGTGGTAGACGTTGTTGGCGGGGACGGTCTCGGCCATCACCTGGCCATCCGCCGTGAGTATCGCGCCCCGTGGCAGCGAGAAGGCACGCGTGGTCGCCTGGTTGTTGCCGGGAGCGTTGGCCAGCTTGGAAGCCTTGACGATCTGCAGGTTGTTCAGCTGCAGGAAGACCAGCGAGAAGGCAAGGATCAAAAGGGCCCCAACCAGGGACATCCGCCGCCGCATCAGGCCGTCGCCACCAGGAAGGAGGCGGGGATGGCCGCCACTTTGGCCGCCTTGGCCTGACTCTCGATGTTGTGGACGAAGGCCTTCGCCTTCGGCAGAGATGGCTCGACCACGCCGTGGAGGATCTGGTCGCGCAGACCCTGGGTGAGCTGGTCGAGACGAACACCGGTGTAGTCGACAGCGTGGGGCTTGAACCAGAGGATGCCGCCCACCCTTCCCTGGTAGATCGTTACCTGATGGCGCGACACCCCGACAAAGAAGGAGTGGTTGACGTAGATGGAGACCGCGAGGATCACCGCCGAAAGCAGCACGGAAAGGAGTATCAGAAACCCGATCAGGCGGACCACCGGGTGCGTGAGAATCGACCTCTCGACGAGCTGGGTCGGGATCGGCACCGGGATCTGGCCGCTGAAGTGGGGAAGGGCTCGTGGTTCGGGACGCGCCGGAGCGATGGCGGTGCGGGTCAATTCGATCCGGCCCGTGGGCGGCACCGGGATGCCTTGCGCCGCAATCGAGAACTGGATCACGATGACGGTCGTGTTGTCGTTGCCGCCGGCTGCGTTGGCCGCGTCCACCAGGGAGGCCGCCGCGGTCGAAAGGTCGCCGGCCGCAAGCAGCTCCGCGATCTGCTTCTCCGGGATCTCGTTTACCAGCCCGTCGGAGCAGAGCAGGAGCCGGTCCCGGTCGCGGACGGGTACCAGGTAGGAGTCTGCCTCTACGTGAGTTCCGATTCCGAGGACGCGAGTGAGCACGTGCCGCGCCCGGTGGGTGGACGCCTGCTCCTCGGTGATCGAGCCGGCGTCCACGAGCTCCTGGACGAAGGTGTGGTCGCTGGTCACCCTCGAAAGCTCCCCACCGGAGAGGAGGTAAGCCCGGGAGTCGCCGATGTTGAGGATCTCGACGGAGGTACTGGAATCGTCTACGACCGCCATGGTAACGGTGGTGCCCATCCCCTCCAAGGCGGGCTCGCGGGATGCCGCCTCGAACACGCGCTGGTTGGCGGCCGACACCGCCTCTTCGGGGGAGGTGCCGCCGGCCAGCGCCTCCGAGAGCGCCTCTACGGCCAGCTTTGAGGCGACGTCCCCACCGGCGTGCCCACCCATCCCGTCGGCGATGATGAAGACTTTCCCATCTGCATACAGGGAGTCCTGGTTCGACGTGCGGACCATCCCAGGATCGGTAGCGGTAGCGTAGTCGACGATCATATTGAGACCACTTTTAGCGCTGTCTTGCCGATCTGGATGATGTCACCCTTGGTGATCCGCATCTCGCCGGTGACCGGATCGCCATTCACCAGGGTTCCGTTGCGGCTGCCCAGGTCGGTAACGATCAGGTGGCGGCGTTCCTTGGTGACCTGGGCGTGCTTCGTGGAGACGAAGTTGTCGTTCGCCAGCCCGATGTCGCAGCTGCCGTCGCGCCCGATTACGGCGGGCGGGGAGACGCGGAATGTGTGTCCCGAATACGGCCCCTCGACGGCAAAAAAGACGGCGGATCCGGTGCCCGACGCGACCTGCTCCGGCGGGTTGCCGGCGGGAGCCGATGCGCCTTGGCGTGGCTCCGCGACCGGAACCAGCTTGGTGGCGACCGTGGTCCTCACCTGGCGCTTCGTCTCCAGCCAGACCGCGCGGATGGCAAAGATGAAGATCAGCCAGATGATGGCGATGAGAATGTACTTCAGTGCTCCAAGCAGAACGACGGGCACCTCAACCTCTAAACAAGGTCAGATCAGTTGTACCTACCGTTATAACGTCTCCCGTGGTCAGTTCGGTTGGCTTGGAAAGCCGAACACCGTTTACGAACGTGCCGTTGGTAGAGCCTAGATCGTACACGGTGACGATTCCCCCAGAGACCACGATCTCCGCATGCCTCCGAGATACCCGCGGGTCGTCGAGGGTGATCGAGGAGTCGGCCTGCCTCCCGATCGAGTGTGCTCCTTCGGCAAGCGTGATCCTGCCGCCTCCGGCACCCTCGAGGTAGTAGCGATCGCCGTATCCTTGCTCCTCGACGAACTCGCAGTCGATGTAGAAGGTTCCCGACTTCAGCTCCTCGTCGGAGGCGAGGGTTACCGACACCGGCCCCAAGGTCTGGAAGCCGCCATCGTCGATCGTCTCCTGGGCGAGTTCGGCCAGGTCGCGCTCCACGGTCCTTCGCAGCGGTGCCAGCTCCTCCGCGTCCACTGGCGAGAGGGCGACGGTGATCCGGTTGGGAGCGATCTGCGAGCGCACTCCGATCCGGGAGGAGCGTTCGATCTCGCGCGTGAGCCGCCGCCCCAGCTCGGCCGGCTCAATTCCCCGCGGGCTACCCTTGGCAAAGATCCCCTCAACCAGGACCGCTATCTTTCGTTCGAACGATTCGAGAGTCACCCCTTTAGCACTATAACCAGCGGATGCAACGTTTGGTCTTGTTTTAGAACAGGTGTGAGTCAACCGGGGGCTCCGCGCTATATGCTGGTTCCGCCGGGCGAGTGGCGGAATTGGTAGACGCGCAGGATTCAGGTTCCTGTGAGGGCAACCTCGTGGGGGTTCAAGTCCCCCTTCGCCCACCAGGGGCCGTTCGTGGAACTCTTGGGCTGCCAGCTTGCTAAGCAGGCTCTTCAGCTTTTAAGGGGGTCTGAACACCCGGGGTCCACCTTACGGAGCTGGTCTTTGCCATCTGCGAGCACTTTGCCGCTGAGGTGGTGATCTGAACGCATCCGAAGCATCCAGCATCGAGGAGGACCTGGCGAATGACGCGCTGGAGATCGTGGCCGTGTTCTCCGCCCGGCTCTACGGATCGGGGAGCCACGAGAACCGCAAGGTCATGGAGTTTCGCACGATGTCCGGCGAGATCGCTTCGCCATTATGTCATGCCCTCGTGTTAGGTTGGTGACGATGAAGCACACGGTCCGCCTCGCGACCCTCGAACTCAACCAAGCGAAGATCGAAGCCATCTCCGAGCTCGAGCGGACCTACCAAAGGACCGCTAGGGATGGTGTCCGTACCCGTGTTGTCGAAGCCGAGGCTACTGTCACGGCAGGACGCCAAGCAGACCACGACGGGGCAACCCGGACGTGGGAGGCATCTCCAGCAAGTCGACGAGTCCGGTCCAGCGGCTACGGACCGGGGAGACTCAGTGGCCAGAGAGCGAAAACAGAGGATGTTTGCGAAATGTCTAGGTTCTCTGGAGCGGTTCGTGGTTAGACGGTCGTTGGAGTGCCGCCGGTTGCGGGTCTCGAAATGAGCATCGGCCAGCT
>JAJYHR010000185.1 GCA_021784675.1 Actinomycetes bacterium
ACAACCTTGCCGTCCTTTATGGCAAAGACTGCCGGAATCCCTTGCACCCTGAAGGCCTGGGCGGCGGCGGGGTTGTCGTCCACGTTGATCTTGGCGAGAACCACCTTGCCCTCGCTCTCGCCGACCACCTTCTCGATGATCGGGCTCAGGCTCCGGCAGGGGGCGCACCACGGTGCCCACAGGTCAACCACAACCGGCTTCTCCTTGGACAGCTCTATGACATCGCGCTCGAAGGTCGCATCGGTAACATCCATGCGCACCATTCTATTGCCCCAGGGGCCCCGGCGTCGAAGCCGGAGGGTGCGACCTGCAACCCTTCGTGCTACACCAGCAGGTTGACCACCTTGGGGAGCTTGGCGATGACCCGTTTGGGACCCCCCTCGCCAACCAGCCCGGCAACCTTCGGAAGCGCCAGCACCACCTGCAGCGCCTCCTCCTCGGTGATCTTCGGGTCCACCTCGACCACCTCCCGCATCTTCCCGTTCACCTGGATGACCATGGGGACCAGCGCCGCCTCCAACAACTCCCGGTCGAGCTCGGGCCACCGCTCGCGGTGGACGTCCCTCCCGTAGCGCCGGTCGAAGATCTCAGCGGCGAGGTGCGGCGTGAACGGCGCGAGCATCAGGATAAGGGTACGGTATCCGTGGTCGAGCAGCCGCGGGTCCGATGCCGCCGCCAGCAGGCGGTAGAGGGCGTTGGTGTACTCCATCAGCGCCGCAACCGAGGTGTTGTAAGCCCAGCGCTCGATGCCGGTAGTAACCCGGTCCTGCAGGCGCATCAGCTCCAGGAAGGCTTCCTCCCTCGCCACTGCGGCCGTTCCCTCCACTACCGGTATCTGGGCATCGAGGTTGAAGACCCGGCCAAGGAAGCGGTTGCAGCCCTCGATCATCTCGTCGGACTGCGAGGTCCAGTCGACGTCGTCACCGGGAGGGCCCACGAAGAAGTGGAAGAGCCGCAGCGAGTCGGCGCCAACGGTGTCGAAGTAGCGCTGCGGGGTGACCAGGTTCCCCTTGGACTTCGACATCTTCGATCCCTCGAGCCTGATCATTCCCTGGGTGAAGAGCTTCGTGAAGGGCTCGCGGAGCGTATCCGGCACCAAGCCCCGGTCGGAGAGGGCCTTGGTGAAGAAGCGCGCGTACATCAGGTGCAGGATCGCGTGCTCCACCCCGCCGATGTACTGGTCGACCGGCATCCACTTCCGAACCGCCGCCATATCGAAGGGTCTGTCCTCCGCAAACGGATCGCAGAAGCGCAGGAAGTACCAGGAGGAGTCGACGAAGGTGTCCATGGTGTCGGTCTCCCGGCGGGCCTTCCCCCCGCACGACGGGCAGGCGACGTCTACGAACCCCCGGTGCTTGGCGAGCGGCGACTCCCCGGTGGGAAGGAACTCGACGTCGTCCGGCGCGAGCACCGGCAGCTCCTCAACCGGGACCGGGACTGCGCCGCAGCCGTCGCAGTGGATGATCGGGATCGGGCAGCCCCAGTAGCGTTGCCGGGAGACCAGCCAGTCCCGGAGGCGGTACTTGACGGTACCGCGGCCATGCCCCGATGCCTCCAGCCACTCGATGGCGGCCTCCTTTGCCGGCTGGACCGCCAGACCGTCGAGAAAGCCGCTGTTGATCTTCACCCCATCGCCGGAGTAGGCCCCACCTGGAAAACCGGCGGGCCTGGCCACAGTCTCGAGCACGCCGAGGCCCTGGGCTCCGGCAAACTCGAAGTCGCGCTCGTCCTCCCCTGGA
The DNA here is from genome assembly GCA_021784675.1 of Actinomycetes bacterium. Lineage (GTDB taxonomy): Bacteria > Actinomycetota > Acidimicrobiia > Acidimicrobiales > Acidimicrobiaceae > JAKARV01. The sequence continues at coordinate 1,740 of JAJYHR010000185.1, forward strand.
ACACCCATCACCGCCCCGGTCCCGTATTGGCCAAGCACGTATTCGGCTACGTAGAGGGGAACCTTGCTCCCGTTCGCCGGATTGACGACGAAGGTTCCAAGGGGAACTCCCCTCTTGGGGCCGCCGTCGCCGCTCATCCTCTCGAGTTCAGAGCGGGTGGCAACCTCAGCGACGTAGGCCTGCACCTCAGCAGCACGTTCAGGGGCGGTAAGCGCCTCGATATCGGGGTGCTCCGGGGCGACCACGGCAAAGGTCATCCCGAAGATGGTGTCGGGCCTGGTGGTGAAGACGGTGATCTTACCACTCCCTCCTCCGGCCACCTCCAGATCGATCTCCGCTCCCACCGAACGCCCGATCCAGTTCCGCTGCATGGTCTTTACCCGTTCGGGCCACTCCAGCTGGTCGAGATCGTCAAGCAGCTCGTCGGCGTACGCGGTGATCCGGAGGAACCACTGCCGGAGGTTCCGCCTGACGACCAGATCGCCAGAGCGCTCGCAGGTGCCGTCCGACAGGACCTGCTCGTTGGCGAGAACCGTCTTGCACCCCGGACACCAGTTAACCGGCGCGTCGCACTGGTAGGCGAGGCCAGCGTCAAGAAGCTGGATGAAGATGTACTGCGACCAGCGAATATAGCTGGGATCATGGCTCTTGATCTCCCGGCGCCAGTCATAGGCGGCACCAAGCCGCTTGAGGCTCGCCTTGAGCTCGGCGATGCGATCGTCCGTGAAGGTGCGAGGATGGACACCGGTCTTGATCGCGGCGTTCTCCGCCGGAAGACCAAAGGAGTCGAAACCGAGCGGCGACAGCACCGCAATTCCGTTCATGGTGCGAAAGCGGACGTTCACATCCCCAAAGGTGTAGTTCCTGACGTGTCCCTGGTGGGCAGGACCGGACGGATACGGATACATGCAGAGCACGTAGGCCTTGGGACGAGGATCGTCGGTGCTCACCTGATAGGTTTCGCTATCCTCCCACAGCCTCTGCCATTTTTGCTCTATCGCGGGAGCGTCGTAGCCTGCCTTCATAATCACCTCAGTTTAGGGTGGCCACCCGCTACCAGGCGACAAGATCCCCAGCCGGTTGGAACCGGATCGATCGGCTGTCAAGCTAGGATTAAGTCTCTTCGGAAAGCGGGGGTGTAGCTCAGCTGGTAGAGCGCTTGACTGGCAGTCAAGAGGTTCGTGGGTTCGAGTCCCATCACCTCCACCATATAACTCCAGCTCAGTGGCTGTTTCTCTTCCTATCATTCGGCTGGTAAGCCAAACCTGATTGCCTTTACGGTTGCCTATCATCCCGAGACTCACGCTGACGGGCCGCACTGACTCGTCTTAGCAACCGCAGCGCAACTCGCCGGAGCATGGATATTCAATCGACCAGTCACTGATCCCGCGAAGGAACACAACGTTGCAGACAACGCGATGCGTGTGAGACGAACGGCCACCACTAGGTCATAAGGGGTGAGGTAATGGGCTTCAGCGCCCCCAACGGTCAAAACCTCGGCCCTCGCCTGCTCGTGCATGGAGCAACCCCATAATCGATCTCAAAACTGGTAACCTCCCCTCAAGGCACTCAAATCACGGTGTTGCGCCTGTCGCGTCTTAAGAGTCCGCAACACGAACCTCACCTCTGTTAGGCTCTCACCCAATGACTCGTCTCGAAGATCTCAAACCAGGTTCCCAAGTTGAGGGGATCGTCCGCCAACAGATCGCCACCATTGTCGATGCCAGT
>JAJYHR010000021.1 GCA_021784675.1 Actinomycetes bacterium
CGTCGGCGAGGCCCGCTCTGGAGAGACGGTCACGCTGGCCGGCGACCCGGCGCCCTCCCCGCTCGGCGGGTACCGCGATCCAAAACCCATGGTCTTCTGCGGGCTCTACCCCATCGACGGCGACGAGTTCGAGGACCTTCGCGACTCGCTGGAGAAGCTCAAGCTCAACGACGCCAGCTTCACCTTCGAGCCCGAGACCTCGGCGGCTCTCGGCTTCGGCTTCCGCTGCGGCTTCCTCGGGCTTCTCCACATGGAGATCGTCACCGAGCGGCTCGAGCGCGAGTTCGACCTGGCACTGATCGCCACCGCCCCCAGCGTGAACTACCGGGTGCGCACCACCCGTGGGGCGGAGATCGAGATCGAGAATCCCTCGGAGATGCCCCCCGCCTCCGAGATCGAGCGCATCGAGGAGCCGATGCTCAACGTGAGCATCATCGCTCCATCGACCTACATCGGGACCATCATGGAGCTCGCCCAGGCGCGGAGGGGGACGCTCGGCAAGATGGAGTACCTGTCGCCCGAGCGGGTCGAGATCGGCTACCGGATCCCGCTGGCGGAGATCGTGGTCGACTTCTTCGACGCCCTGAAGAGCCGGACCAAGGGGTACGCCTCCCTCGACTACGAGGCCGACGGGTACCAGGAGGCCGACCTCGTAAGGCTGGACATCATGATCAACCAGGAGCCGGTGGACGCCTTCTCCACCATCATCCACCGGGACAAGGCCTACGATCACGGGAAGCGGATGGTGGCAAAACTCAGGGAGCTGATCCCAAGACAGCTCTTCGACGTCCCTCTCCAGGCGGCCATCGGCGGCCGGATAATCTCCCGCGAGACGGTGAAGGCCAGGCGAAAGGACGTCCTCGCCAAGTGCTACGGCGGCGACATCACCCGGAAACGGAAGCTGCTGGAGAAGCAGAAGGAGGGGAAGAAGAAGATGAAGTCAATCGGGCGGGTCGAGATCCCTCAAGAGGCCTTCATCTCCGCCCTCAAGCTCGGAGACGACTAGCCGCTACCGGTGGCAGAGCTGTGCCAGCCGGGCCACCAGCAGGTCGATGGTGGCGCCCGGCTCGGCCACCGAATCCCCGCGGAGCTCCCTTGCCGCCGACGCCAGCCACCCCACCATCCGGGAGCAGTCGCTGTAGCCCAGCTTGCGGGAGACCTCGAGCTCCTTCTTGATGGCAAAGTCGGGCGTCCCTCTCACCCCGGCGTTGGCGAGCGCCGCCTTGGCTTGCTCCACCGTGCGCAGCCCGGGCGAGTTCAGGGTGCAGACGTCGAGGGTCCACCGCTCGAGCACCGCCATCAGCTGCTGGGGGGCCCTCCCGTTTACCATCATCCGCTCTACCGCGGCGACCGCGCCCTTCACCCGGCCCTGGCCGATCTCGTCGGTAAGCCTCCATAGCGGGATATCCCCCGGCGTGCCGAGGTACGGCTCGACCTCGTCGCTCCCGATCACCGTGCTCTCCGGATAGGCGAGCGCCAGCACCTCCGCGAGCGACGCCGCTCCACCGAGGTCGTCCCCGAGTACCTCCACGACACGCCGGAGTCCCGCCACATCGAGGGCGACCCCCGCCCTCTGCATGCTGGCCTTGACGTACTCCCGCCGGTCGGCATCCTTGGTAAGCACGGTTTCTACCAGCTCCGCACCCAACTCCAGCAGGGGCTTGGGAACGCTCCGCGACGAGAAGTAGAAGACCAGCCGATTGCCCGACTCCGACTCGGAGATGGCGCGTTCGAGGATGGCCACGTCCGCCTTGACCAGGCCACTCGCCCCTTTAACCAGGATGAGCAGCGCGTCAGCGAACATCGGGCGTTGATGCACCAGCGGCAACAAGGACTCCAACCCCTCGGTTGCGAGGTCGACGATACGGACCTCCAACCCCTCCGCGGTCCCGCTGCGGGAATCGGTGCCAAGCACCTCCTCGGCAACTGCGGCATCAGTAATCACCCGGGCAGTGATCTTCATCGAGACCTCCGCTCCGCTATGGCCGCGATCGCATCGAGCGCCCGCCGGGTGCCGCCGACGTCGTGGACCCGAAAGATGCTTGCCCCGGAGAGGAGACCGAAGCAGGCGGCGGCCAGAGAGGCAGAGCGCCGCTCGGAGATCGGAAGATCGAGCGCCTCTCCCAGGAACCCCTTATTGGAGGCGGAGATCAGCACCGGGTACCCCTGGCTCGCCAGCACAGCGGTCCTCCGGAGGAGCTCTAGCGATTGCGGCGTGGTCTTGCCCAGGTCAAAGCCGGCGTCGACGACGACCGACTCCCGGGCGACACCCAGCGACTCGGCATACACCGCCCTCTCCCGGAGGAAGGCAGCCACCTCTCCCACCAGGTCGCCGTAGTGCGGATCCGGATCGGGCACGCGCGGCTCCAGGCGGATATGGGTGCAGACGACCGCCGCCCGGTAGCGGGCGGCAACCGGAGCATACTCGGGGTCGCGCAGGCCGGAGATGTCGTTGCCGATGTGGGCGCCGGCCGCCAGCGCCTCTTTGAGGACGGCCGCCCTCCATGTGTCGGCCGAGATGGCCACGTCGAAGCGCTCCGCCACCGCCGCCACCGCGGGGACCACCCTCTCGAGCTCCTCATCGAGGGTGACCTCCTCCCCCGGTCCGGCCTTCACCCCGCCGATGTCGATGATGTCGGCACCGGCGGCCACCCGCTCCTCGGCCACCCGCAGAAAGGCGTCGAAGGCGAAATAACTCCCCTTGTCGTAGAAGGAGTCAGGGGCCGGGAGGTATCGAGGGCGCGGTCGCGGGCTACCAGCCTCTTGCCGGAAGGGTTGTCAGTAGAGCCGGGAGGCAAACATCCTCCGGAACTGGTTGACCCGCGGATCGCCTTCAGGGAAGAGGGTAAGGAGATCCAGGAACTGCTGGCGGGCCTCCTCGTCCCCCTTGACCTGGTCGAGCAGGGCGGTCAGCTTCCCCTCCAAGTCCGGATCGTGGAGGACGGCGGCGCCGTCCCGAGAGAGCCGGATGCGCGACTTGATCCGCTTCACCTCCTCGGTCTCCGGGTATCGCGCCAGTAGAGCCTCGGCCTCTTCGAGCTCGCCCCTCGCCGCCAGCAACTCGGCCAGCCGGACTCCGGCCCGCTCGTTCGCCGGTTCGAGCTCAAGCGCCTGCCGCAAAGAGGGCTCGTTCCCCTCTTCGATCAGGATGTCCACTACTCGGCCTCTTCGAGCTCGCCCCTCGCCGCCAGCAGCTCGGCCAGCCGGACCCCGGCCCGCTCGTTCGCCGGTTCGAGCTCAAGCGCCCGTCGCAAAGAGGGCTCGTTCCCCTCTTCGATCAGGATGTCCACTACTGTCTTTGCCGGCGCCAGCTTGTTGACGAAGTCACGGACCGCCTGCTCGGGGTAGGCGCCGACGAAGCTGTCCACAACCTTGCCGTCCTTTATGGCAAAGACGGCAGGGATCCCCTGTACCCTGAAGGCCTGGGCGGCGGCGG
>JAJYHR010000136.1 GCA_021784675.1 Actinomycetes bacterium
CCGATCTGGCGCTGCCAAAGGACGTCTCCATCGTGGCGGTAATCCGCCAGCAGACGGTCATCGTCCCCCGCGGATCGGTGGTGCTGCACCAGGACGACGAGGTGCTGGCGCTCGTCCTCGACGACGCCGAGCCGGCCTTGATGTCCCGCCTGATCGGATGAAGTCCGGCCTAGGCCTCTAGGCTTTGGTAACGGTGGAAGCGGCATTTTTCGATCTCGACAAGACGGTGATAGCCCGCGCCTCGATGCTCGCCTTCGGCTCCCGGTTCTTCCAGGAGGGGCTCATCAACCGGCGCACGGTGGTGCGCAGCCTGTACGCGCAGCTCATCTACCGATACCTCGGGGCGAACGAGCGGCGCCTGAAGCGGATCGAGTCCTCGGTGCTCGCCCTCACCCAGGGGTGGGACCAGTCGGTGGTGAAGCGCATCGTCTCCGAGGCGCTTGGCGAGATCATCACGCCTCTCATCTACCGCGAGGCGCTCGAACTGATGGAGATCCACCACCTGGCCGGGCGCAAGGTCTACCTGGTGTCCGCCTCACCCGAGGAGGTCGTGGGCCCCCTAGCCGCCTTCATCGGCGTCGACGGCTTCATCGCCTCCCGTTCCAAGGTCGACTCCGAGGGGATCTACCTGGGTGAGCTGGAGTTCTACGCCTACGGCCCCTACAAGGTGGAGGAGATGCTCAGGCTCGCCGACTCCGAGGGAATCGACCTTGGCCAATCCTTTGCCTACTCCGACTCCTACACCGACATCCCGATGCTGGAGGCGGTCGGCAACCCGGTGGCGGTGAACCCCGACCGGGTCCTCTCCAAGGTCGCCAGGGAAAGGGGATGGGAGCTCCGGGAGTTCAGCCACACCACCAAGATCTCCCGACCCCACCTGATGAAGACCCTGCGCAACTCGGCCATCGTCGCCGCTTTGCTGTGCGCCGGCGCCCTGCCCATCTTCTGGGCTGTCCTCAACCGGGCCAGCCGGGAGGCGACAGAGGCCACCGGCTAGCGCCCGGTCACTTGCCGTCTTCCGGCGACTCTGTTACCGTTGATGGCAGCTCTCGAACCGCTGGAGGTTGGCCATGGACAAGTTGCACTTCATCAACGTCGAGTTCGACGGTCCAAAGGCGACAGTTACCCTCAACCGGCCGGAGAAGCGCAACGCCCTGTCGCTCACGTTGATGGGCGAGCTGATCGCCGCGCTGGAGGCCGTGGGCGAGTCGGAGGCCACCGGCGTGGTGCTCGCCGCCAACGGCCCGGTCTTCTCCGCCGGGCACGACTTTTCCGACATGGCCGGCCAGGACCTCGCCTACATGCGCAAGCTGCTCGCCACCTGCACCGACCTCATGACCATGATCGCCGACCTCCCCCAGCCGGTGGTCGCCAAGGTGCACGCCCTGGCCACCGCCGCAGGAGCCCAGCTGGTCGCCAGCTGCGACCTGGCCGTGGCCGCCAGCACCGCTGGCTTTGCCGCTCCCGGCGGCAAGGGCGGCTGGTTCTGCCACACACCGATGGTAGCCATCTCCCGCGCCATCGGGAGGAAGCGGGCGGCGGAGATGGCGCTTACCGGTGACGTGATCCCGGCCGCCAAGGCACTCGAATGGGGGCTGGTCAACTACGTGGTCGAGCCGGATGAGCTTGACTCGGCCACCGACGATCTGCTGGCCCGGGCGACCAGGGGATCGGCCTACTCCAAAGCCATGGGCAAGGCGGTCCTCTACCGGCAAATCGATCTCACTTTGCGGGACGCCTACTCGATCGCGGCCGAGGCGATGGCCGGCGCCTCCCAGACTCACGATGCCCAGGAGGGGATGGCGGCGTTCCTGGAGAAGCGCCCCGCCAAGTGGCAGAACCGCTGACCGAGCCGAGCGATACTCTCCCTCGGATACCGCGGGAGCACACCGGGGTTCGAGCTGTTGAACAATAGACGCATAAAAGCGATCACACACATGTTCTAGCATGTAGTACGGGGAACGTGAATCTGACCGAGTGGGCACGCCGCCAGGGCATCCACTCCCGAACCGCGTACAACTGGTTCCATGCGGGCACGCTCCCGCTGCCGGCGTGAACCAGCGGGCGATCCTCGTCTCTCCCGACGCCACCCCGACGGCCGCCGGCGAGGCTCTCGGCCTCTACGCCCGAATCTCCCTCCTCTCACGACCGACGGGCAGACCTCGACCGCCAGGTGGGCCCGGCTGTTCGAGTGGGTGGCACAGGTCGAAGCAGTGCTCTTGCCCGATGGTCGGCGCCTGGTGGCAATCGACCCGGGAGAAGAAGGCGACGATGATCTGGTGCGGGACATGACCGTTGTTGACCAGCTTCTGCGACCGTCTCTACGGGCGACGCTCGGCTCGCAACCGCGCTGAGAAGGCCCTGCGCTGTGCCGAACGCAACGTGTGGCCAGCGACTTCTCCGGCCGCTGAAGCGGCCAGCCTCTTCTCAAGCCGCTTGTTCTGCTAGCAGAAGGGCCAGTCCAGCCCTACGGATAGGTTCGTGCTGCTTGCTCGTCAGCGTGAGCGCTGTGCCAGCAGACGACGCAGACGAATACAGCCCTGGCTCACGCGGTTCTCCTTGGCTGCGTGGTCGCAGATTTCGCACCGGTCGGAGGTGTGCCGGGGGTCGAGGTCGAGCACTCTCCGCCCAGCTTCTTTGGCTTTGGGTATGCCGACGAAGGCTCCCAACCCCGCGTCGTTAATAGATCGGTTGAGTACGGACTTTGCCCTAGCCCCGTTGGGGACGAACCCCCGGGGTGTCGAGGTCGGGACGGGCTCTCGCCCGGCGGACCATGTTTCGGATCTTCAGGTCCTCGACGACCACCACGTCGCAACCGGCGACCATCGTGCGAGCGGTCTTGTGGTGGAAGTCCCGGCGCTCGCTGGTCGATCCTCGCTGCTTGGCGGCAAGGATCCGCTGGGCACTTTGCTGGCCCGACCTTGCCCAGCGTGGTTTGCCGATGTGATCTTCATGAGTGCCGTCGCTGGTGGTGGCGAAGCTGTGGCGACACCGACCACGGTGCCGGTCGCAGGCAGCGGGCGTGCGGGCACGCCGTCGCGGGACGGGACCGGGTACCACCTGTCTCGCTCGATCTCGATCGTCTTCACCCGGCCCTCCGGCTTCCAGCGGCACCCGTCACCGTCTTTTGCCACTCCCCGCTGTCGAAGCGGTGCTCGGCCTTCGCCCTGGGGTATCCGGGCCGGGCGGCTAGGGCACCAGGATCCCGCGCCCGTGCAGCCGCCCCTCGTCCAGATCGGCGATGGCGTCAAGCGCGGCATCGAGCGGGTAGGTCCGCGTTCGCAACTCCACCTTGCCCTCCCTCGCCAGCGTCATCAGCTCGGCAAGGTCGTTGTAGGTCCCGACCAGGTTGCCCACGAAGTTGATCTCGGCCGAGATGATGTC
>JAJYHR010000141.1 GCA_021784675.1 Actinomycetes bacterium
AAGGCGCGGAAGCCCCGTTTGGGAGTCGGAGGGCTCGTCAAAGAGGCCGACGACGCCACGGGCAGCGTCCTTGCGCTTTTCGATGGCGGAGTCGATCGTGGATTCGTAGATGGAGGAGAGGCCGGCTCGGGTATGCCCGAGGCTGTCGAAGGCTCCGGCCTTGATCAGCGACTCGACGGTCCGCTTGTTGAGCACCGAGACGTCGACGCGGAGGCAGAAATCGGTGAAGCTGGCGTAGGGGCCGCCACGATCGCGCTCGGCGACGATGTGGCCAACCAGTCCCTCTCCCACGTTGCGGATGGCAGAGAGGCCGAAGAGGATCTGCTCGGCCCCATCGCCGGAGGCGACTACGGCAAAGTCGGACAGCGACCGGTTGACGTCCGGTACCAGCACCTCGATGCCGTGGCTGGCGGCGTCGGCGAGGTAGACGGCGGTCTTGTCCTTGTCGTCGCGAACCGACGTGAGCAGGGCGGCCAGATACTGGACCGGGTAGTTGGCCTTCAGCCAGGCGGTCTGGTAGGCGACCAGCCCGTACCCGTAGGAGTGCGACTTGTTGAAGGCGTAGTCGGCGAAGGGCTCGATGATGTCGAAGAGCCGGGTTCCAAGCTCGCGGCCGTAACCGGTTCGCTCGCACCCGGAGACGAACTTCTCCCGCTCGGCGGCGATCAGCTCGCGGATCTTCTTGCCGCACGCCTTGCGCAGGTTCTCCGCCTCGGCCAGCGAGTAGCCGGCGAAGCGCTGCGAGACCCGCATCATCGACTCCTGGTAGATCATCAGGCCATAAGTGTCGCCCAGGATGTCGCCGAGGTCGGGATGGAGGTAGGTGATCTGCTGCCTCCCGTTCTTGCGGTCGGCAAAGTCGTTGTGCATGTTGGCCGCCATCGGGCCGGGGCGGTAGATGGCGATGAGGGCGGCGACGTCGTCGAAGCGCGTGGGCGCCAGCGACCGGACCAGCGCCCGCAGCGGGGCACCTTCCAGCTGAAAGACTCCGATGGTGTCCGCATCGCAGAGGAGGGCGAAGGTCTTGGGGTCGTCGAGGGCGATGGCCTCGATGTCGACCTCCTCGTTCCGGGAGCTCTTGATGAGCTGGACCGCCCTGTCGATCACCGACAGCGTCCTCAGGCCGAGGAAGTCCATCTTCAGGAGGCCGAGCTCCTCGACGCCGTGCATCTCGTACTGGGTGACGATCGGAGCCGAGCCGGAGTCCTGCCCCGGCTCCGGCTTGCGCTGGATCGGGATGTAGGTGGTGACTGGCTCGTTGGTGATGACCACCGCGGCGGCGTGGATGCCGTCCTGCCTTCGCAGCCCCTCGAGGCCGGCGGCCACCTCGACGACCCGGGCAACGTCGGGATCGGTGGCGACCATCTCGCGCAGCTCGGCGGCCATCTGGTACCCGCCTTCGTGGCCGGGGGTGAGGTTCAGGCAGGCGGAGAGCGGGGTATCGCGCCCCATCACCAGCGGCGGCATCGCTTTTGCGACCTTGTCTCCGAGGCTGTAGGGGAATCCGAGCACCCGGGCGGCGTCCCTGACCGCGGCTCGCGCCTTGATGGTGGAGAAGGTGACGATCTGGGCGACCCGGTCGGCGCCGTAGCGTTCGGCGGCGTAGTGGATCATCTCGGAGCGGTAGCGCTCGTCGAAGTCCATGTCGATGTCGGGCATCTGCTTGCGGCCTGGGTTGAGGAAGCGCTCGAAGAGGAGGTCGTAGCGGATCGGATCGAGATCGACGATGCGGAGGCAGTAGGCGACAACCGACCCGGCTGCCGAGCCCCTCCCGGGGCCAACGCGGATACCGTTCTCCTTCGCGTGCCGGATCAGATCCCACACCACCAGGAAGTATCCGGAGAAGCCCATCTCGGCGATGACCGAGAGCTCGTAATCGATGCGGGCCGCCGTCGTTTCGGATAGCTCGGTTCCGTAGCGGTCGTGTGCCCCCGAGAGGGTGAGCTCGCGCAGGTAGGCGGTGGCATCCTCGTCGTAGCTGCCGGTGGTGGAGACCCGGAAGCGCTCGGGAATCGGGATCTCCGGGAGCCTAGCCGAGCCGAACTCGATCTCGACATTGCAGCGCTCGCCCACCTCCTCGGTGCGGTTGCAGGCCTCCGGGATCTCGGAGAAGAGCTCGCGCATCTCCGCGGCGGTCTTCAGGTAGTGCTCCGAACCGTGGAACTTGAACCGCTTCTCGTCCGCCAGGGTGGCGCCGGTCTGGATGCAGAGCAGGGCGTCGTGGGCGTCGTGGTCCTTGCGCTCGGTGTAGTGCGAGTCGTTGGTGGCCACCAGCGGGGCACCGATCTCCTTGGCCAGCCGGATTAGCTGGGGGTTGGTCCGGCGCTGCTCGGGCAAGCCGTGATCCTGGATCTCGATGAGCAGGTTCCCCACGCCGAAGATCTCCTGCAGCCGGCCCGCGGTCGCCCGGGCGCCGTCGTAGTCGTCGCGGAGGAGGCTCTGGAGCACCAGGCCGCCGAGGCAGCCGGTGGTGGCGATCAATCCGTCGTGGTACCGGTCCAGCAGCTCCCAGTCGAGGCGAGGCTTGTAGTAGTAGCCCTCCAGGAAGGCGCGCGAGGAGAGCTCGATCAGGTTGCGGTAGCCCTGGTTGGTCTCGGCCAGCAGGATCAGGTGGTAGTAGAGCTTCTCGCCCCGGTCGCCGTCGCCGCCGGTGTCGTCGATCCGGCCCCGGCGCGTGGGCCGGTCGTAGCGGGAGTTGGCGGCCATGTAGGCCTCGATCCCGATGATCGGGTTCAGCCCGCGCTCCCGCGCCCCCTTGTAGAAGTCGAGGACGCCGTACATGTTTCCATGGTCGGTGATGGCGATGGAGCGCTGGTTGTCGCGGACCGCCTTGTCGAGGAGGGCGTCGAGGCGGGCCGCGCCGTCGAGCATCGAGTACTCGGTGTGGGTGTGCAGGTGTACGAAGGAGCTCATGCCAATCACAAACTAGCTGCCGCCGGGGGAACGCGCGCGCCCCGCGGGCGGGTGCCGGAGTGCCCCGAGCCGCCTTGCCGGCCGCGGGCATGGCAGCTAGCATTCGAGCATGAACGCTCTCTCTTTCAGGCGGGCCGGGTTGGACCGCCGGAAACGCTTGCCAGCCACCGTCCTGCCGGCATGGCGGTAGCCGACTCCGCACGGCTGCTCGCGGTCCTAAATGCCCGGTCGGTCGCTGTGGTCGGCGCCTCCGGTACCGAGGCCCGGATCGGGGGGAGGCCGGTCGCGGCCACCCTGAGGGCCGGGTTCGCTGGGAGCGTGTACCCGGTAAACCCCCGTTACCGCGAGGTCTTCGGCATCCCCTGCTACCCGGACCTGGGATCCCTACCCGGGCGCGCCGAGCTGGTCGTCTCGGCCGTCGGGCACGCCGCCACCCTCGAGGTGATCAAAGAGGCACCGAGCGTCGGTGCCGGTGCG
>JAJYHR010000001.1 GCA_021784675.1 Actinomycetes bacterium
GAGCTCAACCGGATCGTCGAGCAGGGAGAGGGCGCCAAGCAGGCGTTCATCCAGGGCAACCTCCGGCTGGTGGTCTCCATCGCCAAGCGGTACCAGGCCTCTGGCCTCCCCCTCTTGGATCTCATCCAAGAGGGGAACATGGGCTTGATCCACGCGGTGGAGAAGTTCGACTGGCGCAAGGGCTTCAAGTTTTCCACCTACGCCACCTGGTGGATCAGGCAGGCGATCACCCGGGGGATCGCCAACACTGGCAGGACCATCAGGTTGCCGGTTCACGCCGGCGACTCGCTGGCGAGGGTGCAGCGTGCGCAGATGCACCTGGAGATCAAGTACGGCCGCTCGCCCACACTCAAAGAGCTGGCCAGCGAGGTCGATCTCCCCTACGAGAAGCTGGTCGAGTCGCTCAGGTTCCGGGGGGAGCCGGTTTCGCTCTCGGAGCCGCTGCGGGAGGACGGCGATGCGGAGCTTGCCGACGTGGTGGAGGACCAGAGCGCCGAGTCCCCCTTTGACCTGGCGGCCGAGGTGCTGCTTCCCAGCGAGATCGCCCGCCTGCTGGCCCCCCTTGACGAGCGGGAGCGGGACATCCTTCGCCTGCGCTACGGCCTCGATCGGGGCGAGCCGCGAACGCTCGAGGAGGTTGGGGAGTACTTCCATCTGACCAGGGAGCGGATCCGGCAGATCGAAGCGAGGGCGATGTCCAAGCTTCGCCACCCCTCCGCGGATACCGGGGCCCGCGATCTGCTGACCGGTTGAGCGTTTCTTCAGCTCGGCCCTTGGTATGATAGCTGCATGAAGAAGCTGTTGATCCTCGCCATCGTTGGCGTCCTGGCCGCGGTCGTGACGCGCAAGGTAAAGGAGACTCTGGCGTAGGGGTGCTTCCGAGCTGGCCGCACCCGGAGCGGTGGGCCGGCGAGGAGCCGTGTCGGGGCTTCGTGTTTCGTACTACCCAGTGGTTTGGTGGGCCGCCCGATCGAGGCGGTGATGGGTGCCGTTTTGGGTGGCCGGCCTATCTTTGCGATTGGGAGCTGCGACCGATAGCGCCTTCTTCCGCATAGGTTGGTGGCGCTTCCTGACTCCCTCGTCCCGCGGTGATAAGATTCCCCGCGTGGCCGCCCGTTTTGGGGCGGCTGGAGGGAGGTTGCAGAGATGCCACGGACACCGCAAGAGATCTTCGCCCACCATGGCCAGGCGCTGGCTGCTGGAGATCTGGACGGCATCGTCGCCGACTACAGCGAGGACGCCATCTTTGTCACTCCGGCCGGCACCAGGCGCGGCAAGGAGGGAGTTCGCGAGGGGTTCATCCAGCTCCTAGCCGATCTTCCCAACGCCAGCTGGGAGCTTCCCACCCAGATCTACGCCGACGACGTGCTGCTGCTGGAGTGGAAGGCGGAGTCCCGCGAGACCAAGGTGGAGGATGGGATCGACACCTTTCTCTTCGCCGAGGGCATGATCAGGGTGCAGACGGTTCGCTACACGCTGACCAGGCGGAGCTGACGGTCGGATGAAGGCGGTAAGGCTACACGCCTACGGGGATGCTCCGGTGGTCGAGGAGGTCGCTGAGCCCCGGATCGACAGCCCGACCGACGTTATCGTCAAGATCGAGGGGGCCGGGCTCTGCCGCACCGACCTGCACATTGTTGAGGGGCAGTGGAAGGAGAAGAGCCGGGTAAAGCTGCCCTATACCCTTGGGCACGAGAACGCGGGCAGGGTGGCGGCGGTCGGCTCCGCGGTGGAGAGCGTAGCCCCCGGTGACGTGGTCATCGTCCATCCCCTTGTTACCTGCGGTTACTGCCGGGCCTGCCGGGCAGGCGACGATATGCATTGCAGCTCGAGCAGCTTTCCTGGAATCGACGTTGACGGCGGGTTCGCGGAGCTGCTGAAGACCAGCGCCAGGGCGGTGGTGAAGCTGGAACCCACCGTCTTGCCTCAGGACGTGGCGGCGCTTGCGGACGCCGGGCTCACCGCCTACCACGCGGTGAAGAAGGCGGCGAGGCTGCTGTTTCCCGGAGCATACGCCCTGGTTATCGGGGCGGGCGGCCTCGGGCACATCGGCATCCAGTCGCTGAAGGCCCTCACTGCCGCCCAGGTGATAGTGGTCGACAGCTCGGTGGAGGCTCTGGAGATGGCCCGCAGCTTCGGAGCCGACTACACCATCCTCGCCGACGGCCTTCACGTGGCCAAGGTCCTGGAGGTCACCGAGGGCCTCGGGTGCGAGGTGGTGCTCGACTTCGTCGGCGAGGGCAGCGCCCTTCCCGACGGAGTGGCGATGCTGCGCCGAGCCGGGAGCTACTTCATCATCGGCTACGGCGGCCAGCTCGAGGTCCCCGCCATCGACATCATCTCGGCCGAGATCAACTTCGTGGGCAACCTGGTCGGGACCTACAACGACCTTGCCGAGCTGATGACGCTGGCGAGGGAGGGCAAGGTGGAGCTGCGAACGCGGACCTACCCGCTCGATGCCGCGCTCGACGCCATCGCCGATCTCGACGAGGGGCGGCTGCACGGGCGCGGGATCCTGGTGCCCTAGCCGCCCGGCCCGGATACCCCAAGGCGAAGGCCGAGCACCGCTTCGGCAGCGGGGACAAAAGACGGTGACGGGTGCCGCTGGAAGCCGGAGGGCTCCTGTCTCTACCTCCAGGGGGTCGGGAACATCAAGGTCACGGCCGACCGCCAGGCGGAGGGCCGGGTGAAGACGATCGAGATCGAGCGAGACAGGTGGACCTGGTCCTGTCCCGCGACGGCGTGGCCGCATGGAACCAGTTGTACGCGGTTTCGGGGTGGGATGCCCTGGCGGCGTGCCCACTCGGTCAAATCCACACGCCAATGCTATCGCTAGAACGTTAGTACGTGGTGTATCACTGCCTGCTTCCGCAGCGGGTGCCAACCCCGGCGCGCTCCCGGTATCCGAGGGAGAGCATCGCTCGGCTGGGTCAGCGGTTCTGCCACTTGGCGGGGCGCTTCTCCAGGAACGCCGCCATCCCCTCCTGGGCATCGTGAGTCTGGGAGGCGCCGGCCATCGCCTCGACCGCGATCGAGTAGGCGTCCCGCAAAGTGAGATCGATCTGCCGGTAGAGGACCGCCTTGCCCATGGCTTTGGAGTAGGCCGATCCCCTGGTCGCCCGGGCCAGCAGGTCGTCGGTGGCCGAGTCAAGCTCATCCGGCTCGACCACGTAGTTGACCAGCCCCCATTCGAGTGCCTTTGCGGCCGGGATCACGTCACCGGTAAGCGCCATCTCCGCCGCCCGCTTCCTCCCGATGGCGCGGGAGATGGCTACCATCGGTGTGTGGCAGAACCAGCCGCCCTTGCCGCCGGGAGCGGCAAAG
>JAJYHR010000028.1 GCA_021784675.1 Actinomycetes bacterium
CTGCCCGAGGTGCTCCTCGCCGCTCCGGTTGATCCGGGCCGTCGAGATCGGGCACACCTTCCAGCTCGGCCTCACCTACTCGTCGGTGCTGCCGCAGGCCTCCTTCGTGGACGCCGCGGGGGTTCGCCAACCCTACTGGATGGGATGCTACGGGGTCGGGGTAACGCGGTTGCCGGCGGTGATCGCGGAGCAGTTCATCGGCGAAGGCGCGAGCGGAGTCTCCTGGCCGGTGGAGGTGGCGCCCTTCGAGGTAGCGGTGGTAGCCGCGGGGAGGTCGGCCGAGGCCGCCGAGGCGGCCGAGGGACTCTACCAGGAGCTCTTGGGCCGGGGCTTCCGGACGCTCCTGGAGGATCGGGGGCTCAGCTTCGGCAGCGCCATGGGCGATCTGGAGCTGATCGGCTCGCCCTTCGTGGTGATCGCCGGCTCCAAGGTCGCCTCCGAGGGGATGGTGGAAGTTCGAGACCGGCTCAACGGCACCGTGGAGCAGGTGGTGATCGCCAGCTGCACCGACCGGATAGAGGAGCTACGCCGGGCGGCGGCATCGATCCGGCGCTAGCGTCGGCAAGGCGGTTCTCTTGCTGCTATAATTACAATTTGGTTATTCGCGGGTTTTTGGCAGACGTGGGCTGTTGCCCACGTTTTTTATTCGCATTCTGGAGGCGCAGTGGTTGATGGCGGAGGGGTGAACGCTCAGCTCGATTCCGCCATCGCGGGGTTGGGGGTGCGGGTCCTTTCTGCGCGGTGGAGCGGAAGGACACTCCATGTGCGCGTCGAGCGCATGGACTCCTCCTCCCCGTCGCTCGACGAGATCGCCCTGGCGACGCCGCTGATCTCCGATGCGCTCGACAGCATCGCCCTACCGGGGAAGGACCCCTACGAGCTGGAGGTCTCCAGCCCGGGGCTGGAACGGGAGCTCTACCTGCCGGAGCACTACCTCTGGGCCGTAGGCCAGCAAGTGGTCGCCACGCTCGACGGCGACGGCAGCGTCTCCGGGACCCTGGTGGCAGCCACGGGGGAGGAGCTGGTCATCGAGGAGATGGGGCGGGCGGTTCGCAAGGTGCCGCTCCCGGAGGTCAGATCCTGCCACACCAGGTTTGAATGGGGCGGCTCTCCCAAGGGCCGGGCGCAAGGAAGAGGGAGGAGTCAGGCAGATGGCAAGGGATAACCAGGATTTCATGGATGCCCTGGAGGTGATCGCCAGGGAGAAGGGCCTGGCGGTGGAGACCCTCCTCGAGTCCCTGGCCAACGCGCTGGTGGCTGCCTACAAGCGGATGCCCGGAGCCGCCGACGAGGCCTACGTCGAGATCGACCCGGAGTCGGGGGAGATCCACGTCTTCGGGCAGGAGCTCGACGAGGACGGCAACGTCGTCCGGGAGTGGGAGGACACCCCCAAGGACTTTGGCCGGATCGCCGCGCAGACCGCCAAGCAGGTGATGCTCCAGAAGATCCGCGACGCCGAGCGGGAGCAGAAGTACGAGGAGTACGCCGGCCGGGAGGGCGACGTGGTCACCGGCATCGTCTCCCAGTGCGACAGCCGCTTCACCCTGCTCGACCTCGGGAAGATCGAGGCGATCATGCCGCATGCGGAGTGCCCTCCCAACGAGCGGTACTCGGTGGGACAACGGCTGAAGGCTTACATCGTCGAGGTGCGGCGCTCGATCAAGGGCCCGCAGATCGTGGTCTCGCGGACCCACCCGGGTCTGGTGAAGCGGCTCTTCGAGCTCGAGGTCCCGGAGATCGCCTCCGGGGTGGTGGAGATCAAGGCGGTCGCCCGCGAGCCCGGCCACCGGTCGAAGATCTCGGTCTGGTCTAACGACGGTGCGGTAGACCCAGTGGGCGCCTGCGTTGGCTCCCGGGGTTCGCGGGTGCGGATGGTCACCAACGAACTGATGGGGGAGAAGATCGACATCGTCCCCTTCTCGGAGGATATCGTCGAGTACGTGGAGCGGGCCATCCAGCCCGCCTACGCCCTCGAAGTCAGGGTGGGATCCGAGGGAACCGCGCTGGTGGTGGTCCCCGACGACCAGCTCTCCCTGGCGATCGGGCGCGAGGGGCAGAACGCCCGCCTTGCCGCCAGGCTCACCGGTCTCCGGATCGACATTCGCTCCGAGGCGGAGATGGCCGCCGCCCCTGAGGACGCCGGAGAGGCCGATGGGAATGACGAGGCCGATGGGAATGACGAGGCCGGAGAGTGAGCGGGCGCGCACGGTAGCGAGGACCTGCGTCGGCTGCCGGGAGCGGAGGGATCCGAGCGGGCTGCGGCGGGTGTCTTTGGGCCCGGATGGTCCCCGGCTCGATGCTCGCGGGGGGCGGGGAGCCTGGCTCTGCCGGGAGTCGCCCGCCTGCCTGGAGCGGGCGCTGCGGTCGGGACGGATCCTCAAGGCGCTCCGGATAGCAGGGGGAGTGGCGGAGATCGAGGCGATAAGACGGCTCTTCGCCCCGGGTATCGCCGGGGAGGACGGGCCGCAGTCTGGAAGGGACGGAAAAACCTTCTAGGCTGTCTACGGCAAGAATTCTGCGGAGGTTTTGGCAGCAGTTGGCGAAAAAGTTACGCGTCTATGAAATCGGGAAGGAGCTGGGGCTCTCTAATAAGGAGGCCCTGGATCTGTGCATCGCGCTCGGGATCGACGTGAAGTCGCACTCGTCGAGTGTGGAGGATGCGCACGCGGATCGCGTGCGGCGCCGTGCCCAGAGGGAGCACCTGGGGATCTATGGTGGCGGCGGGGAGGCCGGGGCACCGGCACCCGCTCTCGCACCGGAAAAGCCCGAGGCCGAGGCGCCGCGGGAAGAGAAGTCAGCTGTCGCGCCGCCGCGACCAGAGGTGGCAAAGGAAGCCAGCTTGGACCAGCCAGAGGCAAAAAAGCCTGATCTTGCCGCAGTTATCGCGGAGGAGGCCGCGAAGCGCGAGGAGGCTGAGCGCGTAGCGATAGCCAACGCCGCCAAGTCGACCCGTCCGGAGGTGCCGGAGGGGGTGGCTCAGCGGAGGCCGGCTCCGGTCTCACCCTCTGGTCAACCGGTCCCGCCGCCGCCAAGGCGCGCGCCGATGACCTCACTCTCCGGCCGCCCTATCCCGCCGCCGCCGAGGCCGCAGACGTCCGAGGGGCGATCCGGTGGCTTTGACCGGCGCCCGCGCCCCGACCAGGGAGCACCCCGCGGCCCCGGTGGTTTTCGCCCCGGTGGCCCGTCGCGCCCCGACCAGGGAGCACCCCGCGGCCCCGGTGGTTTTCGCCCCGGTGGCCCGTCGCGCCCCGACCAGGGAGCACCCCGCGGCCCCGGTGGTTTTCGCCCCGGTGGCCCGTCGCGCCCCGACCA
>JAJYHR010000004.1 GCA_021784675.1 Actinomycetes bacterium
TTCGCTCCGAGGTACCGGTAGACGAGCTGCGCGTACAGGCTGCGCACTACCGTGCGCCGGTTGATGAGCCCCTCCTGGAAGAACCGGGAGCCGAAGGCGAGCATCGAGGCACGGGCTATCACCGTCTTGTCGAGATCGAAAAATGCCGCTTCCACCGTTCCAGAGCCTAGAGGAGAAGAGGCCAGATGGGACTTGAAGCCTCGCCTTTTCTAGGCTTCACTCTCTCCGATCAGGCGGGACATCAAGGCCGGCTCCGCGTCGTCGAGGACGAGCGCCAGCACCTCGTCGTCCTGGTGCAGCACCACCGATCCGCGGGGGACGATGACCGTCTGCTGGCGGATTACCGCCACGATGGAGACGTCCTTTGGCAGCGCCAGATCGGCGATGGTGGAGTTGATGGCGGGGGAGTCGGCGGCGAGCGTCACCTCGGCGAGGCGGGCGCCGGACCGGTCGAACTGGAGCAGCCGCACCAGGCTCCCGACCGAGACCGCCTCCTCGACCAGGGAGGAGATGAGGTGGGGAGTGGAGACTGGTACGTCTACCCCCCAGGAGCGGTTGAACAGCCAGTGGTTCCCCGGGTGGTTCACCCTGGCGATAACCCTGGGAACGGTGAACTCCTGCTTGGCGAGGAGGGAGACCACCAGATTGTCCTCGTCGTCTCCGGTGGAGGCCACCACCACGTCGCACTCGTCGAGCCCGGCACCCTCGAGGACGCTCAGCTCGCAGCCGTCCCCGGCGACGACGGTGCAGCCAAGAGTGTGCTCCAGGCGGGACGCAAGCTCGATGTTCTCCTCGATGAGCAGGACGTCGTGTCCCGACTTCACCAGGTCCTGGGCGAGAAAGCTGCCCACGCTCCCGCCACCGACGATGGCAACCTTCACGCGTCACCGCCTTTCAAGCAGTCGTTGAGCTCGGAGATCGCTCCGTGGTCGACCAGGATCACCAGGCGATCTCCCTCCTGGCCGATCACCTCCGGGGTGACAAAGCGACCGGCATTCCCCCTGATCAGGGCCATGAACCGGAAACGCCCCGGAGAGTCGAGGTCCACCAGCCGCTTCCCGGCCCACGTGACCGGGAGTGCGCTCTCGATCACTGAGAGCGTCCCGGTGGAGTCCGACCACTCGGTGGAGAAGTTCTCGGGAAACAGGCGCTCCAGGGCCTGCTGGGTGGTCCAGGTTACGGTGGCCACGGTCTGGATTCCCAGCCGCTGGTAGACCACTGCCCGCTTCGGATCGTAGATGCGGGCGACGACGTTGGGAACCTCGAACTGCTCCCTGGCAATCCGGGCGGTGAGGATGTTGGAGTTGTCTCCTGAGGTCACCGCGGCCAGCGCGTACGCGGAGTTCACGCCGGCTTCGGCCAGAACGTCCTTGTCAAAGCCAAAGCCAAGCACCGTCTTCAACTGGAGATGGGGTGGGAGCCGGCGGAAGGAGGCTGCGTTCTTGTCGATGATCGACACCGAGTACCCTTCGCCACACAGCCGGGTTGCGAGTTCGGTGCCCACCCTTCCGCATCCGACGACGATAACATGCCTGGGTTCCAACCGTCCTCCTAGACCTGGCCCAATCGAGTATAACCTTGGGCTCGTTGCTGTCCTAGCCCTGGATCTAGGCTAGGTTGTCGGGGGTCGAGTCGGAGCGCTTAAGGAGCAGGTCTTGGAGGATCAAGGGGAGGGAAAACCCGCCGTCCGCTTCAAACATGACTTCCAGGTGAAGCCACCGACGGCGCTGCCCGCGCTCGAGTCGTTCGTCGTCCCGGAGAGGCTCAGCTACCGGATCAAGAACCGGCTGCTCGGCCCGGCTCTGGTCACCGAGGACCTGGGAATCCAGCGTCTCGGCAAGCCTACGGCGCTCGCCATCCTCTCCTCCGACGTGATGTCCTCCTCTGCCTATGCGACCGAGGCGATGCTCAGCGTCCTCGTCCCCGCGGTTGGTGTCGCCGCCTTTTCGCTGATCGTGCCGGTGTCTCTGCTGGTGGTGGTGGTGCTCATCTTCGTAGCCGCCTCCTACCTGGAGGTGATCAAGGCCTTCCCCAAGGCCGGAGGCGCCTACATCGTTGCCCGGGACACCTTCGGCCCCAAGCTTGCCCAGCTGGCGGCGGCGTCGCTATTCGTCGACTACACACTTACCGTCGCGGTCTCGATCTCGGCCGGTGTCGACGCCCTGGCCTCGGCGGTCCCGGGCCTCATCCCCTACACCACCGTCCTCTCGGTGATCTTCGTCATCCTCATAGCCTTCGTCAACCTGCGAGGCGTGCGGGAGGCGGGAAAGACCTTCGCCTTCCCGACCTTCCTTTTTGTCGGCTCCATGCTCCTGATGATCGTGGTCGGCAGCGTCCGCGCCGCCTTCATCGGCATCCATCGCTATCATCTGGCCCAGCCGGGGGGCTACCCGCTCGGGCACGCCGGATCGGGGCTCCTGATCGGTGCGTCGCTCTTCATTGTCCTGAAGGCGTTTGCGAGCGGTGGCACAGCGCTTACAGGTACCGAGGCGATATCGAACGGGGTGGGTATCTTCAAGGATCCCCAGCCGCGCAACGCCCGGATAACACTGGTGGCCATGAGCGTGATCTTGGGAACGCTCTTCGTCGGGGTCTCCTACCTGTCGGCTCTCACCCACGCCGTGCCCTACGTCTCCGGAACCCCGACCGTGCTCTCCCAGATCGCGCAGGCTTCTTTCGGAGACTCGGCCATCGGCCACATCTTATATATCGCGCTTGACATCTTCACGATGGCGATCCTTACCCTCGCCGCCAATACCAGCTTCTCCGGCCTTCCCTTCCTCGCGTCGTTTGCCGCCTCCGACGGCTTCCTGCCCCGCAAGTTCATGCGACGGGGCCACCGGCTGGTCTTCTCGTCCACCATCATCATCCTGGCGCTGGTGGCGGTGCTCCTCCTCGTGGCTACCAACTCCAACGTGAACTCGCTGATAGCGCTGTACGCGATCGGCGTCTTTACCGGCTTCACCATCGCCGGCGTGGGGATGGTGAAGTACCATTTCATCCACAAGGAGAGGCAGTGGAGGCGGCGCTCGGTGATCAACGGCTCCTCCGCCCTCCTATCGGCGGTGGTGGATGCCGTCTTCATCGTCACCAAGTTCACCAGCGGCGCGTGGCTGGTGGTGGTGGTGGTCCCCGTGCTCATGTTCATCTTCTTCCGCTTCCACCGGCGGTACGAGGCGGAGACTGCGGTGCTGCAGGAGGGGATCAGGACCGCCTTCGACTCGCCCACCCCCACCAAGCACCAGGTGCTCATCTTCGTCGATCACGCCGACGTGGCCACGGCTCGGGCGATCCAGTACGCGAGGACCCTG
>JAJYHR010000184.1 GCA_021784675.1 Actinomycetes bacterium
CGCTGTCTACTGGGCGAAGGGCCGGGAGTACTTCCAGATGCCCTCCCGTGAGGAGCGGGAGATCCAACTGGAGGCGGCTCCGGTCGCGGACTGAGCCCAAGGGGTCTAGCGGAGGAGGGGGCCGGCGACAGCCGGCCCCCTCCTCTTGTCTCTACCAGCGACCGGCGAGCGGCTCAGCCGCGGCCTTCGGGGAGCAGCGCCCGGCGGGGCTTTCCGGTCTCGGTGCGCGGGATGGAGGGGAGCTGGAGCATCGCCCGGGGGAGCTCGTAGGGCTCAACCAGGTCGCGGATCGCCGCCTGGATGTCGGCTAGCGAGGTGCGAGCCGGCCCCGAAAACGCCAGGGTGACCACCTCCCCCCAGACCGGATCGGCGGCTCCGAAGACGACAAAGTCGTCGAGCGGTGCGCCCGCCTCCCGGATGGCGGCCTCCACCCGGTCCGGGGAGACCTTGCTCCCGCCGGTGTTGATCAGGTCGGCACCGCGGCCGAGCACCCGGAGCCGACCCACCTCGTCGAGCTCGCCAGCGTCGCCGGTAGCCAGCCAGCCGTCGGCGTCGAGGAGAGCGGCTCCGCTCCGGGTCGAGCGGGAGATCATCGGGCCGCGGAGGTAGATCTCGCCGGCGCGGAGGGACAGTTCCACGGTCTCGAGCGGCGTCCCCCCGTAGACCACGCCGGAGCCGGTCTCGGTCATCCCGTAGGTGGAGATGGCGTTTGCGGGTAGCCTCCCGGGAGCCGGCTGGGCTCCGAGGATGACCGCGCGGAAGCCGGAGAGGTCGGCTCGGGCGAGGACAGGGGTGACCGCGGCGGCCAGCGTGGCTCCCTGCTCGCGCGCGCGGTCCAGGCTCTCTTGGTCGAAGCCGCCGGTGACCACCACGGGTAGGCCGTCGAGCAGCGACCTGGCGATGACCGCCAGGCCACCGATGTAGAGAGGGGAGAGGGCGCACAGCCACCCGTCGGAGGGAGCCGCCTGCAGGCGGGCGTGGACCGCCTTGGCCGAAGCCGAAAGCCCCTCCTCGGTGTGGACCACCGCCTTGGGGGGTCCGGTGGTTCCCGATGTGGTGACCACCACCCGGTCGGAGCGGTCCATAAGTGGGGCGGCGGGATCCCACTCGGTGACCCTGCCGCCGCTGACGAGGAAGTGGGGGCGGAGCGCGGCGAGCCGTTCGGCGGTCCTTTTGGCGGGGGCATCGGGGTCGACGATGGCGACGGCATCCCCCTGGGACCACAGGTCGGCGATGGCGCCGACCAGCCTTTGCGTGCGTTCCAGTTGAATAGCGTAGAGGCGGCGCACCTTCTAGAGTCTAGGGGGAGGGCGGAGCCGGGCTGGAGGCGCGGCCACCACCGCTGTACCACCGCAAAGCAAGGAGACTTGGGAGTTGACGGAATTCGACTGGACGGGGCGCGGGGAGTTCGTGGACATTATCTACGAGGTCATGGGTGGGATCGCCAAGATCACCATCAACCGGCCCGAGGTGAGGAACGCCTTCAGGCCGCAGACCCTCGTCGAGCTTTCGACAGCCTTTGACATGGCTCGCGACGATCCGGCGGTCGGCGTGATAATCCTCACCGGGCGGGGGCCGCTCGCCTTCTGCTCCGGTGGTGACCAGCGCATTCGGGGGAATGACGGCTACCTCGGCGACGACCAGCTCGCCGCGGCCGGCATCGGCAGGCTGAACGTCCTCGACCTCCAGGTGCAGATCAGGAGGTTGCCGAAGCCGGTGGTCGCCATGGTGGCCGGGTACGCCATCGGCGGGGGGCACGTCCTCCACCTAGTCTGTGACCTTACCATCGCCGCCGACAACGCCCGCTTCGGGCAGACCGGGCCCCGGGTAGGGAGCTTCGACGGCGGCTACGGGGCGGGCCTTCTCGCCCGGACCGTGGGGCTCAAGCGCGCCAAGGAGATCTGGTTCCTCTGCCGGCAGTACGACGCCGCGGAGGCGCTGGAGATGGGGCTGGTAAACACCGTCGTCCCCCTGGAGCGGCTGGAGGAGGAGACGGTGGCCTGGGCACGGGAGATGCTCAAGCTCTCCCCGCTCGCACTGCGCCTCCTGAAGGCCTCCTTCAACGCCGCCGACGACGGGCTGGCCGGCATCCAGCAGCTGGCCGGCGACGCCACCATGCTCTTCTACATGTCGGAGGAGGGGCAGGAGGGGAGGAACGCCTACGTGGGGAAGCGGCAGCCCGACTTTGGCCGGTTCCCGCGGAGGCCGTGATGGCCACCCTCGCCCAGTGGGTCGAGGGGGCGCGTCCACGCACGCTGCCCGCCTCGGGAGCGCCGGTGATTGTTGGCAGCGCCGCTGCCGCCCAGCTTGGCCACTTCGACGCACCCCGGGCGCTGCTGGCGCTGGTGGTGGCACTCCTGCTCCAGGTCGGGGTGAACTATGCCAACGACTACTCCGATGGCATCCGCGGCACTGACCGCGAACGGGTCGGGCCGGTCCGGCTGGTCGGGCAGGGTCTCGCCGAGCCGATGTCGGTGAAGCGGGCAGCCTACCTCTCCTTTGCGGCGGCCGCCGGCGCCGGCGTGGCGCTGGCGGCGCTGGCGGGCTGGTGGCTGATCCTGGTCGGCGCGGCGGCGATCGTGGCCGCCTGGTTCTACACCGGTGGATCGAAGCCCTACGGCTATCTGGGTTTTGGCGAGCTCTTCGTCTTCGTCTTCTTCGGTCTGGTGGCTACGGTTGGAACCCAGTTCGTCCAGGCCGGGACGGTCGATGCCGCCGGGGTGTCGGGCGCGGTCGGGATCGGCCTGCTGATCTCGGCCATCCTGGTGGCAAACAACCTTCGGGACATCCCCGGCGACCGGATGGCGGCCAAGATGACGCTGGCGGTCCGCCTCGGCGACCGGAGAACCCGGATCCTCTACTCGGCGCTGGTGGTCGCTGGCGTGGCGGCGCTGGCGGTCTCGGTGGGAGCCAACCCCTGGGCGCTCCTCCTCCTGGTTCCCGCCGGGGCTGCGTTGCCGCTGATCCGGGCGACCATGCGGGGGGACTCCGGGCGTGACCTGATCAAGGTGCTCGCCGGTACCGGCAGGCTGGCGCTGCTCGCCGGGTTGGCGACGGCGGCCGGGCTGGTCAGGTGAGGCCCTCGTCGGCGAGGAAGGAGACGATCGCCTCGACGGCGCGCTCGGGAGCCGCCGCGATCACGTCGTGGGCCGCACCGGCGACCGTGATGGCGGTGACGTTCGGGAGCCTGGAGAGCTGCGCTCCGTGCTGGCTGTAGGCGGCGTCGAGCTCACCGGCGATGTAGAGGATCTGCGAGGGCGAGCGGCCGATCAGGGGGGCAAGCTCCGGCTGCCGCCCGGTGCCGAAGCGCTCCAGCGACGACGCCAGTTGGCGGGGTTCGGAGCGGAGGCGGACGGCGAGATCCGCCGCCTCGAGCCTTCTCGAACCGAAGAGCGGGTTGGCGTTCCACTCGCGGAGGAAGGCCAGCAGCGGCTCGGTCGCAACTCCCAACCCGGCGACGGCGGGAATTGCGGCGATGGTCTCCGCGAGGCGGTGGTCGGAGGCGATCCGTTCCTGCCTGCCGTTGCTCGCGAGCCCCGGATGGGCGGAGATCACCACGGCCCTCCGCGCGGTGGCCGGGTAGCTGGCGAGGTGCCAGAGGGCGAGGCGGCCGCCCATCGAGTAGCCGAAGAGGTCCGCCGCCGGCCAGACGGCCTCGATGGCGTTGAAGTAGGCGCCGGGCTCCGGGCAGGGGGCAAGGCCGCCGTGTCCGGGGTTGTCGAGGAAGGCGATCCGCGCGTACGTGGAGGCAAGGGCCGGCGCGAGCAGGTGCACGAGAGACCACCGGCTCTGGGTGAAGCCGTGCCAGAGCAGGAGCGCCCCGGTTCCGGACCCCTCCACCTCGACCGCGGAGACCACATCGTTTAGGAGAAGCTGGCGTGCCCGATAGATCAATCTCTACCCCTTTTGGCAGGAACGTCGCGCTTGCGCGCCTTCTTCTCGACACGCTATCCGGGCTCGGATGCACCCGGGCGGTGATCTGCCCGGGATCGCGCTCTACCCCGGTGGCGGTGGCGGCCGACGGCTCCGGTATCGACCTCTCGATCGGGCTCGATGAGCGGGCGGCGGCCTTCTACGCGCTGGGGCTGGCCAAGCGCTCCGGGGATCCGGTGCTGCTGGTGACCACGTCGGGGACCGCCGCCATCGAGGCGCTCCCGGCGGTGGCCGAGGCCGCGGCCAGCGGGATCCCGCTGGTGGTGCTCACCGCCGACCGGCCGCTGGCCCTGCAGGGGACGGGGGCGGCGCAGACGCTCGACCAGGTCACCCCCTACGGGGCCTTCGCCCCCACCGTCCGGCTGGAGCTGGCGGGAGCTAGCGCCGAGGACGTGGTCCAGGCCGGCCTCCGCATCGTCTCCCTCGCCCTGGGCCTTCCATCCGGCCCGCAGCCGGTGCAGGTCAACCTGCACGTAGCCGAACCGCTGGTCGCGAGGGAGGTGGTCGAGCTGCCTCCTCCGGCGCGGCTGCGTCGCCCACCGGCCCCGGGCATCGCTCCGCTCCCGGCCGCGGAGGCGGTCCGGTGGTTCGACCCCGGCCGGCGGGGCTGGCTGGTGGCGGGGGGCGAGCTCGCAGGCGGTCTCGGCAGCCTTGGCCGGCTCTCGTCCAGCCTCGGCTGGCCGCTGATCGCCGACGCCAGGGCCGGCGCCGTCGGTGGCTACCTGGTCTCTCACTTCGATCCGATCCTGGCGGCGGCCACCGGCCCCGCGCTCCTCCCCGAGGTGGTGGTGGTTGCGGGCGAGGTCCCTGCCTCCCGCCCCCTCGCCAGCTGGCTACGGCGGTGCCGGGAGACGGGAGGGGAGATCCTCCAGCTGGTGGAGCGGGGCGGGTACCGCGATCCGCTGGCGCTCGCCACCCAGTTCGCCTACGCCGGCATCGAGGCCACCGTCTCCGCGTTCGCTCCCGCAGGCTCCCGCCCGGAGCCGCTGCTGGCGACGCTCGATCGGGAGGTGGCGGTCTGGCTCGAGGGGGAGCTGGCGGGGTACTCGGAGCCAGGTCTTGCCCGCCACCTGGCCGGGTCGCTCCGAGAGGGGGAGCTGCTTTTTGTCTCCTCCTCGATGCCGATCCGCTACCTCGACAGTTTCGGCGGGAGGGGGCCGGCCCGCGTGCTCGCCAACCGGGGGGTGAACGGGATCGACGGGGTTGTCTCCACCTTCCTGGGAGCGGCCGCCGCAAACCCCTCCCCCTCGGTGCTGATCACCGGCGACCTCACCTTCCTCTACGACGCGGCGGCGCTGATGCAGCTCCCGCTCCCGCAGCGGGCGGCGATCCTGGTCCTCGACAACCGGGGCGGGATCATCTTCGACCGGGTGGCGCCGGCGGCGATCGTTCCGGGACCGGTCAACGAGCGCCTTTTCGTCACCCCGCACCGGAGCGACATCCCTGCCCTTGTGGCCGCGGCCGGCATCGATCTGGTGCCGGTGACCTCGGCGGCGGGTGTGGACGCGCTGCTTGCCGCCGCGAGGGGCGGGGGGTTCGCGGTGGGGGTGGCCGCCTTCGATCGTGAAGCCACCGGGACCGCGCTCGATAGGCTTTATCGCGGCGCGGGCGAGGTGGTCCGGCGCTTCGAGGCTCGTTAGGGGGCGTGGTGTTGCTTTCAGAGGATCTCCAGGGTCGCGGCCTGCTGCGCCAGCTCAGCTCGGCTGGCTTGGCGGAGCTGCTCGACCGATCACGGCTCACGGTCTACGCCGGCTTCGACCCCACCGCCGACTCCCTCCACCTCGGCAACCTGCTCGGCCTGGTGACCCTGCGGAGGCTGCAGATCGCCGGGCACCGCCCGATCCTGGTGGCGGGCGGCGGCACCGGCATGATCGGGGACCCGTCGGGAAGGTCGACCGAGCGGCAGCTGCTCGGCGACGAGACGCTGGGGAGGAACACCGCGGCCATCAAAGGGCAGATGGCCCGGATCTTCGACTTTGCCGGGGAGAACGCCGCGATCCTGGTGGACAACCGTTCCTGGCTGGAGGAGCTCGACCTGATCTCCTTCCTCCGCGACATCGGCAAGCACTTTACCCTCTCTGAGATGCTCGCCAAGGAGTCGGTCCGCTCCCGCCTCGGCGACACCGGCATCTCCTACACCGAGTTCAGCTACATGGTGCTCCAGGCCTACGACTTTCTCCAGCTCTTCGACCGCTACGGCTGCACGCTCCAGATCGGCGGCTCCGACCAGTGGGGAAACATTACCGCCGGGATCGACCTGATCAGGAGGGCGAGGGGAGCGGAGGCCTTTGCCCTCACCGTGCCGCTGATCACCAGGGCGGACGGCACCAAGTTCGGGAAGTCGACGGGCAACGCCCTCTGGCTCGACCCGGAGAAGACAAGGCCCTACCAGCTCTACCAGTTCCTGGTCCGCTCTGACGACACCAAGGTCATCGAGTACCTGAAGCTGCTCACCCTGGTCGATCTGGCGGAGATCGGCGAGATCGCCGCCCGTTTCGAACGGACCCCCGGAGAGCGGGAGCCCCACTACCGGCTTGCCCGGGAGGTGGTAGCCATGGTCCATGGCGAGGAGGAGGCGAGGGCGGCCGAGACCGCCTCCCGCGCGCTCTTTGCCGGCAGCATCGAGGCGGAGCCGGCGGAGGTAGTGGCGGTGGCCCTCCGGGAGGCGCCGCGGGTCCGCCTCCCGCGCGGTGATCTGGCGGCCGGGGCGGAGCCGGCCTTGATCCTGGTTGCAGGGGGGGTGGTCCGCTCCAAGTCCGAGGCCCGCCGGCTGATCGAGCAGGGAGGGGTGTACCTGAACGGCGCCCGCCTGGAGGCCGGCCGCAATCTCTTTCCCGGCGACCTCAACGAGCGTGGCTTCATGGTGCTGCGGCGGGGGAAGAAGGACTATGTAGTGGTCGAGGCGTAGCCGGCGAGGGCGGCTCCGATCCGGTCGCGGTACTCCTCGGCCTGGGCACCGTCGCGGTAGCGCTGCCGGGGCCAGAGGAATCCCCGGAGCCCGTCGCCCCGCCTTCGCGGGATCACGTGGGTGTGCAGGTGCATCACCGACTGCGATACGATGGTGTTGGTCAGGGTAAGCGCCCCGTCGGCTCCGAGGGAATCCATTAGCGCCTGTGCCACCCTCCTCTCCATCTCGGCGAGGTCGAGGAGCGTTCCGGAGTCGGCGGCGAGAAGGTTCTCGACGTGCCAGTTGGGGACCACTAGGCAGTGGCCGAGGAAGACCGGCGCGTGGTCGAGGATAACCGAGGTAGTTCGCGAGCGGTGCACCAGCAGCCGGCCGCCGGCGATGGTGGCGCAGAAGGGGCAGTCCATGTCTGAGAGTGTAGGTCGGGCGAGCACCGCGTTGCGGCGCGCCCTCTGGCAGCTGACCACGGGCCTCTACATACTCAGCCTGGCCGGGGAGGAGCGCTTCCACCTGATGACGATCTCGCAGGTGATGCAGGTCGCCACCGAGCCCAAAGTGGTGGCGGTGGCGGTGGAGTCGAAATCGGTCTCGCTGGAGATGCTGCGGGGCGGAGCGCGGGCGGGGCTGGTGATCTTGCCGAAGGAGGCGAAGGCGCTGGCGGTCCGCTTTGCAAAACCGCACGCGGTGACCGAGAAGGAGGGCGCGCTCCTTCTCAACGGGGTGGAGGTGCTCAATCGCTCCGGCCTGCTGGTCCCGCTGGAGGCCCTGGGGTTGATCCACCTCCGCCACCTGTCGGCGGTGGAGTTCGACAGCCACGCGCTGCTCCTGCTCGAGGTGGTCGGGGTGGACGAGGTGGTTCCCGTTGCCAGTTGGGGCCCAACTCTTTCTATGCTGGATACCAGGATGCACTACGGTGGTTGATTCGCGGCGAGCCTGGCTCTGCCGATCTAGGTTGGAGGACGTCTGAGGAGAGGCTTGGACTCCGGGAGGGCTGCGCAGGACGCTACGGGCGGCGAGCGGGCCATCTGGATAGCGGGAGAGCAGGATCTTGACAGGGTGGTGGCGGCACTGCTCGCGTCGAGGCGCGCGGCCGTCGACACCGAGTTCCACCGGGAACGGACCTACTACCCGAAGCTGGCGCTCCTCCAGATCAAGGTGGAGGAGGAGGTCTTCCTCATCGACGCGCTGGAGACCCCGCTGGAGGCGCTCGCCCCGGCCTTTGCCGATCCGGAGCGCGAATTCGTCTTCCACGCTGCCGAGCAGGACCTCGAGATTCTGGAGCGGGCGATCGGCGCCCGTCCCGAGAGGGTCTTCGACACCCAGATCGCGGCCGGCTTTCTGGGGCTCTCGAAGGCCTCTCTCGGCGCTCTTCTCGCCCACTTCCTGGGTATCCAGATCACCAAGACCGCGCGCCTCTCCGATTGGATGGCCCGCCCCCTCTCCGGCGAGCAGCTGGCCTACGCCGCCAGCGACGTCGACTACCTGGCGGAGCTGAGGGACCGGATCGCGGCTGAGCTGGCCGAGCTCTCCCGCTACGAGTGGGCGATCGAGGAGATGGTGGCGGCGACGCGGCGCAAAAGGAGCGAGATCGCTCCCGACCACGCCTGGTTGCGGATTCGTGAGTGCCGGGGCCTCGACCGCGAGGGGAAGCGGGTCGCCGCCAAGGTCGCGGCCTGGCGAGAGAGCAAGGCGCGGCAGATCGACGTACCGGTGAGGACCCTCCTCTCCGATCTGGCGGTCGCCGCCATCGCGAAGGCGCTCCCGGAGTCGCGGGAGGCGCTGCTGGCGATCCGGGGGGTGGAGCCGCGCCGGATCCGCCGGGAGATGGTCGACGAGCTGGTCCAGGTGGTGAGCGGGGCGCGCTTTGGCGGCCCGGCGGCCACCGACGAGCTGCCGGTAGTGATGGCGGTGACGCCGGAGCAGCAGCCCCTCGTGCTCCTTTGCGCCTCGATGGTGCACGCTCGCGCCCTCGATCTGGGGATGGACCCGACGCTCATCGCCTCCCGGGAGGAGATCGCGGCCTACGTGGCCAGCCGGAGCGGACCGGTCGCCACGGGTTGGAGGCACTCGCTGGTCGGGGCGTCCCTCGACCGCCTGCTCTCCGGAGAGGGGTCCCTCCGGATCGAGAGCCTTTCGGTGGTCGAGGAGGTCAGCGCCTTTCCGGAGCGGATCCGCTCTTCGGGCGCAGGTCGATCCTGAAGGTGAGGATCCCCTGCTCCAGCTCGACCTCCGCGTCGGCGAGGATCGCGAAGTCCTGGTAGTCCTCGGCGGCCTGGCGGACGAACCGCTGCCGTTCGGCGCCTTCGACGGGGGGTATGCCCCTGCGCCGGACCGCCTCGGCCCGGGACTTGAAGCGCTCTACGATCGCCTGCGGATCGAAGTCGGTCTCCATGCTCCTCCTCGGCTCATCGTTGCCGCTCACGGCGGGGTCATCGGCTCACCCCTTGGCCCGCAACGGGATCGTCCCCGCCGGGGCCGCGTGGGCCAATGCCGAGTCTAACGGCCTTGCGCGAGTGCTCAACGGGGCTAGAAGGTCAGGGCCACCTCCCATGTGATTAAGCTAGCTTGTCGGGGTCGTGCGCGGCCTTGGCCGGTTGGAGGCTAGCGGATGGCGTGCGCGGCTGGGGATTCATGACCTTGTTGATCGTTAGCTAGGCCCGAAGGGATCGCTTTCCCGGCTGGGGCCGAGTGCGGAGAAGGACGGGCGGGTGTTGCTTGTGAAGAAAGGACGTCATCGCCGATATGAGGAGGCGCGCAAGGCGAAGCGGGGAATTCCCGTCCCCTTGACCCGTTGCGACGAGTGCGGCGGGGACGCCGTGCACGGGCACGCCACCTGGTGCATGGCGCACGTGTCCGAGGAGGAGCTCGACGGTGCCCGCGAGCACGCCGACGGCGGCGAAGAGGGCTAGGCCGCTGGACCTTCCCGGCAGGGCGGGCAAGGTTGCCGCAGGGGTATTGACGATGTTTACTGTTAGCTTGGATGTTGACGCTCCCGGGGTTGCCGAGGTGGTCGGCGACCTCAGGCCTGGCGGCCCGGATCTGATCCTGCTGCTCCACGGCTGGCAGCGCACCAGCGCCGATTGGGATCCGCTCCTCCCCGAGCTGGAAGGTGGCGACGCCATCCTCCGGATCGACCTTCCCGGCTTTGGCCGCACGCCGGAGCCGGCCATTGCCCTGGGCTCGGCCGGCTACGCCGAGGCGGTGGCGAGCGCGGTGGGGAAGCTGGCCAGCGGGGAGGGGTTCGAGCGGATCTACGCCGTCGGCCACTCCTTTGGAGGCCGGGTGGCGATCCAGATGGCCGCCCGATCCGGAGGGATCCTTGCCGGCGCAGTGCTTGCCGGCACCCCGGTCCTGAAGCAGCAGCCCGCGAGGAAACCGCCGCTCCTCTACGGCCTGGTCCGCAACGGCGTGCGGCGCGGAATCCTTCCTCCGGCGGTCCTCGACCGGGCGCGCCGCCGCTACGGGTCGGCCGATTACAACAACGCCAACGGAGTGATGCGGGAGGTGCTGGTGAAGGTGGTCAACGAGAGCTATCTGGCGGAGCTTGCCGCCTGTACGGTACCGGTGGAGCTGGTCGCCGGCGAGCTCGATACAGCGGCCCCCGCCAGGCAGGCGGTGGAGGCTGCGGAGGCCGCCTCGACCGCGGAGGTGGTGGTGGTCGCCGGGGCTGGGCACATGCTCCCGCTCAGCCACCCCGCAGAGATCGCCGCCGCGCTCGCGCGGATCAGGGTCCGCTCAGGGGGGGTCGGGCGTGGTTAGGGAGGTGTATACGGCGGTTTCGCCTCTGCTGGTGCTGCTGGCGATGGTGCCGCTGATCAAGTGGGTCCGGGTCGCGCAGCGCGAGCACTACCTCTCCGGGCGGATGCTGATCTTCGTCCGCCTCTGGTACCGGGACTCCTTCGGCTCGCTGCTGGGCGCTCTCGTCGCAGTGCTCGCCATGGTGCTCGCTGCCGCCACCGGACTCGCGCTTACGGCCAAGCTGATCGCCGCCGGGTTGGGGGTGGGGGCGGAGCTGCTGCTGCCGCTGGGGCTCACGCTCCGGGGGAGGACGGGCAAGCTGGCGCTGACGGCTAGAGCCCGGCGGTTGATCGTGGTCAGCCTGGCGCTCGACGCCGTTGCCGCCGCCGCGCTATCGGTGGTGGGGATGGGACTCGCCGCCGGGGTGCTGCTGGGACTCGCCGCCCCGCTGGTGGTGGAGGCGGGGCTGCGGATCACCGCGCCCCTTGAGGCGCGGATGATGTCCCGTTTCGTAGAACAGGCAACCTCGACGCTGAAGCGGGTGCGGCCCCGGGTGGTCGCCATCACCGGGTCGTACGGCAAGACCACCACCAAGAACTACACCACCGCGCTCCTCGAGGGGAGCTACCAGGCGGTGGCCTCGCCGGCCTCCTTCAACAACCGCGGTGGCCTCGCCCGCACCATCAACGAGCACCTGCTTCCGGGCACCGACGTCTTCATCGCCGAGATGGGCACCTTCGGCCCCGGCGAGATCGCCAGCCTCTGCGAGTGGATCCCGCCGGAGATCGCGGTCCTGACCGCTCTCGGCCCGGTCCACCTCGAGCGCTTCGGCTCCGAGGCCGAGATCCTGCGGGCGAAGCTGGAGATCACCGCCGCGGCGCAGGTGGTGATCGTCAACGTCGACATCCCGCGGCTGGCGCTGGCGGCCAAGATGCTCACCAACGCCGGCGGCAAGCGGGTGGTGCCGGTGTCGGCGATCAGCCTGGATGCGGACGTCCTGGTCAAGCCCAACGACGAGGGAGAGCTGGTCATCTACACCGGCGGGAGCAAGCTGGCCCGGGTGCCGGCGAACGATCTCGCCGCCACCAACCTGGCCTGCGCCATAGCGGTGGCGCTCGAGGTCGGAGTCGAGCCGGCGCAGATCGTCGAGCGGGTCGCCAACCTGAAGTCGCCGGCCAACCGGCTGGTGGCGGGGCTGCTTCCCGAGAGCGGGGTCGAGGTGCTCGACGACACCTACAACTCCAACCCGAGCGGGGCTCGACGGGCGCTTGACGCCCTGATCCGGAGGGGCGAGCCCGGCTGCCGCCGCGTGGTGGTCACCCCGGGGATGGTGGAGCTGGGCCGGCAGCAGTACCCGGAGAACTTCCGCTTTGCCAAGGCGGTGGGGATGAGTGCATCCCACCTGGTCATCGTGGGTAGGACTAACCGGCAGGCGCTGGAGGACGGGGCCCACGAGGCGCTGGAGACCCCGGGGCACCTCCTCGAGGGCGTGGCGAGGGTAGCCAACCGCGCCGAGGCGCTAGCCTGGGTCCGGAAATCGGCCACGGCCGGGGACGTGGTCCTCTACGAGAACGATCTACCTGATCATTACCCGTAGAGGTTGGCGACAGCTGGGAGATGCAGCGTGACACAGTACGACGTTGGGGTGTTGTTCGGGGGTCCGGCGCCCGAGCACGATATCTCGATCCTGACCGGGTTGCAGGCCATCCGGGCGCTCGCCCGGGGCGGCTCGAGGGTTACCGCCATCTACTGGAGCAAGGCGGGCGAGTTCTTGCGGCTCCCCACCGGGCTGGAGGCGGTCGACTTTGTTTCGGGGGTGCCGAGCGGTGGCGAACCGCTCAGCCTGGTTATTGGCCCTTCCGGCGGCTTCACAGCCAGCCAGGGAGGCTTCAGACCGAAGACGGTGAGGGTGAAGCTGGACGCGGTGGTCAACTGCTGCCACGGGGGCCCGGGCGAGGACGGCTCGCTACAGGGCGCCCTTGACCTCGCCGGCGTCCCCTACACCGGCCCGTCGGTGGCGACCGCGGGCTTGGGGATGGACAAGCTCGCCTTTGCCGCTGCGGCCGATCTCGCCCGGCTCCCGACCCTTCCCCGGAGAGGCAGCGTTGAGGCGGTGGACTTCGGCGGCCCGTACATCGTCAAGCCCCGCTTCGGTGGCTCCTCCATCGGCATCGAGGTGGTCCAGGACCTGGAGAACGCGGCTAGGAGGATCCAGGGGAGCGTGCATCTCCGCAGCGGTGCCGTCATCGAGCCCTACCGCCCGGAGCTCTTCGACCTCCAGGTGGCGCTCCGCAGCTACCCGGAGCTTACCCTTTCGGCCATCGAGCGCCCCTTGCGCAAGGGGAGCGGAAGCGCTATCTTGAGCTACAAGGATAAGTATCAGCCTGGAGGGGGGATGGCGACGGCTCCACGAGAGCTACCCGCGCAGATCAAACCGGAGATGGCGGCCTCGATCAGGTCGATCTCGGAGGCGACCGCGGCATTGGTCGGCGCCCGGGGGGTGATGCGGGTTGACTTCCTCGCCAGCGAGGAGGGAGAGCTCTACCTCAACGAGGTGAACACCATTCCGGGATCGCTCTCGCACTACCTCTTCGTCGACCCCAGGGAGAGCTTCGAGGACCAGCTGGCGCGGGATATCGCCGAGGCGATCCAGCGCCCGACCTACAGGCCGGTCACCGCGGGCGCCGACGGCTCGGTCCTCTCCAGCGCGTCGGCCATAGCCGCAAAGCTGGCCTAGGCCCGAGATGTTCGAGACCGGCGATCCGTCTGTGGGCGGCGGGAGGTCGAGGGCGTACAAGATCATCGGCGAGCTGGTCGTCGAGCCGGAGCGGGTGATGCGGGTGGAGCACCCCCACTGGTGGCTGATCATCCTGCCTATCTTCTACACCGGCATCGCGGCGGGGATCTTCGCCGGGGCTGCCCTCTCGGGCTCTCAGCTCTTTCTCCTCGGCGCTGCGGTGCTGATGGCGGGGGTGCTGATCTACTCGCTGATCGAGGGGCTGAAGTGGTACGCGGAGGTGCTGATCGTCACCGATCGCCGGGTGATCCTCTCCCGGGGGGTCCTCGCCCGCAACACCTCCGACATCCCGCTCAAGCACATCAACGACGTCTCCACCAAGCAGGGTGTGGTCGGGCGCCTGCTCCACTTCGGCCAGCTCCGGATCGAGTCGGCGAACACCAGGGGGCGGGAGTTCGTTACCTTCATCCCCAACCCGATGGAGATCAAGCAGCTCCTCTCGAGGCTGGCGACGGTGGAAACCAAGGCTCTTAGCGACCCCACGAGCTGGCTCAGCGAGCTGGAACGGGCGGCACTCCTCTACAACGCGGGATTCCTCACCGACACCGAGTTTGCGGCCGCCAAGCGGAGGTTGCTTAATCTGGAGCCGGATCCGGGGGTCCGGTAGGTGGGGACAACGGGTCTGGGGGCCGCTCGCGGCAGCTCTGGCAACTATTAGGAAGAGGCATGATGGCAGGTTCGGATACTCTCGGCTTCATTGGCAGGCGGTGGAGCAGCCAGCTGGCCGGTTGGGAGATACCGGCGGAGATCGTAGCCCAGGCTCCGATCTCTCCGTGGACCTTCGACCCCAAGATGTTCCTCCCCGATCTTGGCGGCGGCTACTCCCCCTCCCACCTGGCGCTCCTTGACCTTGTCGCCGGCATCGAGAGGCCGCTGGTGATGGACGTTGGCGCCGGCGCGGGCAACGCGGTCCTTCCGGTCGGGGACCGGATCGACCAGCTTCTCGCCGTCGACCAGAGCGCGGAGATGCTCGAGACGCTAGCCGGGGTGGCCGGCGGCTTCCCGAACCTCCGGTTGGACACCAGGCTGGGTAACTTCATGGAGATCGCCAGCGAGCTGCCGGTGGCCGATGTGGTCACCTGCCACCACATGGTCTACAACGTGGCCGACATGCCGGCGCTCCTCCAGCTGCTGATCGACCATGCGCGGGTGGGGGTGGTGCTCGAGCTGACCCTCCACCACCCGCACTACTCGCTGGGGCTGCTGTGGGAGCGGTTCTGGGGGCTGCAACGCCCCGCCGGCCCCTCGGCGGCCGACGTCATCGAGGCGCTGTACGCCATGGGCCAGCGGCCGACCGTCTCCATCTACGAGGGGCCCCGCCGGACTGTGGACCCGGAGGTGAAGGTCGGCTCCTTCCTGCAGCGGCTCTGCCTCGGCGCCGAGCGCTCCGGGGAGGTTGTGGAGGCGATAGATGGCGGCCTTGAGCTGGCCAACCCGTCGGTCACCCTGGTGATCAGGGCGTAGCCGTGCCCACCCTCGCGACCCCGGAGGTCCAGCTGGCCTACGAGCTGGACGGGAGAGTCCAGGACCCGGTGGTGGTGTTGCTCCACGGCCTCGGCGGGCAGCTGATCGATTGGGACGAGGAGGTGGTCCGATGGCTGGTCCAGGGGGGCCTCTGCGTGCTCCGCTTCGACGCCCGGGATTCGGGGCTCTCCTCCCATCTCTCCCAGCTGGGGGCGCCGAGCCTTGCTGACATCTTTGCAGGCGCTGACGCGCCCTACGGGCTCTCCGACATGGCCGCCGACCTGAGGGCGCTGACGGGCGCTCTGGGCATCGAGCGGGTCCACCTGCTCGGGGTCTCCCTGGGGGCGATGGTGGCGCAGCGCTTCGCCATCGACTACCCGGGGTCCGCGCTCTCGCTGGCGTCGCTGCTCGGCTCGACGGGGGCTGCCGGCGTGGGAGGGCCGGAGCCGGAGCTGCTCTCGGCGCTGGCGAATGGAGAGGTCCGGTCTGGTGAGGAGCTGGCGGTGATGGTGGCAAGGCCCCGCTCCGCCGGGGAGCGCGGCGAGCTGGCCGAGCGGGTCAAGGCGGAGGATATCCGGGCGCCCCGTGATCGCGCCGCCCTCATGCGGCAGCTGGCGGCGGTGGTGGCGGCCAAGGACC
The DNA here is from genome assembly GCA_021784675.1 of Actinomycetes bacterium. Classification (GTDB taxonomy): domain Bacteria; phylum Actinomycetota; class Acidimicrobiia; order Acidimicrobiales; family Acidimicrobiaceae; genus JAKARV01. The sequence continues at coordinate 15,477 of JAJYHR010000184.1, forward strand.
GCACCGGGGAGCTGGCCTCCCTCGATCTCCCGGCCCTGGTGCTCCACGGCACCAGCGATCCGCTGGTAGCGGCGAGTGGAGGGGTAGCCACCTGGCAGGCGCTTCCGCGGGCGCGGCTGGTGCTGGTGGCTGGGCTCGGCCACGACCTGCCTACCTCGGTATGGCCGGTGCTGCGCGAGGAGATCCAGCTCCTCTACCGGAAGGCGGGGCGGCGATGAGCGCCTCCCCCCTCGCCGGCCTTCGGGTGATCG
>JAJYHR010000150.1 GCA_021784675.1 Actinomycetes bacterium
ATGATGACGGCGTAGACACTGATCGCGCTGTCTCCAAGGACAACAAGCTCGGCATCGATATCACGCTCGCCAACCTGACCAAGGACGATCTTGGCGCTCTCTCACCCAGGCCCTCGGAACCGCCTTCATCGGCTTTGCGATTGTATTCGGGCTGATCCTGTACTTCGTTGGCGGAGTGGTGATTGCGGCTCTGCTTCTCCTCGCCGCACCGCTCGTCATCTTCTTCGGGGGACGGCACCTGTTTACGAGGCGCATTCGCGGGCGCGCCCGACAGATCCGGGACGACTTTCAGATCAGCTTCCAGAACTTCCTGACGATGTTCCGGCTCAGCCTGATGAGTGGCGCCGATCCCGCAGCCGCCTTCGTCGATATCTACGACACATACAGGCCGGCGATGAATCCGATCGGGTACCGGCTCCTCGGAGAGATACGAAAGGAAGTACACAAACTGGGCATCGCGGAAGTGCTCGTCTACACCGGCACCGTGTACGACATTCCGGTTCTCTCCTCGCTGGGCCAGGACCTGAGCCTTGTCGCCTCATCGGGCATGACCGCCGGCACGATCTTGATGCAGCAGATTCGCACCACCCGCGCAACGGCATCACGGATCATGCGCGTCCGGTTGAAGACCCGAGTCGAGCGTATCGAGTTCCTCAGCCTGCCGCTCATGGTGAGCATGATGGCACTCACCATCGGGTCGCTCGCTCTGCTGCTGACCAGCAACCACGTTGGGAGCATCCTCTAGCGCGGTCGCCGCTATCAGATCTCCAGGAACACGGCCTCGCCGGCTTCGCAACGCTCGGACGCTTCGTCGGCGCAACTCTCCCCGGCGACAACCGCAAGGCTGTTCACACCCGCTTCCTCGAGGAGAGCAGCGCCTGCGACGGCGCGCTCTACGTCGTCAATCCCTACGACACTCGAGATCTCCACGACAGCGGTAACCTTCTTGGTGCTGCCTGCACGCTTCCCGTCGACGACCGCATCCGCCTTGCGCAAGCGCCTCCGAGCTTTGTCCCTGATGGCGGGAGATGTACGGGCGAGGAGGGCGTCAATCTACCGAAACCGTAGCACTCTTGCGTTGTCCACCACTTCGTCACAGTAGTCCTCTACCCGCTGGTAGAACTTCATCTCGAGCACATGGCCGATGTTGCTGTCCACCCGCCTCGCCAAGCTGGCGATCTGCCGGGAGTTCTCGGCGATCTGGGCTTCGACCCGATCCATCCGCTCCGTCAGGGCGGCGATCTGGCGGGAGTTCTCGGCGATCTGGCGGGAGTTCTCCCTTACCAGCTCCGGCAACGACAGAATCTCTTCTCCAAGCAAGGCTGTTCGCAGTTGCGCCTTGAGAGCTGGGTCCTGTTGCAGCTGGCGCATAATCTCCAGAGCGTCCATCTGCTACATTATACCACCACGGCGGTCACCGGAACCGAGCTCCGTCGCCGGCAGGCCCGAGGCGTTGGGCACTTGACACCTCCCTCCACGGTTTGGTGAACTAGGCAGGCCGCCGGCGGCGGCAGGTCGCTTGGGAAGGCTTTGGTTCCCACCCTGAAGAGCCGCGAGCGACCTCTCCGCAACTCCCTCCGGTGTACTTATGCCGGGAGACCACGGCGGGTTGCGCCCTGCACGATGAGATAGCCACCTTCCTGAAGAGCGCCGAACGTTTTCGCGCGCAACTGCTCAAGGTGCAGCCGCCTGCACTCCGATGCTACCTACGGAGGATCCAGCTACACCTCAAACCGGACAGGAGATCGGCCGACTGTGATGCCCAGGATACGGCCCCGCGCGTTATTGGCCCGCATTGCCCTCGCCGCCATCGCCCTTGCCCTCCTCCCTTCCCTGGGTATCCTCTCCGGAGGCACCACCGGCAGCCTCCGCCACGCCGCCCTGGCCAGCGCTCCGTTGACCCCTGGCTACGTTCTGGCCGGAGCGGATGGGTCCACCTACCCCTTCGGCACCGCTGGATTCGGAGACACCTATAGCTACGGACTCACCGGGCTAACCGGCTCGCACCCGCTCTCCGAGCCGATCGTTGGGATGGCGGCCACCCCGGACGGCAAGGGCTACTGGCTGGTGGCAAAGGACGGCGGCATCTTCAACTTCGGGAACGCCGGCTTCTACGGGAACCCTTACACGTTGGGACTCACCGGGCTTACCGGCTCGCACCCGCTCTCCGAGCCGATCGTTGGGATGGCGGCCACCCCGGACGGGAAGGGCTACTGGCTGGTGGCGGCCGACGGGGGGGTCTTCAACTTCGGCGACGCCGGCTTCTACGGGAACCCTTACACGTTGGGACTCACCGGGCTTACCGGCTCGCACCCGCTCTCCAAGCCGATCGTTGGGATGGCGGCCACCCCGGACGGGAAGGGCTACTGGCTGGTGGCGGCCGACGGGGGGGTCTTCAACTTCGGCGACGCCCCCTTCGAGGGCTCGATGGGCGGGAGCGCGGTAGCCGCCCCGGTGGTGGGCTTGGCCACCGGCTTCTACGCCGCGCTCGCGGTCAACCCGCTGGCCGCGCAGGTAGTCGTCCAGGGCGCTCCCTACACCCTGCAGGCCTCCGCCTCCGGCGGCTCCGGCGGCTACACCTGGTCGGCGAGCGGGCTTCCCCCCGGCCTTTCGATCTCGGCCTCGGGGTTGATCTCCGGCACCCCGCCATCCACCGACAACGGGGGGTACCCGGCGACGGTCACCGTCACCGACTCCACCGGGGTCCGGGCCAGCGAGCCGGTGACTTTCGGCGCCTACGGGGCGACCTCAAGTAACTGGTCCGGTTACGCGATCACCGGCAGCGGAAGCGGCACCTTCACCGGGGTCTCCGGCACCTTCACCGTCCCCGGGCTCATCGCCAACCAGCCGGCCTCCTGCTCCACCGGCCAGACCGCCGGCTCCTTGAGCAGCACCTGCACCACCTCCGTCTGGCTGGGCATCGACGGCTTCAACAACCAGAGCCTTATCCAGGCGGGAATCGCGGAGACACCGATCGTAGGCGGGTCCGAGTACGACCTCTGGCCCTGGTGGGAGACCCTGCCCAACCCCGCCTACCCCTTCAGCACGCCCGTCACCGTCAACCCAGGGGACTCGGTCACCGTCTCGATCGTCCCGGCCTCGGCGGCCGGCTACTGGAATATATCGCTCCGCGACAACACCAACGGGGAGAGCGCCGCGGTAACAGAGGCGTACTCCGGTCCGGTCGAAAGCGCGGAGTGGATCGTGGAGGCCCCGCAGATCAATGGGAGTCTCACCACCCTCTCCCCCTACTCGCCCGCGGTCCAGTTCTCCCACATCGGCTACACGC
>JAJYHR010000163.1 GCA_021784675.1 Actinomycetes bacterium
AGAAGATACTTACAGGCGGTTCAGAACGCACAGATTGAGGGAGCGCCCGATAGCCTTGGTCGAGGTGACCAGTTGGCAAAGGTGAGGGTAAGCTTCGGGCCGGACGGTACGGCGCTGGAGCTCGAGGTTGACACCGCCGTTGCGGAGTCTGTCCGGATCCCTGACTCGTGGGATGGGTGTTCGGTCGTTCTCGAGATCTCCCTCCAAACTGGCGAGCTGGCGATCATCGAGGACCCGTGCCTTCTTGGCGACGGGCATCGGGTACCCCTCTCACCAGCCGATCGCGGCTCGCTTGCGACTGTCAACCCCTACGGCGCCCCAGCCTTTCTCTCCACCACCGGCCGCGTGGAGCTGAGCGTCACCGGAGCGCTGGCCAGAGTCCCCCCATCGCTCTCCTTTGCCTGCCGCATCCTGGAGCCAGGGGAGCCCTTCCCGGCGGAGTTGGCCGCCTCATCGTTTGGACTGCTATCCAGCCACGCCTCGCTTAACGCCGCGTTCGGGAAGTTCGATATCCCGGCTGCGGGTGCGGAGGGGTCAAGGAGTGCCGCGCCTCAGCATGGCAACCGGCATTTTGGCCGTCTCCTCCGCGCTCTGTCGGATCTCCCACGATCGCCCCATTGCGAACCCCATCGCAGGATCGTTCTCGACGGTCGCGAAATACCCGAGGAAGCTCATGAGAGCCTGAAAGCCAAGCCCGTCCCCGCCGGCGAGGACGGGCCAGAGCTCCTCGTGATCGTCCTCGATGCGGATGGTTCCCCCGACCCGCCAGCGATCTCATCGCTGCTCGCCGGCGAGTACCGCCGCTGGACGGCTGAGTTCGTGACCACATCGGTCCCGCCAACCCATGACGATCCCCGGGTCCACGTCCACCGCCAACCGCCATCGATCACCGCCCTCGTCAACGAGTTGCTAAGGCAAAGCAGCGCAGCCTACGTCGCTGTTCTCGATGCTGGCACCGAGCTCTTTCCCGGGGCCCTCTCGGAGGTCGCTGCCGCAGCGGCCGCGGGGCCCAAGGGGATCTACTGCGACTACGAGATCGGACCGGAACGCGAGTCGCAGCTAATACTGCTGCCCGACCCCAATCCCGAGCTCCTGGCGGGTTACGATTACCTCGGGTGCCTGGTCTTCCTCGAGACCGGGGCACTGGTCGACTCCGGTGGCTTCCTCGACCTGTCGCCCGCTGGGAGGTGGGAGGCCCACCTTCGCCTCCTGGCTGGGAAAGGCACGATGGACGCGGTGCACATCGCCTCGGTGCTGGCGCGATCTTCACTCCTGCCGTCGGGACCCTCAGGCGACTTGCGCCCAGTGCTGGCGCAGGTAGACCGGGTCTTGGGGGGGAGGGCAAAGCTTGCCGGCGCCGATCGGGTCGACCTCGGGGCCCAGGGGACGGCTCTTGCGCTCAGCCTTCGCCCAGCCAGGAGACGGAAGGTGTCGGTGATCGTGCCGACCCGGGACGCGTTCGCGATGCTGAGCCAGCTGGTGGAGGGGATCGACTCCACCGCCTACGATCCCTTTGAGGTAGTGATCGTGGCCAACCGGACCACCAACGCCCGGAGCCTCGATCTGTTGGGCACCCTCAACCGGGACCGGTACCGCATCGTGGTCGACGACGGCGACTTCAACTTCTCGCGGCTCGTCAATCTTGGTGCCGCGGAGTCCCGGGGCGAGTATCTCTGCCTCATGAACGACGACATTGCTATCCCGGATCCGTACTGGATGGACGAGATGGTGGCGTGGGGAGAGCTGGAGGGAGTCGGCGTGGTCGGGGCGAAGCTCCTCTATCCGGACGGTACCTTGCAGCACGCCGGAGCCGCCTTCGACGAGGAGATCGCCCAGCATATCGGCGTGGGACGGAGGGATCTCGACCCCGGGTACCTTGGTCGCCACCAGGTAGCGCAGCGCCTCTCGCTCGTGACCGGCGCGGCCATGCTCGTCAGGCGGGCGGTCTTTGTCGAGCTCGATGGGTTTGACGAGCGCTACGCGGTCGCCTACAACGACGTCGACTTCTGCTTGAGGGCTCGGGGTGCCGGTTACGCAACCGTCTACGCCCCCAAGGTCCGGTTGATCCACTTCGAATCGAAATCCCGTGGCTCGGAGAGCGTGTCCAGCCGGCGCGCGCAGGCGGCCGAGGAGTCGGCGCTGCTCCGTTCGATCCACGGATACACCCTGGGCCGCGATCCCAACTTCGGGCCACTGGTGGTTCCCGATCACGGCGATACCGTGCTCCGCTCGGGGGCGGGACGAGCAGCCGCCGGCTGGCGCCGGGTGAGGATCGGGCCCTACGACTTCGGGCAGGAGAGAAGGTGGTCCGTCCTCGAGCAGGGGAGCGAGCTTGCAATCGAGTTCGTGGCACCTCTCGATCTTCCCCGGTCACGGCTCGAGGCGATCGAGCTCCGGGCTGCCTTGGAGCGTGGCGGCCGTGGAGAGCGGGCGGTTGCGGCTAAGGTGAGCCAGCGCGGCGGCGATACGGTCGATGCGGCCGTCTCCACAGGCGAGGACGGCTGGATCGGGATGCGCCTCGACCGGCCGATCACGATCGAGTCGGCCGGGCAGGTCGAGGTCCGCCTGTTGGCGATAGGCGGTACCGTTCTGATTCCGGCGCTCGTAACGGGCGCGGTGGCCCAGGCCTTTGTCGTTGGCGGTTGGCTCGGACACTCGCCCCTCCTCCGGATCTGGCTCTCCTCGTAGGCACGGTAGCAGCCGGTAACTCGCGGGTCGGGCACTGGTCTTGCGCCAAGCAGGGTTCGTCGCTAGATCGTGTGGATTTCGGGTAGTGGGAGTTTCCCTGCGCCTCAGGGTCGCGCGCGATAACATTGATCGCCCGGGTGGTGGCTGAGACCGGGGTGGCAGAGGGGAGGAACAAACGGGCGCTCGACCCCACCGCACTGGCCGAGGCGGGTGTTGACCTGGTCGTGATACAGGCTCTGCTCGGTCACGCCCATGTCGACACCACCGCCCGCTACATCCACCTCGCCCCCGTGCACGTGAAGAAGGAGTTCGATGCCGCTCGCGAACGTCAACGCACTCGGCACTAGTCGACCGGCGGGGGATCTCCTCGCCGACCACGCTCGCCATCAGGCGATCACCGGACGCGGCAATGCCAGCACCACCGAGGGGGCCACGACCTTCATGCGCCAGTGGCCCCACCCCCAGGACTGGGCCGCCCAGCCGCTCGCTTGCCGCCTGGGCGAGGGTCCCCAGACCACGTCGTTCCTGATGGTCCACGGCTGGCTCCAATCCGGCTACGACTACCTGGTGTCGCGCAAGCTGTCGAGCTTCTGGCGCGAGATTACCGCGAGCCCGCTCGAGGCGGACATGGCCCGGTTTCGTGGTGGCGCCGAGGCCATTGGCTACACGCCGATCCAGTCGCTTCGCAGTCCGTCGGGCGCCTGCTCATCCAGACCAACGTACGTCTCGAGAACTTGACCATGGGTGACGTCGACGAGCTCATCACTGAGTGCCGGCGGCGCGAGGAACGCACGGGAAAGCCGTTGGGCCACTACCGGTCCGCCCTGAACGCCGCGCAGCGGGTGCTGTTCCACCTGGGCATCGTCGACGTCCCACCACCGCACTGGCAACGGCCCATGACCTTCGCCGAGCGCGTCGTTGACGTGTCGCCCGCCCTTCGACCGGCGTTCGTTGCCTACCTGAACGAAAGACGGGAACCTGCCGCACCACGACCGTGACCTGCATGGTGACGCGCCTGGTCCACTTCGGCCGCTTCCTCGCCGACATCGACCCCGAGCTCACGTCACCGGCTGAGCTTGATCGACAGCGCCACATCGAGCCCTACCTGAACTCGGTGGCCCGGGCGCTCAACTCCAAGAACGGAAGTTTGATCACGAGCGCCGATCAGTCACGACGGATACTGACGGTGTCGAGCTTCCTCAGCGACATCTCCGAGTGGGGATGGATCGACGGGCCACCACGGCGCCTCATCTTTCGCTCCGACATCCCGCGTCTGGCCAAGACCCTCCCTCGCTACCTGCCCCTCGACGTCGACCGACGACTCGGCGAGGCGCTCGAAGGGTCCGAGTTCCGCCTCGCCGCCGACGCGCTGCTACTGGCTCGGGCCTGTGGTCTGCGCATTGGTGAGCTGCTCGATCTCGAGCTCGACTGCGTGCACGAAGTTCCCGGCAACGGAGCGTGGCTCAAGGTCCCTCTGGGCAAGCTCGACACCGAGAGGATGGTTCCCCTCGACGGTGAGACCGTCGCCCTGATCGATCGAATCACCGCGACCCGCTGCGCCGGCCGCGCGTTGGCGCACCCTCGAAGTGGGCGACCGGCGCAGTTCCTCTTCACCCACCACGGCCGGCACCTCGCTCAGCAGGCACTGCGACTCGAGCTCGACCGGGCCGCACGGGTCGCGGGCATCGCCCACGTCACGCCGCATCAACTGCGTCACGCGTTCGCCACCGTGATGGTCAACGCCGGCGTGTCGCTCCAGGCGCTCATGGCCCTGCTCGGGCACGTCTCGGCCGAGATGAGCCTTCGCTACGGCCGGCTCTTCGACACCACGGTGCGCGCCGAGTACGAGCGGGCCCTGGACCACGCCAAGGCTCGCATCGGGCCATTGCCCGCGCGATGCGTCCCCGTGACCGGTGACGGGGACTGGCGCAATGCTCCGCTCATCAAGACTCGACTCGCCGGCGGCTACTGCCTTCGCGCACCGGCACAAGGATCGTGCACCTACGCGAACATCTGCGAATACTGTCCTACGTTCCACGTCGACGCGAACGCCGTCGCGGTGCTCACCGCTCAGCGCGACGATACCGAGGCACTCGTCACCGGCGCCGACGCACGCGGGTGGAGCGACGAGGCCGACCGGCACCGGCGCCTCATCGGTCGTCTCGATACCCTCATCGCAGAGCAGGCCGCGCAGTGACCTCGCCCGACACCCTGGCCCGCGTCGAGCACGCGTGCGCAGCGTTGCACCGAGACGCGAAGCCGATCACCTTCGTCAGCGTCGCCGCGCTCGCGGGCGTCAGCCGCACGAACCTCTATCGTGATCCGTCCCTACGCGCCGTCGTCGACGAGTATCGCGCCGCATACATCGATCCCCGCACTCTCTCCGGTCTAACGAGGGAAGTTGATCACCTTCGCACCGCCGTCGAACTTCTCGCTGACCGGGTCCGCCATCACGAGGAACAGCTTCGTCAGCTCGACAATGTTTCTCGCCTGCGGCGCAAAGCCAACTGATGATTGGCTTGTTGCAGGCGAAGCCTCGACCCCGATTAGCCGGTTAATGCCGGAACAATCCTTCCACGATCACGGCGACCCCGCTCAGGCGGGCTCTGGGTTGCTGTCACGAAGATTGCCGCTAACCAACCTCTCCCGCCGGCTCGAGAGTAACGGTGTAGCCCAGGCTTCGTAGTTGATCCAATGCGCGAGGCAGATCGGGAGCGACCACTGGATGGCTCTCGAGGCAATGGCAGAGTCGGCGTTGGCGGGTGCTTGCCGGCGTCGACATCGACGACGAGAACCACGACCCGCCGCCGAAGCTTCGCGTCGTCCAGAGTCCTGGTGACCACCCGTGAGCGGCACAGAGGTCGACCGCACCGTGCGCCAGGTCGAGGCCCGTCGCCTCGACCTCAGCGTGGCGGTCCAAGCGGCGGCCGGCGGGCTCACGGCGGCCGCAGGCGGTCACGGGAGTTCGGACACGGTATCTTCGGGGCAGATCTCGACGGGGCCGTCCTTGTCTCCCAGGTCATAGCCGGAGAGCGCCGACATCGTCCGGTTGGCGATCCTGAGCCCGCCGCTCTCCCGGTAAGCGAGGATCGCCGGGACCCCGGAGAGCGCGGAGATCACCGAGCGGACCTGCTCTGCCAGCCGCGACCGCTGCTGGCCGTCCGGCGGAACCTGGCCGAAGATCTCGGACGTGAGCACCATCCGGGGGGGGCGGGGCAGCGCGGGCTCGCGATCGAGCGCGTACAGAGACTCGATGGCGTCCCGGAAGCGGGTGCCCGCCAGCCAGGGGGAGTGGCTCTCGCGGAACCACTCCCGGCCGCGCGCCGATGCCCGGGCGCGGAGCTGCCGGTCACCGCGGATCTCCCGCAGGGCGGCTGCCAGCTCGCCGGTGGTGGCCTCGTCCGGCAGCGCTATCCCCACTCCGGGATAGATCTCGGCGAAGGAGCCGTGCCGGTTGAAGACCACCGGGACGCCGTGGGCGCAGCACTCGAGGATCGCTCCGGACGACTCCCCCCGTTCCCCCTGCCTCAGCTGGATGGCGACCTCGGCCATCTCCAGCCAGGCCAGGTAGGAGGCGTTGTCGAGCCAACCGGTGACGAAGGCGTTGGCGATCTCGCTGATCGCCCCGGTGAACTGGTCTCCGTAGCCGTCGCCGGCGACCGCCCCAGCGAAGATCAGCACGGAGGAGCTGTCGTCGCTCAGCCCGGAGGCCCTCCAGGCGGCGAGGATATCGAGGGAGCGCTTGGGCCGGGCCACCGCCCCGAAGCTGGTGAAGACCGTCCTTCCCGCAAATCCGGCGAGCCGCTTGCGGCCGGGAAGCGTGGGTATCCACCCCGGAGCCGTAATCGGAGCGGTCGCCGTCGGGTAGCCGGCACCGCACTCGGCCGACAGCAGCTCCGCCGCCCGCCGGGAGTGAACCAGGGAGCCGATGGAGGAGCGGAGGACGGACCGGGACGCCATCAGCCGCTGCACCAGGCACTCGCAGTCGAGCGTGTACGGGCACTCCAGGAAGGGGAGGAGCCCGTAGGTCTCGAGGACGGGGTCGAAGAGGGCGCGCTCTTGCCCCTCGGTGACCTGGGCGTGGCGGAGCATCCCGGAGAGGTAGGCATCGTGCACCTCGACGGCGCCGGGGACCCGACCGATGGCGTCGAGCTCGAAGGTGTGCGCGCTCGAGTTCCCCATCACGTAGAGGACGCGGTCAAAGCCGGCGGACGCGAGCTCTTCGAGGGTGCCGCTCGGCAGGTACCCCGGCCCGCTCAACCCATCCGCGGTCACCACGGAGACGTCGTAGTAGGGGCTCAGGTGAGGGAGAAGGTACTCGGAGAAGAGCGCCGGCCCGGAGCGTTGCGGAAGCACCGGGGTGACCACGGCAAGGCTGGGCCTTTGCGCCCGCCCCCGGTGCGGTTCCGCCGCGACCGGCAGCGCCGATACCAGCTCCCGGGCGCTGCGCTCGAAGCCCCAGCGCTCTACCGATACCGATCCCGCGAGGTGGGACCGGAAAGCCTTGTCGGCGAGCGCTCTGGTCAGCAGCTCGGTGAAGCCGGGGAGGTCGTCGGGGGCAAAGAAACCCTCGTACTCCTTCCCGAGGATCTCCTCGGAGGCGGGGTAGCGGCTGGAGAGCAGCGGCGCCGCGGCCCGCGCCGCCTCCAGCACCGGGAGCCCCAACCCCTCGTAGATCGAGGGCTGGACCACCAGCGTGGCACCAGCGTACCGGCGTTGCAGCTCGGCCGCGCCCAGCTCCGAAGCCAGGTCCAGGCCTTCACCGGCCCCGGCCAGGCCGGCGAACTCCAGGATCTCCCGGTTGTCGCGGGGAGACGGGGGGGCGAGAACCACGAGGCGGTGCCGCTCGCGAAGCGCCCTGGGCAGGGAGGCGTAGCCAGCGATCAGGAACTTGAGGTTCTTCCGCCACTCAATGCTGGATACGGCAAAGATGTAGCCGCCGTCCGGCTCGGCGGGCGATGCCGCCTTCTCCTGCGCCAGCCCGCCGCCGATCACGCGCAGGCGGGAGCGGGGTATCCCGAAGATCTCCTCTACCTCGGCCCGGGTCGACTCCGAGATCGTGCAGACGAGGTCGGCCTCGCCCAGGTTGGCCGCCGCCGCCGAGTGCCTCCTGAAGTCCTCCAGCTCCCGCAGGTAGAAGCCGGGGAAGACCCAGGGGATGAGGTCGTAGACGACGCCGGCGATTGGTGCGTCCCCGAACTGCGACCGCAGGTGGTGGAAGACCTCGCGGCCCAGCGGCGCCAGCAGGTTGGGCAGCACCACCGCCGGCACCGGTGAGCCCGGCGGTGGCGATTCCTCCAGGTAACGGCGATGGGCGCCTGCGACCTCGGCCTCGGGGATGGCCAGGGCGCGGGCGATGGCCTCGCCGGATCCCCCGGTTGGCTGGGTGGAGATCGCGATCAGGTCGGCCTCTTCGAGCGCGGCTACCGCCCTGAACAGGGCGGCGGTGTACCTGCCGATCCCGCGCGAGCGATCCGGTCCAAACAGCGGGGAGATGTCGAAGTAGACGGTTCGCATCGCTGGCGGTATCAGCCCCGCCCCTCCCCGCCGCCGGTCCTCCGCCGGACGTTCTCGCTCGCCGCCCGCAGCGGAGCGGTCACGCGCCAGGAGGTGCTCTGCTTGAGGTCGGCGATCTGGTCCTCCAGGTCGCGGATCCGGCCCTCCAGGCGGGCGATCTCGGCCTCGCGCTCGCGGTTGAGCGGGCTGAAGGGCAGGATCTGCTTGACCTCGATGGGAAGGCGGGCCTCGTTGACCTCGGCTCGCATCCGCCCTTCGTTCAGGAGCGCTTGCAGCTCGGAGGCGGGAAGGAGGTCGTCGGCTGGTCCGGGAACGAGACGCCAGCTCTCATCGAAATCGATGTCGCCCCGGATCAGGAGGTGAGACTCGCCGTCGAAGGGGAGGTATCGCCAGCCGCCATCCCGGTTGAGGGCCGCCGCGGCCTGGCCGGGAGGGGTGAGCGTCAAGGTCTCGACCGCGATCACCCGGGGGGCGATCGCCTCCAGCGCCGGAAGCACCTCGAGCACCTCGCCGATCCCCGCCGCCGAGACGGTAGCGAGAGAGAGGCCGCCCAGCTCGGAAGCCCTCTCGCCGATCCAGGCGGAGACGCTCGCGAACCAGCTCACCCCGGCCTGAGCGGGGAGGCAGTATCCCTGGTCCCCGGACCGTTTCTCCGCGACCTTCCGGCAGAGGGCGGGGTCCTCGCCGACGATGGTGCCCCGTGCGCCCCGGAGGTAGAGGGCGTAGGTGGCGGAGCCGTCGATCAGGTGGCGCGGGGCCACCTCCAGAAAGCTGATCCGGCCCCCGCCCCCGATGATGCGGTAGGCGACCGCGTCCAGCCCGCGCGCGCTGTAGGAGACGAAGCTCATCAGCGGTCTACGCGACCAGGCTCTCGAGCAGCATTCGCGCGGGAACGGTCAACCCGTACCCCATGCCGGCCCGCTCGGGGTGGGGCATCAACCCGACCACGTTGCCGCGCTCGTTGGCGATGCCGGCGATATCGAGGGCGGAGCCGTTCGGGTTGTCGGTGTAGCGGAGGACGATCCTCCCCTCTCCCTCCAGCCGCTTCAGGGTCTCGCCGTCGGCGGTGAAGTTCCCCTCGAAGTGGTTTATCGGCAGGTCGAAGCGGTCTCCAGGTGCGAACTCCCGCGTCAGGACGTTCCTGGTGCCGACCACCTCGACCGGTGCCGTGGCGCAGATGAAGGAGAGGCCGGCGTTCTTCTGCAGGGCGCCCGGGAGCAGGTGGGCCTCGGTCAGCACCTGGAAGCCGTTGCAGATCCCGAGCACCGGCCCCCCGGCCTCGGCGAAGGCTACCAGGGAGCGCATGACGGGTGCGAACCGGGCGATCGCTCCCGGGCGGAGGTAGTCGCCGTAGGCAAAACCGCCCGGGAGCACCACCGCCTCCAGCTCCCCCAGATCCGGTTCGCCGTGCCCAATCAGCCGGGTTGCCACCCCGATCTCGGCGTAGGCCTCGGCGACGTCGAACTCGCAGTTGGTGCCGGGGAAGACCAGGATCCCTACCGTCAACTCAGATCTCCTCGAGCTCGAGTACCGAAAACTCCTGGATCACCGGGTTGGAGAGCAGCCGCTCGCCCATGGAGTCGACCACCGCCTCCGCCTCGGCCAGCCCGCCGGCTTCGCACTCCACCAGGAATGCCCTGCCGGCGGTGACCCGCGATACGCCCGAAAACCCCAGGTGCTGGGCGGCATCCTCGATCGTCGTCCCCTCTGGGTCGCTTATCCCCGGCTTGGGGGTAACCAGCACCAGCGCTTTAAACCGCATCATCGTCCTTTCCAAGGTAGAGCTCGCCGGACCCGGGCCAGTTGGCGAAGGAGTCGCCGGTGAGGGCCTGGTAGACCTCCACGTACGCGCTTCGGAGCTGTTCGAGGACGGCGCCGTCGAGAGGCGGCGCCGGGCCATCCCCGCGGTACCCCTTGGCGACCAGCCAGTCCCGGAGGATCTGCTTGTCGAGCCAGGCGTCCGGCGCGGCGGCGGAGCCGGCGACGATCCGCGACGAGTCGGGCGTGCCCACCTCGTCGGCCAGCGTGAGCCGGCCCCCGACCATGCCGAACTCGAACTTCGTGTCGACGATGTTGAGCCCCTTGGAGGCGTACCACGAGGAGAGCTCCTCGAAGATGCCGGTAGAGGTCTCGCGCAGCCTGGTGGCGAGTTCGCGACCGACCAGAGACTCCAGCCCGCCCTCGTCCAGGGGGAGGTCGTGGCCCACGTGGGCCTTGGTGGTCGGGGTGAATATCGGCCGGGGAAGCCGCGCGCCAAAGCCGAGGCCAGCAGGCATCCGCACCCCGTGGACGGTCCCGTGCTTCTGGTAGGCGTCCCAGGCGCTCCCCACCAGGTATCCCCGGACCACGCACTCGACCGGGATCATGTCGGCGCGCTTCACCAGCAGCCCGCGCCCGGCGAACTCCGGCCGCCCTCCGTCGGCGAGGCCGAGGAAGTGGGTCGGGAAGGTGCCCTCGAGATGCCGGAAGACCGCCGCGCTGATCGCGGTGAGGAGCCGGCCCTTTCCGGGGACTCCCTGGGAAAACACGTGGTCGAAGGCGCTAACCCGGTCCGAAGCCACCAGGATCAGCCGGGTGGGATCGGAGGGATCCTCGTAGGACTCCCGGACCTTGCCGGTCGCTACCAGCTTCACTTCGCGCCACCGATGGCGTCGAGAGCGGAGAAGAGGGTGTCCAGCTTTCCGGCCACCCGATCCGCCGAGACCAGCTGCTCCAGCTCCTCCTTGGCGAGGGGGGAACGGCTGTCCTCGAGGATCGCGTCCACCAGGCTGGTGCCGCCGGAGAGCGTCTTGGCGGTCGCCTCCTGGACGACCCGGTAGGCACCGTCGCGATCCATGCCCCGGGAGACCAGCTCCAGCAGGATCGATTGGGAGAAGACCAGGCCGGAGGTGGCGTCCAGGTTGGCCCGCATGCGCTCCTCGAAGACCACCAACCCGGAGATCAGCTGCTCCATCCGGGTTGCCATGTAGTAGGCGAGGTGGAAGGTGTCGGGGAACATGACCCGCTCGACCGAGGAGTGCGAGATGTCCCGCTCGTGCCAGAGGGCGACGTCCTCGAGGGCGGGGATCACCGCAGCCCTGACCATCCTGGCCATGCCGCAGAGGCGCTCCGACAGGATCGGGTTCCGCTTGTGGGGCATGGCGGACGACCCCTTCTGCCCATTGCCGAAGGGTTCCTGGACCTCACGCACCTCAGTGCGCTGCAGGTGGCGGATCTCGAGAGCGAAGGTCTCGATGGTGGCGGCCAGCGACGCCAGCGAGTAGATGACCTCGGCGTGGCGGTCGCGGGCGATGACCTGGGTCGCGGGAACCGGTCTCAGCCCCAACCGCTCCAGCGCCATCCTCTCCACCTTGGGGGAGATGTTCGAGTAGGTGCCCACCGCGCCAGAGAGCTTGCCGACCCGAATCTGCTCCTGCGCGCGGCGCAAGCGGGCGAGCTCCCGGTCGGTGGAGAGGGCGAAGAGGGCGAGCTTGGCTCCGAAGGTGGTCGGCTCCGCGGCCATGCCGTGGGTCCGGCCCAGCATGAGCGTGGACCGGTACCGCCGGGCCTGCCCGATCAGCGTGTCCCGGAGCGGGACGGTGGCGTCGATGACCAGGTCAAGAGCGGCGACCAGCTGGAGCGAGAGGGCCGAGTCGACCACGTCGGAGGAGGTGAGGCCGAAGTGGATGTAGCGGGCGGCGGGAGTTGCAAAGCG
The DNA here is from genome assembly GCA_021784675.1 of Actinomycetes bacterium. Lineage (GTDB taxonomy): Bacteria > Actinomycetota > Acidimicrobiia > Acidimicrobiales > Acidimicrobiaceae > JAKARV01. The sequence goes on from JAJYHR010000163.1 coordinate 11,900, forward strand.
GCCCTGGAGCACGTCGACAAAGGCCGCAAGGTCGTGGTTGGTGACCTGCTCCCGCGCATTCACCTCGTCGACGAAGGCGCTGTCGATCGGCACCTCGGTTGCGAGCAGGCTCCGCGGCAGCTCCCGATCGATCGTGCCGGCCTCGCCCAGCGCCCATACCACCGCCAGCTCGACGTCGCGCCAGAGCCGCATCCGGCTGGCGTCCGAGAAGATCGACTCGATCTCTTCCGAGGCGTATCTGGAAAGCAACGAGCAACCTCCGGTGGCGTGGAATCCTCAGCTAAAGCCTATATCGCTTCGCACCTGGGCACCATCGAAGCGGATCTTCGCCGCGGCACGGTAGGCGCCGTCCCGGGCAAGCTCCAGCGTGGGGGCGACCGCCGTAACCGCGAGAACGCGGCCCCCGGCGGTAACCATCGATCTCCCCTCGCGCCTGATCCCGGCGCCAAAGACGTAGAGATCCTCCAGGTAGGAGAGGGACTCGATACCCTCGATCGGATCGCCGGAGACCGGTGCCGCCGGGTATCCCCGGGCGGCCATGACCACGGTGGCGGCGGCCGCCTCCCGGATCGCGATCGCCGGCAGCGGCTCTCCCAGGGCCGCGGCGAGGAAGGCCTCTCCCAGATCGGAGTCGACCAGCGGGAGGACGGCCTCGGCCTCCGGATCGCCCAGGCGGACGTTGTACTCGATGACGCGGGGTCCGTCGGGGGTCATCATCAGCCCGGCGTAGAGCACGCCCCGGTAGTCGATGCCCCGGCGCCTCAGCTCGGCGATGGTGGGCTCGATGATGGTTCCGGCGATCGTGTCGAGGTCGGCCTCCACCAGCCCGGGGACCGGCGACACCGCACCCATCCCCCCGGTGTTCGGGCCCAGATCCCCGTCGAGGAGCCGCTTGTGGTCGCGGGCCGACGGAAGGAGCACGAAGTCGCGCCCGTTGGTGAGGGCGAAGACGGAGAGCTCCCGTCCGGAGAGCCCCTGCTCGATGACGACCCGGGTCCCCGCCTCGCCGAAGGCGGCACCGGAGAGCTTTGCCTTCACGTCTTCGATCGCGGCCTGGCGGTCGGTGGTGACCAGAACCCCCTTGCCGGCGGCGAGGCCGTCGGTCTTGACCACGTAGGGCGGGCCGAACGCGTCCAGCAGCTCGACGGCCCTTCCCATCTCGGTGGCGGTGCCGAAGCTGGCGGTCGGGACGCCCGCGCCGGCGAGCACCTCCTTCAGGAAGGCCTTGGATCCCTCCAGCAGCGCCCCGTCCTTGCCGGGGCCGAGCACGGCGACGCCGCGGGCCCGCAACTCGTCGGCGAGGCCGTCTACCAGCGGGGCCTCCGGCCCGATTACCGCGAGATCTGGGTTCCAGTGGAGGGGGCCGAGGGGGGTGACCGGGACGTCCCGGGCGATCAGGTCGTTACCGGGGGTGACGATCACCTCGTGCCACCTGGCGAGGACGGTGGCGAGGGCGTGCTCGCGCGCTCCGGCGCCGACCACGACGATCTTCATAGCTCTATGAACTGGTCGCGGTCGGGCCCGACGCCGATGCGGGAGACCCTCACGCCGCCGCTCTCCTCGAGGAAGGCGAGGAAGGCGCGGAGCTCGGAGGGGAGGTCCTCCTTCGCGCGGATGCCGCCGATCTCGCGTCTCCATCCAGGAAAGGACTTGTAGACCGGCCTGGCCTTGTGGAGATCGCTCTGGTGGTAGGGCAGGTCCTCGGTGTAGTCGTCGCCGACCTCGTAGCCCACGCAGACCCTGATCTCCTCGAACGCGTCGAGGACGTCGGCCTTGGTGATGGCCAGCTCGGTCAGGGAGTTCACACCGGCGGCGTGCCTCAGCATCGGCAGGTCGAACCAGCCGGTCCGCCGGCGGCGGCCGGTGTTGGTGCCGAACTCGTGGCCGCGCTCGACCAGCAGGTCGCCGGCGGCGTCGTTCAGCTCGGTCGGGAAGGGGCCGGCCCCCACCCGGGTTAGGTAGGCCTTGGCCACGCCGATGACGGCGTCGATCTGGCGGGGTCCGAGGCCGCTCCCGGTGCAGGCGCCACCGGCGGTCGGGTTCGAGGAGGTCACGTAGGGGTAGGTCCCGTGGTCAAGGTCGAGGAAGGTGGCCTGGGCCCCCTCGAGCAGGATCTGCCTGCCCTCCCGGTACCTCCGCTGCACCAGCGAGACGGTGTCGGCGATTCGCGGCGCCAGCCGGGGGGCGTAGTTGCCGAGGTAGTTCTCGATCACCTTCTCGGGCTCCACCGGAAGCCGGTTGTAGATCTTCGCCAGGATCAGGTTCTTCTCCCGGAGGGCGACCTCCAGCTTCTGGGTGAAGATCTTCTCGTCGAGAAGGTCCTGGACCCGGAGCCCGATCCGCGATGCTTTGTCGCTGTAGGCGGGGCCGATCCCCCTCCTCGTCGTTCCCAGCTGGTTCTTGCCCAGGTAACGCTCGGTGAGGCGGTCGATCTCGTGGTGGTACGGCATGATCAGGTGGGCGCTGCCGGAGACCAGGAGCCGGGAGGTGTCGATGCCGCGGGCCTCGAGCATGTCGATCTCCTCGAGAAGGACCCGGGGATCGACCACCACCCCGTTCCCGATGATGGGGGTGACGCCGGGGTAGAGGATGCCCGACGGCACCAGCTGGAGCGCGAAGCTCTCTCCATCGGTGACGATGGTATGGCCGGCGTTGTGACCACCCTGGTAGCGGACGACCGAATCCACCGATCCGGCAAAGAGATCGGTGAACTTGCCCTTGCCCTCGTCACCCCACTGGGTCCCGACGATCACTGTGGCTGGCAACTGTCACGCCTCCTTCAGATCATGCCCGCATGGTGATGCGAACCAGTTCAGACTAGCAGGGCGGTACCGGCGATCTGGAGCGGACCACTCCCTCCGCCGCCGCCTCCGCCCCCTTCACGCCTCCGAACACCGGCACCCCATTCCGTTCCCGCCGGCTCACCCGGCGCAGGGACGGCCGTGGCGTTTTCGGCAAGGTTTCGAGCGACCGCCACTGTAAGCGGTGCCACGGATAGTGCGCATACCGCCGCTTATTGACCAAAAAGGCCGGTGGAACGGCGCGAATCCATCAAGAAACTCGCGCAATTTGTCGATAAATGCCACGTAGAGAAATCAAGAGGCATGGAAGCGAAAGCTCCTAAGGAGTGGTGGAGATGTCCGTTCGCGTGTTAAGAAGGCTGCTGGCAGTGGCTGCCGCGTCGGTGGCGGTGGGGCTCGCAGGTCCGGTGGAGGTGGCGGCAGCCCCGGTTGCCCACGCCGCCGCTCCGGCCCACCCCTTGACCAGGATCACGGCCTCTTGGCCGATCTCCGGCATCGCGGCCATGCCCACTGGCAGCGGCTACCTCGCCGTCGGGCAGGACGGCGGCATCTTCAACTTCGGGAACGCCGGCTTCTACGGCAACCCCTACACCGATGGATTGACCGGCCTTTCCGGCTCGCACCCGCTCTCCCAGCCGATCGTCGGAATGGCAGCGACTCCCGACGGCAAGGGCTACTGGCTGGTGGCAAAGGACGGTGGGGTCTTCAACTTTGGCGACGCCGGCTTCTACGGCAACCCCTACACCGATGGATTGACCGGCCTTTCCGGCTCGCACCCGCTCTCCCAGCCGATCGTCGGAATGGCAGCGACTCCCGACGGCAAGGGCTACTGGCTGGTGGCAAA
>JAJYHR010000153.1 GCA_021784675.1 Actinomycetes bacterium
CCCGCTCGCCCAGCCGATCGTGGGGATGGCGGACAACCCGGCCGGCGGCGGGTACTGGCTGGTGGCAAAGGACGGCGGGGTCTTCAACTTCGGGGACGCCGGCTTCTACGGGAACCCCTACACGCTGGGCCTCACCGGCCTCACCGGTTCGCACCCGCTCGACCAGCCCATCGTGGGGATGGCGGCTACCCCGGACGGCAAGGGGTACTGGCTGGTGGCAAGGGACGGCGGCATCTTCAACTTCGGGGACGCCGGCTTCTACGGGAACCCCTACACCGATGGATTGACCGGCCTAACCGGTTCGCACCCACTCTCGGCCCCGATCGTGGGGATGGCGGCGACCACCGACGGCAAGGGGTACTGGCTGGTGGGGGCGGACGGCGGGGTCTTCAACTTCGGGGACGCCGGCTTCTACGGGAGCACCTACACCTACGGGATCACCGGCCTGGGTGGGTCTCATCCGCTCTCGGCCCCGGTCGTCGGGATGGCGGCGACCCCCGACGGCCAGGGGTACTGGCTGGTGGGGGCGGACGGTGGGGTCTTCAACTTCGGGGACGCTCCAGGCGTCGGATCTGAATTCGGGGTGTCAAAACCCGCCCCGGTGGTCGGGATCGCATCCGACCCGATCCCGCCTGGTGTGCAGGGGTACGACGTGTCCAATAGCCAGTGCGGAAGCTTGCCCAAGAGCGGCCAGCAACTGGCGATAGTCGAGACCAACGGCTGGCCCTTCAGCTACGACTACCCCCAAGCGTCAACTAATACCGCCGGATTCTCGAGCTGCGAGCAGCAGGCGATGGGTCTTGCCGGAGCGCAGACCCAGCTGTACCTGTTCGCCGGCTACTGGGGACCGCTCGGAAACGGCCAGTTGAGCCCGTCGTCGTTATACGGCTCCGGATCCTTCTCCGGCGCATACGGGGCCCCCGCCTGGACCGGCTCCAGCTATCAGCTGCCATCGGCGGCGGCGAGCACCTTGGGGTGCGCTCAATACGCCGCGTCAGGCAAGAGCTGCGCCAGCGCGGGTTCCTACTTTGTCAATGGCTTTGACGAGGCCCTGTTCGCCTACATCACCGCACAGCAGAATGCGCAGCCAGCTGGGCTGTCCGCCATCCTCAACAACACCTGGTGGCTCGACGTCGAAACGTCCCCGGGCAGCCAGTGGGTCCGTTCCGGCACGGCCAACTACGGCACGGACAACTACGACACCATCCTCGGCGCCATGGCCGGCCTCGAGTACCTCGGGGTTCCCCGCGTCGGCGTCTACTCGACGCACTACCAGTACGGCATCATCACGGCGGGCTCACCCGGGACCCTCCCCCCCACTACCCCGCTGTGGGTGCCCACCGAATCTACGCAGTCCCAAATGAACCCGCAGCTGGTATGCACCGGCCAGGCGGGAACGGACTACCTCCCCTTCGGCGGCCACGGCAGCTACATCCAGTACGTGCAAAGTAAGGGCACAATCGACATCGACACCGAATGCTCCAGCCTCTAGGGCTAGCGGCGACAGCCGATAGCGCCTCTGAGGAGGCGAGCTAAACTCCTCCACTCACAAAGGTGCTACCCGGCTCGCCACCTACCTCGAGGATCCATTAGAAGAGCCTGCCGATTACCCGCGGCGCCCTCAAGCGTCGATCACGGCCCCTGTGGGCGCTGCGCCACGCGAACCTCACAGCACCTCGGAGATGAAGGTGTGCAGCTGGCGCAGGGTGCGGACCTCGGTGGCCGCGGTGCAGTAGGGTGCAAAGGCGTCCATCATCGAGTCGCCGGTGTCCCAGTACCCCTCGGGCTCCGGGTTGAGCCAGTAGGTCGCCTTCACCGACCCGGCGATGCGCTTGAAGGCATCGATCCCCGGGTCGTGGTAGTTCGACCGCGCGTCCCCGCACACGATCAGCGTGGTCCTTGAACCCAGGCTGCCGCCGAAGCGCTCGTCGAAGTTGCGGAAGACGGCGCCGTAGTCGGAGTGCCCGGCGTTCCCCACCACCTTGGCGGAGCGCGCGATCTCCCGCAGGGCGGTCTCCACGTCCGTCCCGGTCTTGAAGACCCCGGTCACCTCGTCCACCTCGTCGATGAAGGCGAAGCTGCGCAGCCCTCGGAGCTCGTTGGAGAGGGTGTAGAGGAGCTGCAGGGTGAAGCGGGCAAAGGAGGCCACCGACCCGGAGATATCGGTTAGGAGCACCACCTCCGGCCGCTCCGGCCGGCGCCGCTTGGTGACCGGGTTGACCGGTACCCCCCCGGTGGAGAGGGACTCCCGGATGGTGGCACGGAAGTCGAGCGGCCCCTCCCTCCGCGACCGGTGCCGCCGCTCCAGGGTCGCCACCAGCTTGGCCGCAAGCGGCGCGACCGCCTCCCGGAGCGCGCGGAGCTCGTCGCCGGAGGCGTGCATGATCTCCACGTCCTCCGGCAGCTTGATCGAGAGCGCGCCGGCCATCTCCTCCGCCCCCCGCTCCTCCACCAGCCGGGACAGCACCTCCCGATCGATCAGCCGGCTGACCTCGCCGATCCGGCGGGAGGCTTCGCGGCGGATCTCGCCGTCGCCACCCTCGCCGCCGAGCGCCTCGATCAGAGCCCGCTTCAACCCGTCCAGGTCGATGGCGCGGGCGGTGCGGTACGAGTAGTAGGCGCTCGACACCGGCCGGCCCGCGCTGATCCCGGCAAAGCGCTCGACCGCCTCCCCCACCAGCCCGGGGAGCGCATCCTCCCCCTCGAGGAGGGCCGAGAGCATCGACTCCGAAAGCTCCTGATCGGAGAGGTCCCCGCCCGCGCGGAGCGGGGCCAGCGGGAAGAAGATCTCGAAAAGCAGGTCGAAGGCGTCGCGCGAGGAGACGCTCTTCACCATGGTCGCCCGGAGCGCCGCCCTCACCGTCTCCCGGTCGTCCACCCCGGTAGCGAGGGCCGCCCGGCAGGCGTCCGCCACCTCCGCCGGCGACACCCCCACACCCGCCTCCCGGAGGGCGGCGGAGAAGCGGATCAGCCGGTCGAACATCACTCCCCGCCGAGCAGCCGAGCCGCCGTCGCCAGGTCGCCCCGGTACTTGAGCAGCGTCGGCAAAGTGGCCTGCACCACCTCCTCGCCAAGCTCGGAGGCCGAAAGCACCACCAGCGAGCGCGCCCAGTCGAGACTCTCCGCGATCGACGGGGGCTTCTTCAGGCTGAGCTCCCGGAGGGTGGCCACAAAGCCGGCCACCGCCCGCGCCAAGCCGGAGCTGATGCCCGGCACCGACTCCTCGATGATCTGCCGCTCGCGCTCCTCGTCCGGGTAGTCGAGGTAGAGGAAGAGGGCGCGCCGCTTGAGCGCCTCCGAGAGCTCCCTCACCCCGTTGGAGGTCAAGATCACCAGCGGGCGGGTCTCGGCCACGATGGTTCCCAGCTCGGGCACGGTCACCTGGAACTCGGCGAGCACCTCGAGAAGGAGCGCCTCGGTCTCGATCTCCAGCCGGTCGACCTCGTCGATGAGGAGGAGCCGGTCGCCGGTCGCCCGCAGCGCGTGCAGCACCGGCCGCTCCAGAAGGAAGCTCTCGCCAAAGACCGACTCCACCGACTCCTGCTCGGCCTGGAGGGCGAGCAGCTGCTTCCGGTAGTTCCACTCGAACAGCGCCTTCGCCTCGTCGAGACCCTCGTAGCACTGGAGCCTGATCAGCTCCATCCGGTACGCCCTCGCCAGCGCCTTGGCGAGCTCGGTCTTGCCGGTGCCCGCCGGACCCTCTACCAGGACCGGTTTCTCCAGCCTGGACGCGAGGTATAGGGTGGTGGCGATCTCCGCGCTGGGAAGGTATCCGACCGTGCGCAGCGCCTCGGCTACTGCCTCTGGGCTCTCGAAATGCATCACCCTTACGAGGCTAGCTGCGCACCTGGCCCTCACCCTCGATGACGAACTTCACCGACGTAAGCTGCTCCACCCCGAGCGGTCCCCGGGCGTGGAGCTTCTGGGTGGAGATCCCGATCTCGGCGCCCATGCCGAGCTGCCCGCCGTCGACGAACCTGGTCGAGGCGTTGACCAGCACCGCGGCGGCGTCGACATCGCGGACGAAGCGGTTGGCCGCGCCGAAGTCCTCGGTGATGATCGCCTCCGAGTGGCCGGTCCCGTAGCGTCCGATATGCTCGATCGCCTGGTCCAAGGAGTCGACGACGCGCACCGCCAGCACCAGGCTGAGGAACTCGGTAGCCCAGTCGGCCTCGCTGGCGAGCGTCGCCCGGCCCGGAATCAGCTCGAGCACCTGCTTGTCGCCACGGATCTCGACGCCGGAGAGCACCCCGGCCAGGAGCGGCACCGCCTCGTTGGCGATGTCGGCGTGGACCAGCACCGTCTCCACCGCATTGCACACCCCGGGCCGCTGCGTCTTGGCGTTGACCACTATCGGGAGCGCCTTCTCCATGTCCGCGCTCCGATCCAGGTAGATGTGGCAGTTGCCATCGCCGTCGATGATGGTGGGTACCGTCGCCGACTCCCTCACCGCTGCGAGCAGGGCCTTTCCGCCCCGCGGGATCAGGCAGTCGATGACCCCATCCAGCCGCATGAACTCCCGGGCGGCCTCCCTCGAGGTGTCCTCGATAAGACCGACCGCTCCGGAGGGAAGCCCTGCCGCCGCGATCCCTTGGCGGATGGCGGCCACGATCGCCCGGTTGGAGTGGATGGCGCTCGAGGAGCCGCGGAGCACGATCCCGTTCCCCGCGTAGAGCGCCAGCGCGCTGGCATCGGCGGTGACGTTCGGCCGGTTCTCGTAGATCACCCCGATCACGCCGAGGGGGACCCGCACCCGCTTCACCCGGACGCCGTTCCCGAGCACCCAGCCGTCGACGACCGCCCCGACCACGTCTTCCTGGGCGGCGACTCCCCTCACGCCCCCGGCCATCTGCTCGATACGCGCCTCGTTGAGCCGCAGCCGGTCGAGCTGGGCGGCGTCCAGGCCGGAGGCCGACGCCACATCCTCGCGGTTGGCCGCGAGGATCGCGCCGGCGCTGGCTTCGATCGCGCCGGCCATCGACAGGAGGGCGCCCCGCCTAACCGCGCCGTTCGCGGCCGCCAGGAAGCGCTGGGAGCGCTTGACTTCGAGCGCCACATCGGAAACCGTCTCCATCGGGACCTCCCCTCGCTCTCTAGATTCTAGGCGTTTGTGAACCTTCGCCTCAAGGGGTGAGCGTCACCAGATCGTCGCGGTGGATCACCTCGGAGGCCGCGCCGGTGACACCCTTCGAGTCGGTGCGCACCACCCCCTTGGCGAAGACCTTCCCGTCCTCGCCCGCCACCTCGACGATGGCGTGAGCGAGGAACTCTCCCTCCACCGCCCGGATGCCCACGGCGAGCAGCGAGGCGTTCCGCTCCAGCAGCGCCCTCTTCGCCCCCTCGTCCACCACCAGCCGGCCCTCGGGGTTGGTCGCGTAGGCGATCCACAGCCGCCTCGCCGGCTCCCGCACGCTCTTGCGGGGAACAAAGGTGGCCAGCACCGGTTCTCCCGCCGCCACCTTGGCGACCACCTCCGGCGTCGCCGCCGACGCGATCATGCAGTCGACACCGGACCGGGCCGCGATCTCGGCAGCCTGCAGCTTCGAGGCCATCCCCCCCGATCCCCGGTCGGTACCGGAGCCGGTGGCCCGCACCTGCTCCTTCTCCTCGACGTCGAAGATCGGGATGAACCTCGCCTCCCCGCTCGACCTCGGATCCGCGGTGTACACCCCCTCGAGGTCGGTGAGGAGCAGCAGCAGGTCCGCATAGATCAGGTGTGCGACCAAAGCCGACAGCCGGTCGTTGTCGCCGAAGCGGATCTCCTCGCTGGCGATGGCGTCGTTCTCGTTGATCACCGGCACCACGCCGAGAGCGAACAGCGACTCCAGCGTCTGGCGCGCGTGCAGGTACTGCTGCCGATCACCGAAGTCGTGCGGCGCCAGCAGCAGCTGGGCCATCTCCATCCCCGCCTCGTGGAAGATCTCGCGGAGCGCCGAGACCATCTGGACCTGGCCCACCCCGCTCGCCGCCTGCAGCACTTCAGTGGGTTGCGGCCGCTCCAGCCCGAGCTGGGAGAGGCCGAGCGCGATCGCGCCGGACACCACCATGACCACGCCCACGCCCGCGTCCCGGACCCGGGCGACCTGGGAGACCAGGCTCTTTGCCATCTCCATCCGCAAGCCGCCGGATTCGTCGGTCAGCGACGACGTGCCCACCTTGACCACGAGCCGCCTGATGGCCATCACTCCTCCGTGAACGTGAACTCGAGCGAGCTGACGACCACGGTGTCCCCCTCGCGCACACCGAGCCGCTTCAGCATCTTGAAGACCCCCATCCGCTTCAGCCGCCCCTGCACTATCGCCAGCGCCTCCATCGAGTTCAAGTCGGAGAAGCCCACCGCCCGGACCGCATCGCGGCCGCCCACGCTGAACCTCCCCTCGCCGACCCGCTCGACCAGCACCTCGTACAGGGGGAGCGGGTGGTGAACCACCACCTCCCCGGCGATCGGCGCCGCGCCTTCCCTCAACACGTCGACCCGCCTGCCCAGCCACAGCGAAAGCTCGCGGGTGCCCACCCTCGCGACCGCGGACACCGCGCCCGCCACCGGGAGCCCGACCCGCCTTCCCACCTCGGCAAGCGCCTCCTCCGGATCGGTATCACCGCCGACCAGATCGCGCTTGTTCCCGATCAGGACGGTCTCGCGGATCTCCAGATCCCGCAGGTAGCTCCCGAGTTCGGCGAGGATGGTAGTGGCGCTCTCGACCATCCCCTCTACGCCAAGGGCCAGCTCGACGACCAGGCCGAGGATCCGGGCCCGCTCCACGTGCCGGAGGAAGCTGTGACCGAGCCCCTTCCCGTCAGCAGCCCCCTCGATCAAGCCGGGAACGTCGGCCACCACGTACTCGCACCCGTCAACATTCACCACCCCAAGGTTGGGAACGAGGGTGGTGAACGGGTAGTCGCCGATCTTCGGGCGCGCCCGCGAGATCGCCGCAATCAGGGAGGACTTCCCGACGTTCGGCTCCCCCACCAGCGCAACGTCCGCCGCGAGCTTCAGCTCGAGGTTGAACCAGCGCTCCTCACCGGCCTCTCCCTGCTCGGCGAAGCCCGGGGCCCGCCTGCGGTTGGAGAGGAAGCGGGCGTTACCCATTCCACCACGCCCGCCACGGGCGAGCACGGCTGCCGCCCCCGCCTCAGCCAGGTCGGCAACCACCTCCCCCTCAAGATCCTTCACCACCGTGCCCACCGGGACGACGACCCGCAGATCGGAGCCGCGCCGCCCGTTTCGCTTCTTCCCCTGACCGTGGACCCCATCCTCGGCCCGCCGGTACGGGTGGTCCCTGAAGGAGATCAGCGAGGAGAGCTGGCCGCCGGCGACCAGAAGGACCGATCCACCGTCGCCACCGTCGCCACCGTCCGGGCCACCCTTGTCGACATGGGCCTCGCGCCGAAAAGAGACCGCGCCGGCCCCACCGTCGCCGGCCCTCACGTGGATCTGCGTGGTATCGACAAACTCCGCCATCTCGCCCTCTGGAAATCCCTCCCTGAAAAGGCCAAGGAGGGGCCGGTCACGCCGCCCCTCCTGAACCAAGAGCTCCGTTGCCTAAAAGGCCGCGCCTACGCTTGCGCGCTTCCCTCCGCCGCTGTGGCCGACTCGACCTCGACGGTCTTGCGCCCCCGCCGGGTGGCAAAGCGTACGGTACCGTCTACCAGCGAGAAGAGGGTATCGTCACCCCCACGGCCGACGTTGGTACCGGGATGGAACTTAGTGCCCCGCTGGCGGACTATGATCGCCCCCGCCCGGACCTCCTGACCACCAAACATCTTCACTCCGAGCCGTTGCGCGTTGGAGTCGCGCCCGTTCTTGGTAGAGCCGCCGCCCTTCGTCTTCGACATAATCCGCTCCCAAACTCTCCGCTAGCTCCAGTGGAGCTAGACCGCGATCGACCTGATGACCACCTGGGTATAACGCTGGCGGTGTCCGTACCTTCGCCGCTCGTTGGCCTTCGACTTGTAGGTGAAGCCGTTGATCTTCGGCCCCTTCACTACGCCGATCACCTCCGCCTCGACCCGGGCCGCCGCCAGCTCCTCCTTGGAGCTCACGACCCGATCCTCAGCAACCACGAGGAGCGGCCGCAGCTCGACCGTCGCGCCCGCCTCGGCGCCCGTCAGCTCGATCAGCACCTTTGCGCCCTCGACAACCTTGGCCTGCTTACCGCCGGCATCTACAACTGCATACATAACGGGGACAGTATAGGGCCTAGCTGAGCAGGTTCGTATCAACGATGTACCCGCTACCCCCGCAGCTGGGGCAGGTCTCCGAGAGCGCCTCTACCAGCCCCTCGGAAACCCGGTGCCGGGTCAGCTGGACCAGGCCGAGCTGGGTCATCTCGTACACGTGCGACTTGGTCTTGTCGCGGTTGAGCGCCGCCCGGAAGGCGCGCATGACGTCCTCGCGATTCTGAGCCTCCATCATGTCGACGAAGTCGATGACGATGATGCCGCCGATGTCCCGCAGCCGCAGCTGCCTGGCGATCTCCTCCACCGCCTCCAGGTTGTTGCGGTGGATGGTCTCTTCGAGGGAGACGGTCCCGACGTTCTTAGAGGTGTTGACGTCGATGACGGTGAGCGCCTCGGTCCGGTCGATGACGATCGATCCGCCAGAGGGGAGCCACACCTTGTGATCGAGAACCTTGTGGAGCTGCTCGTGAACGTGATACCGGTCGAAGAGGGAGATCTTCTCGGCCACAGGATCGAAGTACTCGACCCGGTCGGAAAGCTCCGGCGAGATCGCCGAGACGTAGGCGAGGACCTCCTCGTGGAGCGTGCGGTCGTCGATCACCACACTCCGGAACTCGCGGTTGAACTCCTCCCGGATCACCCGGACCGCCGAGGCCGGCTCCTGGTAGAGCAGGGCCGGTGCGTGCTGGCTCTGCGCCATCTCCTCGATCCGGCGCCACGTCTCCACCAGCCGGCCGACGTCGCGCTGGAGCTCGTCCCTCGACGCGCCCTCGGCGGCGGTCCGCAGGATCACTCCGAACCCCTCCGGGGAGACCTCTTCGAGGATCTTCCTCAGCCGCTTGCGCTCATCGTCGGGCAGGCGCTTCGAGATCCCGAAGCTCCCGCCTCCGGGCAGGAGGACGGCAAGCCGCCCGGGGATAGACACCTCCTGGGTGAGGCGCGCGCCCTTCTGGGCGATCGGGTTCTTCACCACCTGGCACACCACGACCTGCTTCGGGCGCAGCAGCTGCTCGATGCGGACGCTCCGGTCGAAGCTCTCCAGATCGTCCCGGTCGAAGCGGACGTCACCCCGGTAGAGGACCGCATTCTTGTTGGTACCGATGTCGACGAAGGCCGCCTCCATCCCCGGCAGCACGTTTGCCACCCGTCCCAAATAGATATTGCCGCTGATGCTGTTCTGGTTGTCGGAGGCGCGGGATACGTAGTGCTCCACCAGCGACCGCCCCTCCAAGATCGCGACCTGGGTCACGTCCCCGGAGACATGGACCACCAGCTGGTACCGGCCGACCGGCTTTCCCCGCCGCTCCCTGGGAGCCCGGCTGGCAAGCCGGCGCTTCGACTTCGGCCCGGCCTCGATCGAGTCCGCCAGCCTGGTGTCGACGACCATCTGCACCGGAGCCGCCTGCTCGGCCTTCCGCCTTGGCGGTCTGGGAGCCCGCTCCTGCGGGCGCGCCGCACCCTCGGCGGCCCCCCGATTCCCGCTCGACCTCCTGCGCCTCCTCGAGTTGGAGCGCTTTGCCGGCGGAGCCTGCTCGCTAGCTTCCCCGCCCGGCACTGCCCCAGTAGGGGCCTGTTGTTCTTCCATACAAAAACCTTTCAGATCGCGGTGGCTGGCCCCAAGGAGATGGGCTCGAAAGGAGCAAGGCCGCGGCACGCGGCTGAGCGCCTTGCCGACGGGTCTCTCGCCTGCCACCAAGGAGTTGAGGGGCCTCCGAAACGCCTCCGGCCAAGCAGGCCGCGACCACACACGTCACGGTCAACTCTGCTCTGGACTGCGTTACCTGGACCACTATGAACCTTAAGTGTAGCGCGGATGGCGAGCCAACCCACTAACCCTTGCCCGTGGTAGTGGATGGCTTCGCCTGAGTGGGCGATTGGGACTTGGCCGCCGGCAGGGTTCCCTGCGGCCCCAGGGGTTGCGTGGAACCGGCGGAAAGGTGGCTGACGCCGTAGCGCGGCGGCCCCACCGGATTGTTCTTCAGGTACTGGAAGATCTGCCTGACCACCGGTGCGGATCCGACGGCGCCAAAGCCGCCCTCCTTGATGACGACGACCACTACGTACTTCGGGTTGGGCTCCGGGCCGAAGGCGACGAACCAGGCGTTCGGGTTCTGCCCGGAGACCGAGGCGGTACCGGTCTTCCCGGCCAGCGTGTAGCTGGACTCCGGCCACCCCTGGAAGGGTCCGTAAGCGGTCCCCAGCGGGTTCGAGATCACCCCTTCGAAGCCGGCGAGGATCGCCGCCCGGTCGGCGGCCGGAAGGTTGACGTGGGTGACCACCTTGGGCGGGAAGTACTTGACCAGCTTGCCCTGATCGTTGGTGATCCCCTCAGCGATGCGGGGGGCGTAGCGAGTCCCGCCGTTGGCAAAGGTCGCGTAGGCGTTGGCCATCTGCAGCGGCGTGATCAGGGTGAGCCCCTGGCCAAAAGACATCTCCAGCTGGTCGGCAACGTACCAGGTGTTGTAGGGGTAGGCCTTCGGATAGTGGGCGTGGAGGTACTTCCGCAGCCCGGGAGAGTCGACCATCCCCGGGTACTCGCCAGGAAGGTTGATCCCGGTCAGGCTGCCAAAACCGTACCTTGCCGCCATGTTCTGAATCGGGGTGACGCCGTACTGGCTGGCGTTGGTGTAGAAGCGGTATCCCAGCGTGTAGAAGAATACGTCGTCGGAAGCGCTGATCGCGGTCGAGATCGAGATCGGTCCCAGCCGCTCGCCACCGGCGTTGTGCAGCTGGCAGAAGGAGCCGGTGCAGTTGGGAATGGTGAAGACGCCGGTGTCGTTGATGACCGTGCTCGGGGTGACCAAGCCGTCCGCGAGGGCGGCAGAGGAGGTAGCGATCTTGAAGGTCGACCCTGGGGTGTAGCCGCCGCCGATCGCCCTGTTGATCAGCGGGTACCCCGACGACGGCGAGACCAGCGCCTGGTAGTTCTTGTAGGAGATACCGCCCACCCACTCCTGCGGGTTGTAGGTCGGGTAGGACGCCATCGCCAGAATCGAGCCGTTGTTCACGTTCTCCACCACGGCAGCTCCGGAGAGCTGGCCGGTGTAGTGCCCGAAGTAGCTGTTGTACTTGTTGGAGAGCTGCTGGACCCTGGTGGCCAGCGCCTTGTCGACGTACTGCTGGAGCGGAAGCGAGATGGTGAGCTGGAGGTTGCCTCCCGGCTTCGCCCGCGACTTCGAGAGCACTCCGGTCACCTGGCCGAAGGCGTTCACCTGCAGCTTCTCGGTGCCCGCCGTCCCGTGCAGGTACCCCTGGTAGCTCTGCTCCACCCCCGCGCGACCGATCTGGTCGCCGGCGGTGTAGCCATCCTTGGCCAGCTTCGCCAGCTGCGCCGCCGAGATCGGGCCCACGTAGCCGAGGACGTGGGCGGCGGTGGTGCCGTAGGGGTAAGTGCGCTCGGTCTCGAACTCGGTGGTCACTCCGGGGAACTCGGAGCGGTGCTCGTCGACGTAGAGGGCGGTCGCCTGGGAGATGCCGTACCCGATCGGGGTCGGCACGTAGGTGGAGTACTGCGAGTTGGCCAGATCGCTCTTTACCGTCGACAGCGAGATGCCGAGCAGCTTGGCGACCCTGCCCTCCACCGCCGGATGCAGGTAGGCTTCGTAGGCAGAGAGCCCGAGCACGTCCACCACCTTGTTCCCCACCAGGACGCCCCCGCTGCGGTCGAGGATGAGACCCCTCGGCGCAGGGACGGCGACTGTGCGGGTCTGGTTGGCTACCGCCTGCTGCTGGAAGCTCGGGGCTTGCAGAACCTGGAGCGAGTAGAGCCGTGCGAGCAGCCCGGCAAAAAGCGCCGCGGTGCTCAGCCCAAGCACCCGAGCGCGGAGCGCCCTCGACGGGCTCCTCGGGACCTTCGCCGCCAACTCACCTCCTCTCGGACACCAGCGACGGGCCAGGACCGAAGACCAGCCTCGCCAGCACCAACCCCACCGGCGCCAGCACCAGGTTCACGCCGGCCACAACGACCACCTCTTCGAGGCTACGGCTCTTAAACGGATCGCCCAACCCCAGCAGGAAGAGCACCACCGAGAGAAGGGCCTCGCCCGCAAGGCTAGCGCCGCCCACTAGCAGGATCCTGAGCGTCGCGGGCTTGGCGTCGCTGAAGAGCTCGATCTCCCCCGCCAGGTAACCGGCGACGGCGTACACAAGCGCCGATAAGCCGAAGGGGGTGGTGACGAAGCTGTCTACTACCAAGCCGGCGAAGAATCCGGTGAGGGCGCCGGTCTCCCGACCCCGGGTCACCCCGATCGCCGCCACCATCAGCAGGACGAAGTCTGGATGGACACCGTCGATGGTCGCCTGCCCGACGGCCGTGCGCTGGACGACGATCGCGGTGAAGATCAGCAGCGGCAAGCCAAGCGATCGGACCAGCTTCACGAGCCACCGCCGGGAAGCCACTTCAAGACCGAGACGAACTGGAGATTCTGGTAGTTGCAGAGGGGCGCGACAGTGATGCTCTCCTGCAGGTTCCCGGCCGGGTTGGAGACCGCCGTGACCCTGCCCGCCGGGATCCCGGGTGGGAAGATCTCCCCCTGGAGTCCGGAGGTGAAGAGAACGGTACCCACCTTGAGCGGGGTGCCGGGGACCACCAGGCCAACAGAGAGCGGGAGTCCCGAACCCTGCCCGGTAAGCGCTCCCACCTGGCCCGTCTTGGCAATCCTCACCCCCACCACCGAGGACGGATCGGTAAGCATGAGCACCGTCGCGGTAGAGGAGGTCACCTGTATCACCCTGCCGACCAGCCCCTCACCTCCGACAACCGGATTCCCGACGCCGACCCCGGAGCTGGTACCGCGGTTGATCTCGAACGACAGCTGGAGGTTCGAAGGGGTGACCCCGATCACCTGGGCGGGAGTCGACGCGATTGTCCCGGCCCAGGGAAGGTTGGAGAGTCGCGAGAGCTGGTCGAGGGCGGCGATCGCCCCCTGATCCTCAAGAACCGTGCGCCTCATCGACTGGATCTGCGCCTGCGCCCGTTGCAGCTGGGTCAGCGTGCTCGGGTAGTCGGACACTCCATGGTAGGCGTTGGAGAGCGGGCGAAAGAGCGAGTCAAGAGCGCCCCTGGTCGGGTCGACGACCGAGGAGACCAGATTCTTCAGCGACCCGATGCGGGAGCTCGCAGGCGAGCGGAAGCTCACGGTGATGAGCGATACCGCAATCAGGATTAGCAGCGCGAGCGTCGCCCGCGGCCGTTCTAGCAATCGAGCCAAGTCTTGCGATCACCTACCTCGAGGAGGTGATCAGAACCTGCTTCAGCGCCTCGAACTCCTCCAGGCACTGGCCCGACCCCAGGGCCACACACTGCAGGGGATCCTGCGCTATCACGATCGGCATGCCGGTATCGGCGCGCAGCCTCTGGTCGAGCCCGGCCAGCAGGGCGCCGCCACCGGTAAGCACGATCCCCTGCTCCATGATGTCTGCCGCCAGTTCCGGGGGGGTGTTGTCGAGCGTGTCCTTCACGGTGTCGACGATGGCGTTCACCGGCTCCTCGATGGCGGCCCGGATCTCGGTGGTCGAGATGGTGATCGTCTTGGGAAGGCCGGTGACCAGGTCGCGCCCCTTGATCTCCGCCTGCAGCTCCTCCTCGAGCGGGTAGGCGGAGGCGAGGGTCATCTTGATCTGCTCCGCGGTCCGCTCTCCAAGAGCCAGCGAGTACTGCTTCTTCACGAACGACATGATGGCCTCGTCCATCTCGTCGCCGCCGATCCTGATCGACCGGGCGGTGACGATCCCGCCGAGCGAGATAACCGCGACCTCGGTGGTACCCCCTCCGATGTCAACAACCATGTTCCCGGTCGGCTCGTGCACCGGAAGCCCGGCACCGATCGCCGCCGCCATCGGCTCCTCGATTATGTAGGCCGGCTTCTTCGCGCCCGCGTACTCCGCCGCCTCCTGGACCGCCCTCTGCTCGACCCCGGTTATCCCGCTGGGGACGCAGATGACCATCCGCGGCTTGGAGAGCTTCGACGGGTTGACCTTGTGGATGAAGTAGCGGAGCATCTTCTCGCAGATCTCGAAGTCCGCGATGACGCCGTCCTTCAGCGGCCTGATCGCCTGGATGTTCGAGGGAGTGCGCCCGATCATCCGCTTGGCCTCCGCGCCCACCGCGAGCGGCCTACCGTCCTTGGTGTTGATAGCAACGACCGAAGGCTCGTTGAGGATGATCCCCCTCCCCCTCACGTAGACCAACGTGTTTGCAGTACCCAGATCGACCGCAATGTCCCGGCTGAACATCGACCCTACGCCCTTTGCTGCCACAAGCACCTCCTAAGTGACTTCCGTCCTCGACTGTTACTCCGAGTCCATGCCCGGAAAGAAAAGCTCAATCTCCCGCGACGCCGACTCCTCCGAGTCGGAACCGTGTATCAGATTCTCCCCGATGAGCATAGCAAGATCTCCACGGATGGTGCCCGGGTCGGACTTCGCGGGGTCGGTCGCCCCCATCATCGTTCTCACCATATTCACGACATCCCCCCGCCCCTCTAGCACGCCGACCACCACCGGCCCACCGGAAAGGAAGGAGACGAGGTCCTCGAAGAAAGGTTTTCCCTGGTGTTCTGCGTAGTGCGAACGCACAACCGGCCTGGGAAGAGTCCGGTACTCGAGGGCGGCGAGCGCCAGCCCGCGGGCCTCGAAGCGGGCAAGTATCGTGCCGACAAGCCCGCGACGCACCGCGTCGGGCTTGAAAATGACCAGGGTTCTTGACATAAGCTACGAGGTTACCACCCGGCCTCGCGAACGGCGCAGCAACTCATCCGAGCAGCGGCAACGGCCCTTCCTCGCAGAAAAGCGCGGAGACGGCCCGGTTCGATCCCGTGACGACGACCGCGTCCACTCCAGGACCGGAGTTTCTGCCCAGACCGGCGATCGCGTCCCTGAGTCCGGTCGCCGGGACCGCCTCCAGGATCTTTGCCCGAGGCCAGAGCTCGAGCGCCGCCGCGGCTACCAGCTCGGCAGGCACCCCCAGATCGAGCGGGAGCACGACCGCAACGTCGAGACCCGACAGCTCCCCCAGAAACTCGCGCGGATCCCGCCCGCCGGTCAGCCCCACCGCAAGCGCCACCGCGCCGACCTCCGCGACCACCTCGGTAAGCGTCTCGGCCAAGGCCGCCGCTGCCTCACGGTTGTGCGCCGAGTCGGAGATCAGCACCGGCGATCCGCCCAGCACCTCGAAGCCCCCCGGCAGCCGGAGCCCGGCCAGCGCGCTCCCGGCAGTCTCGGCCGTAAGCCCCGCACCGAGCAGGCTCTCCACCGCGCAGTGGGCGAGCGCCACGCTCTGG
>JAJYHR010000040.1 GCA_021784675.1 Actinomycetes bacterium
AAAAAAGCCAAGGGGGTCCGGCAGCGCCGGACCCCCTTGGCCATTGCACTCGAACGGCTCAGGCTAGGCCTTGACCAACTCCATCTCCAAAGCGATGGTCACCGTGTCTCCGACGATGACCCCACCGGTCTCGAGCGCCGCGTTCCACTCGAGTCCAAAGGCAGCACGCGAGAGCTGTCCACGAGCGCTGAACCCGGAGCGGAGGCCGCCGTATGGATCGGGGGAGGTGCCGTTGAACTCCAGGGCAAGGTCGATCGGCTTGGTCACCCCGCGGATGGTGAGATCCCCGGAGAGTACCCAGCTGTCCCCGTCCGGGCGGATCGAGGTGGAGTTGAAGGTGATGAGGTCGAACTTTGCGGTGTCGAAAAAGTCGGCGCTCTTCAGGTGTCCATCCCGGGCCTCGTCCCTGGTGGTGATGGAGTCGGCGTAGATCTTGGCGGTAACGGTGCTCTGGGTCACGTCCTCGGCGATGTCGGTTTTGACTTCGAACTTCTGGAAGTGTCCCCTTACCTTCGATACCATCATGTGGCGGACGACGAACTCGACGGTGGAGTGGGATGCGTCGGCGGTCCACTCTCCGGTAGCGATTCCCAGGTCCTTTGCTGCGGTTGTAGGCATGCTTCTCTCCTTCGGGCTATTTCCACTATTATCATGAGAGTATAGTGCTTTGGTAGTTGCAACCGCAAGTACATTGGAGAAATGTTGGAGTTAGCTCTCTCAGCCATCGAAGTAGGGGTGTACCGGTCGCTGTTCGCGGTCCGGGCGCGCTTCGAGTGGTGCCTCGACGAGGCGTTGATGGAGGGGTGCGGAATCGGATTCGGCGATTTCGAGGTTCTAGCGGTCCTGGGGGAGTCGGAGGACGGATCGATGCGGCTCTCGGAGCTGGCCGACCAGACCCTGCTGTCGCGCTCGGCGCTCTCCCGCCGGATCGACGCGTTGTGCGCGCTGGGATGGGTGAGGCGGCGCAGCTGCCCGACCGACAGGCGGGGGACGTTCGCGGTGATCACCGAGGAGGGGAGGGAGAAGCTCGTGGCCGGATTGCCCGTCTTTCACGAGGTGCTCCACCGGGAGCTTGGATCGAAGCTCGATCGCGAAGAGCTGGAAGAGCTGAGCGGGCTGCTCTCCCACCTCGAGAATGCTCGCTGCGACCAGGCCGGCAGCTAGGCGCGGCCGCCCTCCAAGCGCGCCCGGCTCGGGCCGGCGAGGTCGCTAGCCGATGGCGGGTTCACTAGCCGATGGCGGGTTCGCGGCTGCCGGTTCCCGCCGGCGCCCTTTCGACTATGGCTTGGCGGAAGCGGTCGACCTCCCCGGAGCGGATGCCGAGAAAGCCGGCGTAGTCGGCGACCGATCCGAAGGTGGCTTCGAGCATCGCCAGCACCCCCCTTGCGACCTCCGGCCTGGAGCTGACCAGGCCTGGCGGCAGCGAGCGGAGCTGGATCATATCGATGGCTGGATTGACCCCGGCGTCGGCGAGGATCTTCGCCACGGCCAGCTCGGTCAGCGAGTAGTCGTGGGCGATGGTGTCGTGATCGGCGCCAGCGAGGGACAGGAGGAGCATCGAGACGATCCCGGTCCTGTCCTTGCCGGCCGCGCAGTGGTAGAGGACCGGCCAGTTTGCCGGATCGAGGAGGGCGTGGAGCGCGGTGGAGAGCCGCTTTGGGTGGTCCAGCAGTATCGAGGTGTAGGCGAGTTGCAGGTATCCGGGGTGGCCGCGAGGGACGGCCTCGAAGCGGGAGATGTCGGGGAGTGGGATGGCCAGCGTCCTTGCCTGCTCGGGGAGCGCGGTCGGTTCGAAGAGGCGCTGCTCCTCGGGGGTTCGGAGGTCGATCACCAGCTTCACCTCGAGGCGCTCGAGCAGGTCGCGCTGTCGCCTCCCGCCGATACGGGAAAGGGCCTCCGACCTGAGGAGGAGGCCCTTTCGCAGGATCTGGTTGCCGGGTATCTGGTAGCCGCCAAGGTGGCGCAGATTGTAGACCCCGGGTTCGTCGATGAAGGTGGCAGGGTACTTCGGCACCTGTTCGGAGTGTAGTGACCCTTCCTGGCTTCTGCTACCAGCCGGCCGCCGTAGCGTTCGAGTCCCACCCGGTTATCGCTCCGGTGGTGGCGTCCTGGGTGCACGACGGCGCCGAGGAGCCGCTGTAGTAGTAGGTGCCGGTACCGGGGGTTGACGCGACCGAGGCGATACCGAAGTAGGTGCCGGAGGCGGACTTCTCGTACATGCAGACGTACGTGGCCGGGGTGGTGGGTGTCACTGCAATGGAGCCGGAGCTGAGCTGGTTGGTGTAGGACGGATCGAGGGTGGCCAGGCTGGTGGAGCTGGCGTAGGACTGGTTGTTGGTGTACGCCACCGACTGCGACGTCAGCAGGTTCCGGAGGTCCGACTCGGCCGCCTTGTTCTGGGCCGAGGTGCGGGCGCCGAGGAAGGTCGGGATCGCGATTGCGGCCAGGATTCCGATAATTAGGACGACAACCATCAGCTCGATCAGGGTGAAGCCCTCTTCGGAGCTGTTCTGGATCGCCTTGGCAATTCGAGACATCCGTTTCTCCTTGGTCTAGGATCAAAAGCTGGGTCTATTCCCAGCCAAGTATCTTTTCGACACGCGGGGCGTGTGTTCTTGAGTGGAATTCGGGCGATCCTGGCTTCCGGCCGGGGCTGGCCCCGAGAAAGCCGCGGTTTTAGCCGTTCTCGGATATGCCGATGAACCATTGATGTGGTCGATGCTGGCAGGCGCGCTCGCGGGCGCTTTGGGTGGATCGACGGTCACCGCGCTCGAGTGGCGGTTGCGGGTGGGGATGCCGCTGGCGCTCGACCGCTCGCGCTGCCCGCACTGCTCAACGGTGCTCCGGGCCTACGACAACGTTCCCATCCTATCCTTCCTCCTGCTGGGAGGCCGGTGCCGCAGCTGCCGGAGGCAAATCCCGCTGCGCTATCCGTTGATCGAGGCGGCCGGGGTTGCCGTCGGTGCGATGGTTGGCGGCCTCCAGTTACCGCCGATGGCGAGGCTTGTCCTCCTTGTCGGGCTGCTGGTAGGGCTGGCCGCCTCGCTGGTGGACCTCAAGGAGTACCGGATCCCCAACCGCCTCACCTACCCCTCCGCGGCGCTCCTGCTCGCCTTGGACATCGGGGAGGCGATCATCGCCCGCAACCCGCTCGCCGCAGTGATCCCGATTGCTTCGCTGGCGGCGGTAGTGGCCCTCTACCTGCTTCTGGGGGCGATCTCTCGCGGCGGCATGGGGGTCGGGGACGCCAAGCTCGCGGGCGTCCTGGCGCTCAGTTCCGCGGTCCTCGGGCCGTTCGCGGTCTTCGCCAGCCAGCTGCTTGCCTTTGGCTTTGGCGCCACCTTCGGAGTCGGCCTGATCGTGCTCGGGCGCGGGTCGTTGAAGTCCCGTCTCCCCTTCGGCCCTTTCATCTGGTTGGGAGTGGTGGCGACGGTTGCCCTCTACGCCGCTGAGCCGCATCTGCTCCGGTTGCTCAACTAATCGCGCCGATCGGCCGATTCATTCCAGCAAAGGCAGGAACCCAGCTTGCGAGGACTCTAGGGATGGAACGCGTAATTCTCTTCGAGATCGGGTCGTTTGCCGTCAAGGCGTGCGAGATCGAGCTAACCAGAAAGCCCAGGCCACCGTTGTGGCTGGCCCACCGGACCCTTCCAGAGGGGGCGCATGCCGACCCCGACGTCAGCGGCAAGGTCCTGCGCGACCTGATCAAGGAGGTCGGCACCAAGACCCGGCGCGCCCGGGCAATCCTCTCCGACCCGGATCTCGTCGTCCGCTCGCTAGACGTCCCCGCCCAGAGCGAGAAGGAGATCTCGGTAGCGCTCGGATTCGCCATGACCGAGCTCCTCCCGCTACCGCTGGAGGAACTGGTAGTCGACTACGAGGGCACCCTGGGGAGGGGGGGGATCCGGGCGGATGTGGTTATGGCGGGGGCGCCAAGGATCGTCCTCGAGCGGCTGTGGGAGGCTGCCAAGGTCGCCTCGCTCCGGCTCGACAGGATCGAGGTCGGTTCCCTCTGCGCAGCCCGGGCCGGTGCCGCGCTCTCTAACGAGGGAGAGGGCTTCTACCTGGTTGAAGTCGGAGCGCGTTCGAGCACCATCGAGGTGGTCGAAGACGGCCACCCCCAGCTGGTCCGGAGCTTGCCGACCGGTGGAGAGTCGGTCACGTCCGATCTGTCGATCCAGCTTGGCATCGCCGTGGATCAGGCCGAAGGGTTAAAGCGGCGGGTCGCCTACGCTGCGGAGGAGAGCGTTCCTGACCAGCTCGCGGCGGCAAAGGATGTGGTCAACCGGCAGGTGAGCCTCGTGGTTGAGGAGGTCGCCCGCTCCATCGACTACTTCAGCATCCAGAGGGGTCTCTCCGAGATCTCCCGACTCCTCCTCGTTGGCGGTTCGGCCCCCCTGCTGACCCTGAAGCAGACGCTGGCCGAACGGACCGGTCTCAGCGTCGAGCAGCCGGGTCCGCGACGGGTCCTCCGGCTCATCGACTGCGACCAGCTCGTCCCGGAGGGGGGCGGGAACTGGATCGAGATCGTTGGGGCGGTGCTCAGGGAGTGGGATCGAAGGGCCGCGAAGAAGAAGGGTGGCGTGCATTTTGCCAACCTCCTCCCCGCCGAGGTGGGGGCGCGCAACCGGGTCCGGCATCAGGTTGGTGTCGCCGCCGGGGCCCTGGTGCTCGCCGCCGGCCTCCTCGGAGTGCCGACCGCTCTCCTGGTGCAGAGCGAGAGGTCGGCAGCCGCCGCCGAGCAGCAGGCAGCATCCGAAGAGGCGGTGGTGGCGACCCAGGTGAACTCGCTCTCGCGTTACGCCCAGCTGGCATCGTCGGTAAGTCAGCGCTCGACGATGGTGACCGAGACGCTTTCCGGTTCGGTCCCTTGGCCACAGGTCCTTACCCAGATTGCCGGGGTGGCGCCCGGAGACTCCTGGATCACCCAATTCTCGGCTCAAGCCCCTTCTCTCGCGACCACGGCAACCACGGCGACCGCGGCTGGCGGCGGCTCGGCGGGCACGGGTAGCCCGCTGACCTTCTCCATGCAGGGCTGCTCGCAGTTTGCGCCGGTCAACTGGCTCAATAGCGTGGGCAAGCTCGGCTTCATCTCCAACCTCTGGGTTTCCACCTCCAACCTGCAGTCACCCGGGCAGGGGTGCTCCCAGCCCGCACCCGGCCAGGCGGGGCTGACCGCCTTCACGGGTACGGCTCAGCTTGAGCAGGCGTTCGGGAGCTACCGCGCCGACACCTACCTGAAAGCGATAGGAGTGACCCGGCCATGAACCAGATCGGACGGTTCCGCCTGGGGATCCTCGCACTCGTGCTCCTGTTCGGCCTTGCCTGGTACTTTCTCGCCTACCGGCCACTCCAGGCGAAGATCGCCGCTGCCAATGCGGCAACAACGGCCGCACAGGCGCAGATCGCGGCCGATCGCGTCCAGCTGGTAGCGCTGGTGAACGACCGGCGCCACGCCCCTTCGCTCCAGCGCTCCCTTCAGGCCCTGTCTACCGCCCTGCCAAACCAGTTCGACCTCGCCGCCTTCATCGGCAGCTTGGACGCGTACGCGACCCACGATGGGGTGACCCTGACCCAGATCGCACCCTCTTCGCCGGCGGCAGGGTCTTCTGCGCAGGGTACGGGGCTCCCACCCCAGGTGGCTGCGATCAGCTTCTCGTTGCAGGCGAGCGGCACTTACCACCAGGTCGTTTCCTTCTTGCACTCGCTAGACGGCGCGGGCGAGGTGGTGACCGTGGATTCCCTGCAGATCAGTTCCAACGGTGCGTCGGCGGGCTCTTCGCCGAAGCTGCTGGCCAATATAGCTGGGAGGGTCTACTACCATGCTTAACCCGCTCGAGCTGGCAAAGGGGGAGGTAGTTCCCTCCGGGGAGGCGGAGGCGGCTGACGAAAACAAGAAGGGGGGCAACCGGGGGCGCGTCGCGGTCTTCGCCGGCATCGGCGTTGTCGTACTGGCGGGGGCAGCCTTCGTGCTCACCTCCCAGCCGCCGGCTCCGGCAAAGCAGCCCCAGGCGGTTCAAGCGCAGCCGGCTCCAGCCGTCTCCGCGCCGGCGAGCAAGGGAAGCTTCTCTCCGGTCCCGACGGCATCGTATGGCGCCGCGCCGGACCCCTTCGTCCCCAGGGCTGCCCCGGCATCGCCGTCACCGGCTGGTTAGCCTCGGGGTTTGTGCCGATTAACCTAGGCGGATGCTCAGGTTTTTGACTGCGGGGGAGTCCCACGGAAAGGCGCTGGTCGTCGTGGTGGAGGGCTTGCCTGCGGGCCTGGCAGTGGAGGTCTCCGCGATTCAAAGGGAGCTCTCCCGGAGGCGGCTCGGCTACGGCCGCGGCCCGCGTATGCGCTTCGAGGCAGATGTGCTCGAGATCCTTGGCGGGGTTAGGCACGGCCGGACCCTCGGGTCCCCGGTAGCGATCGAGATCGGGAACTCCGAGTGGGAGCGGAAGTGGACCCGGGAGATGTCCTCGGAGCCAGGCGTTCCCGCTACCAAGCTAACCAAGCCGCGTCCCGGCCACGCCGATCTTGCCGGCATGCAGAAGTACGGGTTCGATGATGCTCGCGACGTGCTCGAGCGGGCTTCGGCACGCGAGACCGCGGCGCGGGTAGCGGCGGGTGTGCTGGCAAAGCTGCTGCTCAAGGCGATCGGCGTCGACATCGTGAGCCACGTAGTCCAGATCGGCACCGCCACCGCGAGGCGCGACCAGCTGCCGCTTCCGGCGGACCTCGAAGCCATCGACGCGTCCCAGGTCCGCTGCTTGGATCCGGTGGCCGAGGAGCAGATGGTTGCCGAGATCCGGCAGGCCGCCAAGGAGGGTGATTCGCTCGGTGGCGCCGTCGAGGTGGTAGCGCACGGCGTTCCGGTGGGTCTTGGCAGTCACGTCCACTGGGACCGGAAGCTCGATGGTCTGATCGGGCAGGCGATGATGTCGATCCAGGCGGTCAAGGCGTGCAGCATCGGGGCGGGCATCGAGATCGCTGCCCTCCGCGGCTCGGTCGCCCACGACGCTATCTATTACGACTCCGCCTCCGGGGAGTACCTGCGCAAGACCTGGAGGAGCGGCGGCATCGAAGGTGGGATCAGTACCGGAGGTCCGGTGGTGGTAGAGGCTTGGATGAAGCCGCTGGCCACCCTGAACCGGCCGGTCCTTGAGACCGTGGACGTAGTTACCAAGGAGGCGACGGTGTCCTTTAAGGAGCGTACCGACGTCACCGCGGTGCCGGCAATGGGCGTAGTCGCCGAGTCGATGCTCGCGCTTGTGCTGGCCCAGGAGGCCCTTCACAAGTTCGGAGGGGACTCGGTGGCCGAGTTCTCCCGCAACCGCCTGGCCTTCCTCTCCTCTCTGGGAGAGACCCCGTCGGCGGTGCGATGATGCGCGGGTGCTGGGAGGCGGGTTGAACCGGGATGTTCTGGATACCGCGGGGAGCGAGCTGCGGGAGACGCTAATCAGGGCAGCCGGCCGCGAGATTCCGATCCGGATCGGTCGCGGGGCAGCCGGTGACGTGGGATCATGGTGGCCCGAGCGCTGGAAGCGGGCCTTGCTGGTTACGCAGGAGGGGGTGCCGATCCCCTTCGACATCCCCGATGGCGTGGTGGTGAGCTATGTCGAGAAGTCGGAGGGCGCGAAGCGCCTCTCCACCATCGAGCGTCTGGCCTCGGACGCGATCAAGGCCGGCATCACCCGCAACGACGGGGTGATTGCGGTTGGCGGTGGGGTGGTCACCGACGTGGCCGGCTTCTTTGCGTCGGTCTACTACCGCGGCATCGATCTGGTCAACCTCCCGACCTCGCTCCTCGGCATGGTCGACGCCGCCATCGGCGGGAAGACCGGGGTCAACCTGGGCGAGGGCAAGAACCTGGTGGGCAGCTTCTGGCAGCCGCTGGCGGTGATCTGCGACCTGGATGCGCTCGCGTCGCTCCCATCCCGGGAGTGGCGGAGCGGGGCCGGCGAGATGGCGAAGTACACCTTCCTCGGTGCGGATCGACTGCAGTCGCTCCCCTTCGACCTGCAGGTGTACTCCTGCGCCCAGATCAAGGCGGAGGTGGTCTCTGCCGATGAGAGGGAGTCGGGGAGGAGAGCGCTGCTTAACTACGGCCACACCCTCGGGCACGCCATCGAGGGAGCCTTCCTCGGCCGGGGCGAAGAGTCGGCGATCAGCCACGGGGAGGCCGTCGGTGTGGGCATGATCTTTGCCGCGCGGCTCGCCCGGGGGCTGGGGAGGATCTCCGCGGAGCGGGTGGAGGAGCATCTGAAGGTGTTGGACGCCTTCCATCTGAGCCCGTTTCTGCCGCAAGAACTCGAGCCGGAAGAGGTAATCGGCTACCTCAAGGTGGACAAGAAGAACAAGGCTGGACCGACCTTCATCCTCGATGGTCCCCGCGGCCTGGAGGTGGTCGAGGGGATAGAGGAGGAGGTCATCCTCCGCGAGATCGAGGAGTTTGCCGGATGGAGCGGGTGATCCAGCTGCTGAGCGGGCCGAATTTGAACATGCTGGGAATGCGGGAACCGGAGCTCTACGGGTGGGACACCATCGATATCCTGGTAACCCGAGCTCGCACTCGGGCGGAGTTGCTTGGTTTTAGCCTCGAGCACCTGCAGTCGAACCGCGAGGCCGGCCTGGTGGAGGCGGTGCAGGGGCTAGGCCCGGAAATCGCGGCGCTGGTCATCAACGCTGGAGCCCTGTCCCACTACTCGTGGGCGCTCGCCGACGCCCTGGCCGCTAAGAAGATGGTGAAGATCGAGCTCCACATCACCAACACGTTCGCCCGGGAGGCGTGGCGGTGGAGTTCGGTACTCGCCCCGGTCGTCGACGGCAGCATCCAGGGGTTTGGGGCCGCCGGGTACGAAATCGCCGTGATGGCGGCCGCACAGCTCCTGGAGGAGCGGGCCGGCGGCGCCGCCACTTCCTGACGCGGCGAGACTCTCTGCGGGCACGGCTTCGGCCGGTGTGTAGCGGGAGCTCTGCTCCGAGGTCGCCGCCGGATGCAAAGATCCCGGGCGCTTGGGCAGGAGGGATGTTAGGCTCGCGGCTGTGACTGTGGAAGTGCACGTGTCGGGGCGGATCGAAGCCGGCCGGTTTGCCGAGTTCATCGAGGCCTCTTCTCGCTGGATGGACTACCGAGTTCAGGCTGGTTACCCGCGGCCGCGGCTGCTACAGGGTCTGTCGGGTGAGATGAACTCGGTGGTAATGGTCTTCGAATATCCGGACCTTGGCGCCTACGAGAAGGAGGAGGGGCAGGTCTTCGAGGACGGGGAGTACGTCCGGTTGGCGATGGCCATGCCATTTACGGGACCGCTTCACTACGCGGTCTTCCGGAGGCTATAAGCCAGCTGCCGCTGGGCGACGGTACGGAGGGCTGAGCTTGATGCGTTCGGTTGGCCTGTACGATGCGGAAACCGGTTCCGCCGGACCAGGGAGCGGCTGGACGCGAAGGTGATCGCCGCGGCAAGGGCTTTGCTGCGCGGGATAGGGGAGCTGAGCTAGCGAATCTAGCGTTCTCTAGGCGAGTGTAGCGGTGGGTGCTATACATAGCTATAAACCACTAGATATGGACCCTGCTTCTAACCGGTGCTCGCCGGGTGGCAGGCTTTCCCCTCGAGAGCTCTGCGGCCGCGACCGGGAGAACGGGCGCTATTGCATAATTCGGCGGTGGGGAGGGATAAAGTGGGTGCGGTGCGTTACCTGCATACGAACATCGTGGCGGCGGAGTGGCGGAGTCTCGCTGAGTTCTACGCGCGGGTCTTCGGCTGCGAGGAGGTCCCACCGCAGCGCGACCTCTCCGGAGACGAACTCGAACGCGGAACCGGCGTGGCAGGTGCTGCGTTCCGGGGTGTCCATCTGCGCCTGCCCGGTCACGGGCCGGGCGGCCCAACGCTGGAGATCTTTCAGTACCAGCAGCTGGAGGAGCGTGCCCCGGCCGCAGCCAACCGATTGGGCCTCGCGCACCTTGCCTTCGCGGTGGAGGATGTGGAGCAGGCTCGAGCGGAAGTGCTCGCACGGGGCGGGCGATCTATCGGGGACATCGTCACGACGCGGATCGATGAGGACCGATCGGTTACGTGGTGCTACGTGACCGATCCGGAGGGCAACATGATCGAGTTGCAGCGCTCAACGCAAGGCTGAGGAGCCGGGAGAGCTCGAATGCAGGGCTCCGGGGAGGCGGGAAACGCCTGCTTAGGGGAGCGGATCCTTACCGTGCCGGAGGGTGACGACGAAGTTTGCAGTGGTCCCCTCTTCTTGCGAAGCAGGCCTCCTTCTGCTGCCCACAGGAGTCTCCATAGCCCGGCCCGGAAGCTATCGGCGGCGGTCGCTGCTGAGGCCGGGGCGGCTGCGGGGAGCTTGAGAACTCCGGCCCCCGCGGCCCTGGCTGTCATCCTTGTTCCGTGTCGCTGAGCACCACGATACCGCTCGGCACGTCGAGCGCGGGAAGCGTCCGGCGGGCGGCGTCGTCGACGTGGATCCGCGGCGGCGAGGGTGGCTCGCCCGGGTAGTAGGTGCCGGGGCCGTAGAGCTGGCCGTAGCGGACGACCACGCCGCCTGTTCCGAGCACGAGCGCCTCGTGCTCGCCGACGGCCTCGCCGCCTCCAGGCGGCTTCCAGGCGATGCTCTGGGCGAGGAACCGGGATGCCCCGGCCGCCTGCGCCGCGGCGAGCAGGTTGCGGGTGCCTTCGGTCCGGATCCGGTTGTTGCGACCGGTGTACTCGGGGATCCGATCGACCTTGTCGGGTAGGTCGGTCAGCTGGTGGATGACGAGATCCGGATGGAAGGCCGCGACCACCTCCGCGAGGGTGGCTGCATCGAACACGTCGCACACGACCGCTTGCGCCCCGAGCGCCTCGATCTTCCCGGTGTTGCCTGCCGAGCGGGTCATGCCCGCTACCTCGTGGCCAGCGTCGACGAGGAGTGGCAGGAGCCGGACGCCGATGATTCCACTCGCCCCGGCGAGGAAGATACGCATTCAGGCCCTCGCTCCCGCCCGTGCTAAACCGGGCAACCGCACGAGCGCGGCGCGAAACGCCGCGTCCGGCCCGCCGAAGTCGGCACTCCGAAGGACCCGGGATGCTTCGATGGCACCGACCAGCTTGCCCGTGACCAGATCCCAGCGATCGTCGGTGCAGAGCAGCATGGCGCGGAATGCGCCGGGGAGGGTGCCGGTTCTATGCACGCGGGCGAGGAGGTCGACCGCCTCAGCGCAGCGAGAGCTGCGCTTGCAGCCCCAGGCCGGCTCGAGCAGGCGCCGGCAGAGCTCGTCGGCGTCCTCGATTGCCGACAGGTCAGCGAGGGCGGGATACTCGCCCGACGGTGGCCCCTCGTGGCACGATGCCGCATTCCACATGGCTCCCACCTTGCGCCAGAGGTTACGCCTGCCGTGGCTCGCATGGCGAGAATATCTTCGGGGCGGGCCAGAGGTAGAGACGCCGTTGCGGGTACTGCCTCTGGCGCAAGCTGCGGGTGTCGAGCCCCGCTCTTGAGGGGTGGGCTCGTGCTCGAGTCGT
The DNA here is from genome assembly GCA_021784675.1 of Actinomycetes bacterium. GTDB lineage: Bacteria > Actinomycetota > Acidimicrobiia > Acidimicrobiales > Acidimicrobiaceae > JAKARV01. The sequence goes on from JAJYHR010000040.1 coordinate 11,491, forward strand.
CTCCGGTCCGCAATGGGTGGCCTGCGGTTCGCCCCCTTCCGCTCCGTCAGCTCAGCTCACGGATCCGTTCGATCGCGGCGTCGATGTCGCGGTAGCCGCCGCTTTCGAGGCCTTCGGAGAGGAGATCCGCGACGAAGTCCCGGGACGACGGCCAAGTGCCGCCGATTCGGTACGGCTCCATCAGAACGCCCCGGACCATCTGGCTGATCCCGGAGCTACGTGCGAGCAGGCGGAATCGTCGCAGGTCAACCAGCTGGTTCGCAGCGGGTCCTGAGAACGTCACCCACTCTGCGAGCTTCAGGCTGTTGAGCTGCGGGTCTGGGATGAGCGATCGAGCAGCGGGGACGACGAGGTCTGGGAAGTCCAGGAGCCCGTGAAGCATCTTGGCCAGCTCTTCGAGCGACAGTGCCGCCGGCACAGGAGGGTCGTCGATCCGGCGGGGGATGCCGTCGGGCCTGCGCATGTCGTTCAACCCGGTGAGATTGATCATGATGTCCAGCGTTCCTTGGATGGTTGCGATCTGCGTGGCATTCTCGCTGTCGACCCACCCGATCCCGACGCCGCATCGAGCAGCGAGCGGTGGCCGCCGCGCGTCGATGCCGTAGGGGGCAAACCAGAGCTCAGAGAACTCTGCGGTCCCGATTCCGGTTGCTTCCCATCTAGCGCCGGTCACTCCTCCCCAGACGCGCTCGAGTTGGTGAAGTTGCTCGGTAATCGGAGAGTGCTCGAGGAGGTCGAGAAGGCGCTCCTCACGCTTCTGGCCGCGGAGCAACGTGGTGCGCTCGGCGGAGTTGGCGCCGATGCCAGGGAGGACGCTCGGGAGCGCGACCGTGACGCGAAGCGTCAGCTCAGGGACTTCAGGTGGCGAGAACCAGGAGCCTGGACGGAGCCGAAAGAGGAAGTCGTCAGTCGAAGGGAGGGGCTTCACAGTCTGCTCGCCGCCGGACGCCGGTCGCGCTTTCGGGCTCGGGAGAGGCTCTCCACCGCCCTCCTCGTCTCCTTCGGGGTACTCGCCCGAGTCGAGGTGAGCGAGGAGGTCGAGCAGCCCGATCGCCTCCCATGCGCGGTTTCGCCTGTTGTCGGAGAGAGGCCGCAGAATTCCGGCGGCCACGAGCTGGTTGACAGCACCGCTGACCGCTGGCTTGGTGCGGTTCACCTTGGCAACGCCTACTGGAACGGTGATCACGGGATGGCCCGGCAAGATCTCGATGAGCTGCCACGCCGCGGCGTCCCGGCGGACCGGCCCGTAGCTGAACAGCTGAGCTCGCCACACCTCTTGGAGGTCGCGGACCTGGGCGAGGTATCGCTTCGCGAGCTTTGCGGCGCGCGCTGCGGCCGCAGCGAAGATCTCGAACCACTGCTCGAAGTTCCCTTCCCGGTACGCGGTGAGTCCCTCGATGTACCGGTCCCTGTTCTGTGCGAGTACCACGCTGATCGGGGGGACGAAGCGCGGCGCCACGTTGCGGCGCTTCAAGATGACCTGCAGCAGAGCGCGGCCGGTTCGCCCGTTGCCGTCTTCGTGCGGGTGGATCGTCTCGAACTGCGCGTGTGCGATCGCCGCCTGGACGAGAGGCGGCAGCGTCTCATCGTTGCAGAACGCGCACAGGTCCTCGAGGAGGGGGCCCACCTCCTCGGGCGGTGGCGGTACGAAGTCCGCGCCGCACGGGTTGTAGTCGTTGCCGCCGATCCAGTTCTGCCGGGTCCGTACTTGCCCGGCGATCTCGGGCCGTTCCGACGCCACCATGAGGTTGTGGTGAATCTCGGCGATCTGCGGCGGGCTGAGCTGCTCCCGCTCGGTTGCGATCTCGATCGCGGTCTGCATTGCGTCGATGTTGGCGAGGACTCCGAGAGCCGTCGGCGGCACCTTCTGCCCGGTGTCGTTGCGCACCTCGGCTCGGGCGAGGACGCGCGCGTCGACCTGCATCCCTTCGACCTTCGACGATGCGATCGACTCGGTGCGAAGCAACAGGCGCGCGAGCGGGGCGAGGCCTGGGTCGGCATGCTCGTTGAGTGTCCGGATGGCGGATTCGGCGTCGGCGATCACGCCGGCGACCGAGCTGGAGAGCGAGAACTCCAGGCTGGTGAGCAGGTCGGGGATGAAGGCGTCGTAGGCGCAGGCGCGTCGGTACCTTGCCGGCGCGTACACCGTTGGATCATGAACCCAGGTCTTCCGGGTGAACGTTCCGAACACGCGCGGTCCTTTACTAACGAGAATCCTTAGTATAGGATAGTACATTATCCTTTACTAACGGCTCCACAGGTGAAAGGATCGTCTCGGCGCGGCTCGTGCCACGCAGCCTACGTCGAGGGGCGTGAAGGAGGGGCGTCTCCGGGCGAAAGCGGCGGATCGGTTCGATTCGCCGCCGCCCACGTGGAAGCTCCGGAAGCGTTGACTTCCCCGCCCGCCTGAAGGAAGGCGATTGCTGCACGGCGCGGTCATGCCGTCCACAGCCGTTCGGCGGCTTCCTGCTTCATCCGTTGCAGGGGAGTGTGTTTTGGTTGCGCGACTCATGGCGCATCCCTTTCAGGGTTCTCCCCCCGCCGAGCGACCTCGGTGTTCCTCCACCAGGTTCTTGGCGTGCCGGCCCACCCCGGCCACCTCGTGCTGCCGATCGTCATTGGTCTCGCCGTCCTGGCCCTCACCTGGATGAGCTTCCAGGCGAGGGCCAGGCATCGGATGCCGAGTGACGGCCAGCTGGTCGAAATCAAGCTGCCTGCTACGGTCGACCCGAAGGGATAGGCCGCCCTCCGGCGCAACCTCCACCCGCTGCTCACCGGGGGGCGGCAGCTACAACCTCGCAACTCCCTAACGGAGTGAGCAGAAGCTCAGGCAGGTCCGCGACCGATGCGCTTCTGGTTCTATTCGCCCAAGAGAAGTTCCAGCTCGATCTCGTCGTGGACTGGGATCGCATAGTCGCCCACTTCGGGGATCGTGGGCTCGAGCCGCCGAGCCTCGTCGACGGCGCCGCGGTGCAGAGCGGCGATCCGCATTCCACGGCGCTGGTAGAAGCGGATCGCGTCGATGTTGTCATTCGTGGTGACCAGCCAAAGCCTTCGGCAGCCGAGTGAGGCAGCCTGTTCCCTTACGGCGAACAGCAGTGCGGTGCCGATGCCTTGGCTCTGCACAAGCGCGTCGAGCGTGACCAGCTGGACCTGCTCGCCGCCGGTGTCGTAGGTCGCAAGCCCCAAGCGCTTACCGTCGACCTCCGCTACGAGAGCAGGCAGCGTCGAAGCGTCGTGGACATGGCCTCGGCTGATGATCGTCGGAGCTCCCCAGCGCTGGATGAGTACATCGTTCACCCAATCCTGGTCTAGCCCCGCGGATGGTCGCACGAGGGGCTGGTCTCGATCCGGTCGTTCGTCCTGATCGAACGGTGCGTAGATGCGGTAACCCGCGAAGCGGCGATGCGGTAGGGCGGCGTAGAAGCCCTCGGCGCTATCGGTGACGAGGTCCACGCGCTGCCCGCCTGCCCTGGCAAGCGCATCGGCGACGAGCGACTGGCCGATGCCCCGGCGCCGGTGCGCCGCGTCGACCGCGATCAGCGAGAGGTGAGCCTGGATCTCTCCGTCGCTTTGCAGGCAAGCGAAGCCGACGAGGGATCCGTTTGCTTCCGCCACGATCGTGGTGACCCCGGGCGCGGTCATCGCTCGGTGCGCTCTCTCGGGGTCGGCCTGAAACGGGCTCTTCAGTTCTTAGCGGGGTCTGAGGCTCTCGGATCACCGGCCAGGTAGCTGAGTCAGCTTGGGAAGAGGAGTGACGGGGGAACCTGTAGCTTCTCAAGCTGTGAACAAAAAGCAAGCCTTTACGGGCTCCCCCGTCCTTGTCGATCCTACCGACATCTGCAACGCCGTCGTCGGGCTGAAGGGTACGA